>CAIXDG010000177.1 GCA_903918115.1 uncultured beta proteobacterium
ATGTAGGGGGGCAAACCCACCAATTTGTTGGAGTATGGCCTGCGCTACTTGCATGGAGTCTTTAATTTGTGCAGTTGTCGACATATCTAAGAGAAGATTGGCTACTTGAGCATCCTTAGTTTTGATGTTGATCCCACCGATTAAATCAGAGGCATTTTCTTTATTCGCCATCCAGCGGGCAGCAGTGCTTGAGGCTCCTTGTTGTGAGAGCGCAAATACCGAAGCTCCCTTGGCATTCGGTTGAATAAATGCATCCGCATGAATCGAGACAAATAAATCCGCTTGTACTTGGCGGGCTTTCTGAACTCGCACTCCCAGCGGGACAAAATAATCGCCATCTCTAGTGAGGTAGGGGCGCATATAGGGGACATTCTCGATTTTCTCTTTTAAGCGCTTGGCGATCGCTAGCACCACTTGTTTTTCTTTCGAGCCTCGAGCTCCAATAGCGCCGGGGTCTTCGCCGCCATGACCGGGATCAATGGCTATAGTAATTAAGCGTTTATAGCGGCTAGTGCCAGCCTCTTTATTTGGTAAAGCCAAATTTTTATTGGGCGGCAATTCTTTATTGGCAAATTCAGCAATTAAATCTGGCTGGGCATTGAATTGTTCAAGAGCTTTTTCTTTGCGGACACTGTTTTTTACTAATTCCATTAAGGGGTCGGGTGGGGTGGCGGAATAAAGATCAAGGACCATGCGGTATTGGTATTCCGCAACTGGGTCAAGGGTAAAAATTTGTGGCTTAACGGGCTCTTTTAAGTCAAATACCAAGCGCACGACATTGGGCTGAAATTGACCCACCCGAATTTGTGACACATAGGGATCATTTGGCTTCACCTTAGCTACCAAATCTTTTAAGGTGGAATTTAGTTCCAATCCTTGCACATCAACCACTAGTCGATCGGGATTCGTTAGCATCTGTTGCGTAATTGGCAACGGTGTATCAGACTCTAAGGTAATACGAGTGTAATCTTCGGAGGGCCAAATTCGTACTCCCATAATCTTCGCGCCGTACGCAATTTCATTGACGCCCAGCAGAATTAAAAAACCCGCCTTATGCAATCCCCCTAAACCCAAAACTGCTTTAGCAGACCGTCTTAAGGTGCGACGCTTCATCTGATTAACTGAAGAAGTTTTAGCCATTCCGTTTAACTTAGGCCTTCAAGCTTTAATACGATGCTTTGCCCTGCGGGAGAGTGCGCAGTGATATCAATATCGCGTTCACATTCAGCTTGCCGTGCTTTGAGCGCAATAGAAAGATCAAAGACGGGCAGCGTATCTCCTGCTTTTTCCGGCCATTCAACTAAGCAAAGACCGGGCGCGGCAAATAAATCAGCAAAACCAGCCTCTTGCCATTCCAATGCACTACGCATGCGAAATAAATCAAAATGATGCAAAGCAATCGAGTGTTGCCCTACCGTGATCGAATAGGGTTCACACAAGGCATAACTAGGGCTTTTCACTTTACCCAGATGCCCCAAGGATTGAATGAGGCTACGGGCAAAACTCGTTTTACCAGCACCGAGTTCTCCGCTCAGTGCCAAATTAAGGTGTCCACCAGGGAATTCCTGGAAATATTGAGTCAGCGCTTGGCCTAGGGATCTTGCTAGATCCCCCGTTTCGCTTTCCTGCCTACAATGTTTACTTAATTGATTCAATGTGTACTTTGATATGAATATTGCATGGTTACGTGAACAAGCCACTATTTTCGGCTTTGACCGTTTGCGTATTACCGACACCTACCTCGGTGAGGCCACAGAGCGCTTGCATCACTGGTTAGCTGAAGGTCGCCACGGACACATGGATTATATGAGTCGTCATGCACTTTTGCGAGCCGACCCAAAATTACTCTTGCCTGGCACAGTTCGTGTTATTTGCGTCAGCTTGAACTATCTACCCGACGATCATGACATAGACCAAGAATGGCGGCAATTAGCCAACCCGCGTGCCGGAGTTATTTCGATGTACGCCCGGGGGCGCGATTATCACAAAGTTTTACGTGGTCGTTTAAATGATTTTGCCAAAGCAATTGAAAGCCGCATCGGTCCTTTTGGGTATCGGGTCTTTACCGATTCAGCACCCTTAATGGAGGTAGAACTGGCGCGTAAAGCGGGTTTAGGTTGGCGTGGAAAACATACTGTACTTTTAAATCGCGAATCGGGATCCTTCTTTTTTCTCGGTGAAATCTTAGTTGATCTTGCGCTACCCGTTGACCCTGAGGAAGTGCAGCACTGCGGCACGTGCACCGCCTGCATTGATGTTTGCCCCACCCAAGCAATTACTGCGCCTTATCAGCTCGATGCGCGTAAATGCATTTCCTACTTAACGATTGAAAATCCTGCGGCAATTCCGCTTGAATTTCGGCGACCGATGGGTAACCGTATCTACGGGTGTGATGATTGCCAATTAATTTGCCCATGGAATAAATTTGCTAAACGTTCCAGCGTGCCTGATTTTGTGGAACGCCATGGCCTAGGCGAGCAAAGTTTATTGGCATTATGGTCTTGGACTGAAGCCGAGTTTGAGCAGCGAC
Organism: uncultured beta proteobacterium; assembly: GCA_903918115.1. Taxonomy (GTDB): domain Bacteria; phylum Pseudomonadota; class Gammaproteobacteria; order Burkholderiales; family Burkholderiaceae; genus Polynucleobacter. Next base: position 2,531 of record CAIXDG010000177.1, read on the forward strand.
ATGAAGGGAGTGCAATTCGGCGGATTGGTTATAGTCGCTGGCGGCGAAATTTAGCGGTAGCCATGGGAAATGCGCTAGCTAATTCGGCATTAAATTTAAAAGAGTGTGCTGCAATAAGATTTGCTTTAACTCATGCATTAGATAGTGCAGATGATTTAGTGCGCGAGCATATTCAGTGGGCTTTACAAGCAGAACCTACAATCTAGCTTATGACTGCTGCTGCACCTCCGCCACAAACCCCGCAACCCTTTCTGACGCCGGGCTCTGAAGAGCTCAATAGAAATGAACAAGCCCGCTTTGCTGATCGTAAAGAGGCCTTTTGGAGCGGCTTTCGGCATGCTGCTGGTGCTCCGGCAATGGTACTGTTCGCCGGCATGGTGGGCTTTGGCGCAATGGCCAAAACAAATCAGATTGATCTGTGGTTTACCTCTTTAAGTAGTTTATTGATGTTTGCCCTACCTGGCCAAGTAGTGCTTTTAGAAATGGCCATTACAGGATCTTCTGTATTAGCTATTACTCTGGCCGTGACATTGACCTCAACCCGTTTTATTACGATGACTATTGCTTTATTTCCTCAACTACATCCACGTGATCGCAATCGAAACCTATATGCTTCAGTACATTTATTAGCGATGACGGCTTGGGCAGTATCAATGCGCGATTTTCAGGCAATTGAGTCACAACATCGCTTGCACTACTACTTAGGCTTGGGCATTTTATGTTGGGCGATTTGTTTTCCGGCAACAATTTTGGGCTATTTGTTGGCGGGTTTTGTGCCCAAATGGATTACTTTGGGACTAGTTTTTATTAATCCCTTATTTTTCTTATTGACGTTTACGGAAGTCAAGTCTGCAATTAATCGTCTAGCCATTATTTTGGGTGGCATTTTAGGCCCATGCTTTTATTTGCTAGATCGCGATTCGAGCTTGCTCGTCACCGGTGTAGTTGCAGGTACAGTAGCTTACTTGATTGATCGGCAGTTTTTACGTCAGCGTTTTAAAGATCAATCGCCATGAACACTGCGCTACAGGGTTGGGGTATTTGGCTAGCGCTTGCCGGTGCTTGTATCGGCACCTATTTATGTCGCGCTATCGGCGTTTTACTTTCTGGGAAGATTAATCAAGAGAGTGAAATTTTTCGGTGGATCTCCGCAATTACTTATGCAATGGTTGCTGCACTTACCGTGCGGATGATTATTCTGCCATTAGGTTTATTAGCAACCGTACCGGTTTATCTACGAATTGGTTTATGCCTGTTGAGTTTTGCGGTGATGATTTCTAGTCCACAGCGTCGTTTAGTACCCGCCTTATTAACTGGGACATTGTTGCTTATGACCTATGGGCTCATTGTTTAAGGGCTAGCCCACATAAGTAAAGCGGTCTTAATCAGCTTTTTAGTTGATAACTATTCTCATTTAAACTAAGTGCTGGCGTTTTGCGGTGCAACCTTTGGGGAGGAGGCACCGCTTTTTTAATGCCGTTCGCTTGAGCGACTCACTTATAAGTGGGCGGCCAGAATGCGGGCAATATGAACGGCCTCTCGGTTTACGCCATCTTGGATTTGATGCCGACAACTCGTACCATCGGCAACAACCCATGCATTAGGTACTTTCCGAATCGCTGGTAATAAGCTGAGTTCAGCCATTTGCTTTGAAACGGTTATATGCTCCACTTCATAACCAAAACTACCAGCCATACCGCAGCAGGAAGATTCAATTAGTTGGGGATTAGCCTGAGGAATTTGTTTTAATAATTCTAGGGTGGGGGTAAGTGCTGCAAAAGCTTTTTGATGGCAATGACCATGCACTAAGACGGGTTTGGTTGCTGCCTTTAAATCAAATTGACAGCGACCCGCTTTTAATTCTGCAACTAAAAATGTTTCGAGTAACTGCGCTTGTTGGCCAACAGTAATAGCTTGCTCGCCAAAGCCCATCACCAAGGCCTCATCTTTAAGCGTGAATAAACAGGAAGGTTCTAGACCTAGAATGGCAATGCCACGCTCGGCGTAAGGATGCAAATGCGTCAATAGGGCGCTTAGTTGCTCTTGCGCTTCATTTACCATGCCTGCAGCTAAATAAGTGCGCCCACAACAAAATTGTTTGCCACAACCCGGTTGTTCAGTTCGTGTCTCTTTGGTAGGTTGTGGAATATGAATGCGATAACCCGCCGTTTCAAGTAAGCGAATTGCGGCTTGGAGATTTTCATTTTCAAAATACGCATTAAAGGTATCGGCAAATAAAACAACCCCTTTACCCTCACCTTGAAGTAAAGCATCAGGGGAATGCGTATATTTCTCTTGCAGAATAATTTGATTTTTCCAAAGTGTTTTAGCCCTCCAGACGGGTAAGCTACGGGCCGCTGAAATTCCAGTGAGCCATTGGAGAAGTTTGGCAATGAAAGGTACTTGATTGCGTAAATTAAGTAGTGCTGGCAAGCCTGGTAATGCGCTAACGATAGGTGCATATCGTGGCAAATGCGCTACTAGTAAATCGCGCACTGAATGACCTACCCGTTTTTTATAACGCTGCAAAAATTCAATTTTCATTTTCGCCATATCAACACCCGTGGGGCATTCACGGCGGCAGGCTTTACAACTAACGCATAAATCCATCACTTCTTTAACTGCATCAGTGGCTAATGGATCGCTTAAGCTAATGGCATCCTGCTCTAATTGACCCGACATCGCTAAACGTAAAGTATTTGCGCGTCCGCGGGTCAAATGCTTTTCATCCCTAGTAACTCGATAACTTGGGCACATCACCTCGGCGTCAAACTTACGGCAATGACCATTGTTATTGCACATTTCAATGGCTTTCGCTAAACCTAAGGCCGGATCGCCACCCGTGCCTGGCGCAGAGATCGCTTCGGTGACAGGATTGTTTTGTACATCCCACGCCGACCAATCGAGTGCAGGCTTTAAGGGAATGATGGCGTAGTTGGGCGGATACCGAAACAAAATCGAGTCATCCATTTTTGGCGGATCAATGATCTTGCCGGGATTAAACAAATGTTGCGGATCAAAAGCAGTTTTGATTGCCCCTAAAGCGGCAGTAATTTTGGGACCAAATTGCCAAGAGATCCATTCTCCACGACACAAGCCATCTCCATGTTCACCGCTGTATGCACCTTTATAGCGCCGTACTAATTCTGCAGCCTCTTCAGCTACGGCACGCATTTTTGCCGCGCCATCGCGGCGCATATCTAAAATCGGCCGAACATGTAAGGTGCCCACTGATGCGTGGGCATACCAGGTACCGCGTGAGCCATGCTTAGTAAATACCTCAGTAAGCGCCTGGGTGTAATCGGCTAAGTGCTCCAGGGGCACAGCGCAATCTTCAATAAAGCTGACGGGTTTACCGTCTCCCTTTAGGCTCATCATGATATTGAGACCCGCTTTACGTACTTCCCATAAATTCTTTTGTAAATTTGTATCAATCATGGGTACAACACTATTAGCCAAACCAAGATCGCCCATTAACTCTTGTAAGCTTTGTAATTGCGCTAGTAGAGGCGCTTGGCTTTCTCCTGAAAATTCAACCAATAGAATTGCTTCAGGGGTTATTGCTTGAGGATCAATTAATGCGGTTTCGATGACTTGCTTGAAGCTAGGATTACTGCGGGCTAAATCAATCATGGTGCGATCGACTAATTCAACTGCGCTTGGGCCTAACTTCACCAGATGTTGTGCACTTTCCATTGCACGGTAAAAACTCTTGAAGTTCACTACTCCAAGAACTTTATGTTGGGGCAGAGGAGCTAGCTTTAAGCGCAATGATTTGAAATACGCCAAGGTACCTTCGCTACCAACCAAGAGGTGTGCCAAATTGACACTACTGTCAGAGGTGTAGGGTAATTCACTTTGGGGATGGAAAATATCGAGGTTGTACCCGGCAACACGGCGTAATACCTTGGGCCAATTGGCTTCTATTTCGGGTTGCAGTTGCTCAGCCAGACTTTTGACAAAGCTGCCCAATTCTTTTGCGACGCCAGCGCTTTGGGCATAAGGCCCAAATTGCCCGACCTTGCCATTGGCTAACCAAGCTTCGATGCCAAGCACGTTATGTACCATGTTGCCGTAGGCGATTGAGCGGCTGCCACAGGAATTATTACCGGCCATTCCGCCAATCGTGGCTTGCGCACCGGTGGAAACATCCACCGGAAACCATAAGCCACTCGGTTTAAGTTTGGCGTTGAGGTGGTCGAGCACTAACCCTGGCTCGACCTCGGCCTCGGCTCGATTGAGGTCTATTTCGAGGATATTGCGAAAGGCGTGGCTATTGTCGATTACTAACGCCGCGCCTGTGGTTTGGCCACATTGACTGGTGCCACCACCACGGGGTAAAACAGGAATAGCAAATTCTGCGGCCACTGCTAAGGCAGTTTTCACGTCTTCAGCATCTTCTGGAATCAAGACAGCTAAAGGAAATTGCTGGTAAATCGAGGCATCAGTGGCATACCGGCCGCGATTGGCGAGATCAGTGAATAAAGCCCCCTTGACGTTTTTACGCAAGCGGGTGGCAATTTCGGCTGGGAATACGTAATTATTCAGCATATGGCAAGATATGGCAAAATACTATAAAGAACCATATTTAGCAGGCTATCAATAGCACAAATAATATTTTTAATTTAGGAGACTCCATGTTAAAACTTGACACACACCCTTCAGGCCACCATTTTCTCAATATTCCTGGCCCAAGCCCAGTACCACCCCGTATTTTGCGCGCAATTAGCTATCAGGTCATTGACCATCGCGGCCCCGAGTTCCAAGCTTTAGCATTAAAGGTTTTAGAGGACGTTAAAGGAATCTTTAAAACTAAGCAACCCGTAATTATTTACGCTGCCTCTGGAACCGGTTCTTGGGAAAGTGCTTTAGTCAATGTCTTAAATCCCGGTGACAAAATCTTGGGTTACGAAACCGGTCAGTTTGCGCATCTGTGGATGGTGTTAGCAAAAAAATTGGGCTTAAATGCTGAAATTATTTCCAAGCCTGGTGATGCTGCTTGGCGTTGGGGTGTTGATGCGAATTTAATTGAAGAGCGTTTAAAGCAAGATACTAAACACGAAATTAAAGCAGTCTGTGTCGTACATAACGAAACTGCCACAGGTATAACTTCGAATATTCCTGCAGTACGTAAAGCAATTGATAATGCTAAGCATCCAGCCTTGCTATTAGTGGACACTGTCTCTGGTTTGGGTTCTGCTGATTATCGCCATGATGAGTGGGGCGTTGATGTGACGATTGCGGGCTCACAAAAAGGTTTAATGTTGCCACCCGGCTTAGGTTTTAATGCGATTTCGCAAAAAGCCATTGATGCTAGTAAGAAAGCGACAATTCCCCGTGCCTATTGGGATTGGACTGACATCATCGAATTTAACAAGCAAGGCTTTTGGCCAAGCACACCCAATACCAACTTGCTCTATGGTTTACATGAAGCTATCGACATGATGAATACTGAAGGCTTAGATAATATCTTTGCCCGACATAAACGTTTAGGTGAAGCCTGCCGTCGTGCTGCCGCTGCTTGGGGCCTAGAAAATCAGTGTCAAGATCCCAATGCCTATTCACCAGTGAATACGGCAATTTTGGCGCCTGAGGGCATGGATTCTGATGCTTTGCGTAAACACATTTTAGAGCGCTTCAATTTGGCCTTAGGTACAGGATTGGGTCGTGTTAAAGGTCGCGTATTCCGTATTGGTCACCTCGGCGATTGCAATGACTTAACCCTCATGGCAGCCTTAAGTGGGGTTGAAATGGGTCTGCAAAATATGGGTTACAAACCCAAAGCCAGTGGCGTAGTGGCCGCGCAAGATTTCTTAAAATCAGCTGCTAATAAGATTGAAAGAGAAGCCGACAGCCCTGTTCTTGTTTGAAAAAAATTACCATGCTAGCTAAAAAGCCCTATCTCACTCAAGCTGATGTGCAGAAAATTTTGAATGCGGCAGATGCTTTTGCAGCAGCTGGTAATTTTGCAGTGACGATTGCCGTATGTGATGATGGGGGTCATCTCTTAGGTTTAATTAGACGTGATGAGTGCGCTCCTGTTTCAACCTATATCGCTGAAGAAAAGGCTCGTGCTGCCGCAATGGGCAAACGTGAAAGTCGCGTCTATGAAGAAATTATTAATAATGGACGGATTTCCTTCTTATCCGCGCCACATATTGGTGGCATGTTAGAGGGTGGGATCAATATTGTGGTCGATGGGTTTACTATAGGGGCTGTAGGCGTATCTGGCGTTAAATCTGCTGAGGATGCTAGCATCGCCCAAGCCGGCATTGCCGCTCTTTCGTAAGCCGCTAATTTAAAAGGGCTTTTTTGTATTTTGATAAGGTATTTTGATTAATTCTGCTCCTGAAGTAAATTCCCCTGCCAATTCCCCGCCCAATGGCGGATCTGAAGACTCTCCTAATGCCCCCGTGGCAGCCTTTACTGATTTTGCTTTAGATCCCCTCATACTGAAGGCGATCGCTGAGCAGGGCTATACCCTTCCCACCCCAATTCAAGCAAAGGCAATTCCCATTGTTCTGACGGGGCAAGACGTCATGGGAGCTGCGCAAACCGGAACAGGTAAGACGGCAGCCTTTATTTTGCCAATCATTCAAAAATTATTACCCTTATCCAGTGGCAGCGCTTCTCCAGCGCGCCATCCGATTCGGGCTTTGGTATTAACTCCTACACGCGAATTAAGTGATCAGGTCGCCGAAAATGCCGCAAATTATTCCCGCCATACTAATTTACGG
>CAIXDG010000178.1 GCA_903918115.1 uncultured beta proteobacterium
CCTTGATTGCGCAGATAGGCAGAAAAGGCCGGTAGATTAAACGACGTACTCATCGGCACACTCATTTAGCGTAGTTTTACAGGGTATTTACTAAATGAGCGCCATCGACCGCGATTGAGGTTCCTGACATTGCTTGGCTAGCATCAGATGCTAATAATAAAATCGGTCCATCAAGATCGCTAACTTCACCAAAACGTCGGCTTGGTATACGTGCACGGAGTTTTTCGCCAGCTTCGCTTTGTAAAAAAGCCCGATTGAGATCGGTCGCAATATAACCCGGTAGTAAGGCATTCACTCTAATCGAGTAGCGCGCTAACTCAAGTGCCATCGTTTTTGTGAGTTGTAGTACGCCTGCTTTAGAGATCGCATAGGGCGCAACACCACCCGCAACCCGCTCTCCTAAAATGGAGCTGATATTGACGATATTGCCTGGTTTATTGGCTGCAACCAGCCGCCTTGCGGCCTCAGTAGCCACCAGCCAAGCACCTTTGAGATTGGTATCGATCACTTGATCCCAATCACTCTCACTTTGTTGTAGCAGGGGTTTGGTGATAGTAACGCCAGCATTGTTGATGATCACATCAGGCAAATGCCAAGCAGCAAGTTGATCAAAGCACTGACTCACTTGTTGGGCATTACTCACATCGAGTTGAAATGCCTTGGCTTTTGCATCCGAAGACTTTGGTGAAGCTGAATTGATTTCTTGAACTAAGTCTTCTAAGACATCGATACGTCGTGCGGCTAAAGCCACGCTTGCACCAGCTTGCGCCATGAGTAGGGCGAAGTGCCGTCCTAGGCCACTAGATGCACCAGTCACTAATACTGTTTTACCGTCTAAGCGAAAAAGATCTTGCGCCATTTATTGATTGTCCTGGGCAGCTTTGACTAATTTGCGGGCCATGCTCCAACGATGGACTTCACTCGGACCATCGTAAATCCGAAAGGCACGCATATCAGTAAAAATCCGCATGATCGGCGTTTCGTCTGTGACTCCTTGACCACCTAAAATTTGGACACAACGATCAACGACCCGCCATTCAGCTTCTGAGCAAACGACTTTTGCACGACTCGATTCATAGTTGCATTTTTCACCTTGATCTAAAAGCCAAGCCGTATGCAAAGTATGTAGACGGGCAGTCTGTAAATCCATATCGTTATCGGCCAACATAAACCCCACGCCCTCATGTTGAGATAGTGGCATGCCAAAGGCAGTACGTTTAATCGCGTATTGCAAGGCAATGTCTTGCGCGCGGCGTGCTTGGCCAAGCCAACGCATGCAGTGGGTTAAGCGGGCGGGCGCTAAACGAATTTGGGCATAACGAAAACCTTCGCCTAATTTTCCTAAGATATCTTTTGCTGGTACGCGTAAATTCTTAAAATCAATGACACCATGACCCCCAGTAAAACATTGATCCAGAGCATCCATATTGCGCACTAATTCAATGCCGGTTTGTTTCATATCGGCCAGAAACATCGTCGCAGCAGGACCGCTAGATTTGGCATCTGCACTATTTGACGCAGTATTTTCAAGGCGTGCCATGATGATGGCGTAATCAGCTCCATCTGCTCCGGTAATAAACCACTTCCGGCCATTGATTACATAATCATCCCCATCGGGAGTCGCAGTGGTCATGAGCATGGAGGGGTCTGAGCCAGCCCCTGGGGGTGGTTCGGTCATCGCAAAGCAAGAACGCGTGAGGCCTTGAACTTGTGGGCGTAGCCAGCGCTCTTTTTGCTCTGCATTGGCAACTGCTTCCATTAAATGAATATTGCCTTCATCGGGGGCGGCAATATTGAGTGCAGTAGGACCTAAACAAGAGTAACCAGCCTCTTCAAAGATGACGGCTTTCGCAACATGACTTAAGCCCAAGCCGCCAAATTCAATTGAGGCATGGGGAGTAAGTAGGCCTGCTTTCTTAGCTCGAGCGATTAACTCTTTGCGTAAAGTTTCGCTTGGCCCATGCGCATGGTAATCAAGTTCGCTTTCTAAGGGGATGACTTGTTCGGCGATAAAGCGCTTCGTGCGTTCACGCAGTTCTGTAGTTTGGGGGTCGAGAGAAAAATCCATATTATTTTGATTTATTTAATGATTTTAAGGATAGCTTTAAATTCCGGCTGATTACTAGTTTGTAGCCATTCAAAAATGAGCATTTCGCTTGTCACCAGCTTAGCACCTGCTTTTGCCATACGTTCAATGGCGATTTCTTTATCGAGCGGATGGCGCGAGCCAAGGGCATCGATGACGATCGTCACTTGATATTGATTTGCAATTAAACCAAATGCCGTTTGCAGCACACAAACATGAGATTCACAACCCACTAAAATGATCTGTTGACGTGCTGGTTTAAATTTAGCTAGTTCAATTAATAAACCATCATGACAAGCATCAAAATAGGTTTTACTGATAGTAGTTTGGCAGAGTGCTTTAATCTCCGGTAAGTTATCACCGAGACTCGCAGGATTTTGCTCTGTGCCAATAATCGGGACGTGTAGTAATTGGGCGGCTTGACCAAGCCGTACGCATTGCTCAATCACCGACTGACCTTCAGCAATGGCCGGCATGAGACGTTTTTGTAGGTCAATCATGACCAGTACAGCGTTATTTGAAGTGATCAACATAAAGATCTTTCAGGTTCTAGAGCCAATTGTAGACTTTGTTTACACTACTTGTATTACTAGTTAAAGGTCAGTGCCATGTTGATGTCTGCAAATGAATATCGTGAGTCCTTAAGGTCTTATAAACCCTCGGTGTATCTCAATGGTCAACTAGTGCAGTCGGTGGCAGATGAACCAGGTTTTGCGCCAGGCATTAATGCTATTGGTGTGACCTATGACTATGCCTTGCGTGAGGAATTTAAGCCATTAATGTTGGCTACTGAGCAGAGCAGCGGTAAAACAGTGAATCGCCTTTTGCATATTAATCAGAGTGCTGGTGATTTACTCAATAAATTAGAAGCCGTGCGTTTGCTTTGTCAAGAAACGGGATGCGCTCAACGCTATTTAAGCCATGATGCATTAAATGCAATTTATCAAGTGGCAGCGCAAATCGATGACGCCAAGGGCACCACTGAAAATAGTGCAAAGTTCTTAGCCTATTTACATGAGGTGCAAGAGCGCGATTTAACCCTGGGGATTGCCATGACTGATGCCAAAGGCGATCGCAGTAAACGCCCGCATCAACAAGCCAATCTCGATAGCTACGTGCACGTTGTGGAGCGTAACGCTAAAGGGATTGTTATTTCAGGAACTAAAGCGATTGTGACGGGTGCACCCTATGTGCACGAGTTATTAGTGATGCCTGGCCGCAATATGACTGCCGCTGACGCTGCCTTTGCAGTCTGCTGTGCTGTACCAATCGACGCTCCCGGAATTACGATGGTTGCTCGACCTGCAGGTAGGCCTGGCGAGAAGGCGGCGATCTTTTCGAATCGCTATGGGCAATCAACTGCGGTAGTGATGTTTGACAACGTGTTTGTGCCCTGGGAAAAAGTTTTTTTTGCTGATGAGTGGGAGCATTCAGGAACGCTGACGCACTCCTATGCTACGCATCATCGCCATAGTTGTATTGGCGCACGCGCTGGTTTTGGTGATCTTTTAATTGGCGCTGGCGCCTTAATGTGCGAAGCCAATGGTTTTAATCCCGCAGACGAAAGTCATTTACGTGAACAGATGGTTGAGCTGATTAAAATTACTGAAGGCTTTTATGCATGTGGGGTTGCTGCCTCGGTATACGCGACGCAAGATCCGCTTTCAAAAAGCTTTATGCCCGATGCGGTTTACTCCAATATTGGTAAGCTTTTATTAGCCACCCAAATTTACGATATGCAACGCATTGCACATTATGTCTCTGGTGGTTTAATTGTTGCATTACCTGGCCCTGATGAAGATCATAATCCGGCGACTGCGGCAAACTTGGCCGATGTCTTGCGCGCAAACCCGGCTATTCCTTATGATAAAAGAATTGAAACCGCACGCTTTATTGAAGACTTAACTGCGTCGTATCAAGGTGGTTGGTATTCGGTAATTAGCTTGCATGGCGGCGGCTCACCAGAAGCCATGAAGCGGGAAATTTATCGTAACTATCCGATTGGCGATAAAGTGGCCTTGGTAGAACGCCTTCTAAATCGCGGTGTGCTTGCTAATGCGAGCAGCCCTGCTGAAATTGAAGCAGAGCGCCCGATTACCCAAAACACCCAAGCAGGTAAATGTTGTGATCAAGGCTGTACCGTACCAGGCACCGCCATCATGGTCGACTTACCTCAAACCATTAAAAAATCAGGGGAGTAGGGGGTTTTCGGCATGAATTGCTGCCTGATAGGCGGCATCAGCAAACATGGTGGGCTGTTCAAGAAAATCCAAGATCCAGGGAATGGCATCAGAACCCCAAAAGACCCGCTCATTGACTTTAACGCTGGGCACCCCAAAAATACCGGCTTGATTTGCGCTTTCAGTATTGGCAATTAAGGCTTGCTTGATCTCTGCAGTGCTTGGTTTTGCAGTGGTCGCAGGCAAACCGAGCGCCAGGCAAAATTCACTCCATTGGGTTTCAGGATCGCCGCCATGACCCCAAACGAAATCAAAGGCTTTATCAATCATCGCGAAGTCAGCACCTTCTTGTAGTAATAAGCGTTGTGCAGCAGCAGAAGCAAATGGATGGCGCCGCGGAAACTGAAAGGGAATACCCAGTTGTTGGGCTTTCCAAACGCAGAAGGTGTAGGTATGAATTCTTTTTTCAGGAATCTCAGCTGGCCCACGATTATTTTGTAGGCGCAGTAAACCAGGAAAAAAAATGGGTACCGGTTTTAAATCGACAAGTGCTTCGAGCGGTTTACGTAACTTGAGAAAAAAATAGACGTAAGGGGAAATAATGTCGTAGTAAAAATTAGCAGGGGGTTTCATGATGGCTTCATATTGGTTGCACGGTTACTAAGCTTTATCGAGCACGCTATTTTTAATAGATGATGTCGCTAGTTCATTTGGTTCAGGCTTGAGTTGATAGGGTGCAACTAAAGGCCAAATGTGTTTTGGCACCATTGAGGCAATCCGCGCCGGATGTTCACGCCGTAAGTGCAAGACGGTTTCAATTGCTTTCATTTCAACTCGTGCACGCGCAAATTCAAGTCCACGTGGCCCAATGCGGGGCATTAACCAACCAACAATCGGCCGTAACCAATCTGGCATTTTGCGCAGTGGCAACCCACCCGCCGCCAATTTCACGTTTTTCATAAAACCATTTACAGCAGAGAAGCGTTTACCTGCACTACCTGGTGCAGTGAGAGTCACCTCATCACCTAATAACTGGAGTAATTCTTCCCCAGTTTGATTGCGCACTAATAACCACTGCTGACCTTCACCACCCATATAACCTACGGTGATGTCAGACAACACATTGGTGTAATCAAC
>CAIXDG010000179.1 GCA_903918115.1 uncultured beta proteobacterium
AAATCAGGCGGTGCGCAGCGTGGCCCTCATTTGACCTATCCGCCTGATTTAGTAACTTCGCAAGCCGACCGGCGTTATTTGGTCCAAGATGGTAGCGCAACGATGTCTGATTACAATGCGATCCTGAAAAAGGGTGGTGAGGCACGTAAAACACCTCTAACAGGAATTCCTGGCATGCGCATGGTACGCGAAGGCGATAAACGCTGGCTGGTGATTGATAAACCGGCAGCTGAGCTTTATCCACAGGTAAAAGATTTTTGGCAGGAAAATGGCTTTTTATTGTTAGTCGACTCACCTACTACCGGCATTATGGAGACAGATTGGGTTGAGAACCGCGCCAAAATTCCGCAAGACTATTTACGTAGTTTGTTGGGCGGAGTTCTTTCGAGTGTTTTTGATACGGGTGAGCGCGATAAATATAAAACGCGTTTAGAGGCTTTAAAGCCAGATCAGACAGAAATTTTTATCACCCACAAAGGCGCATCCGAAGAGCCTGTGCGCGATAACAGTGGTGGGGTTATCTCTACGAAGTGGGTCGCGCGACCCAATGACCCTGATTTAGACGCAGCCTTCTTGGTTCGACTGATGGAGCGGCTTGGTCATACTCAAGAACAAGCTAAAGCGCAATTAGCCTCAGCAAGCTCTCCCACTGCCAAAGCTGCTAAAGCGAAATTAGTGCAAGACAGCCGTGGTGCTGCTGTTATTGAATTACCTTCCAGCTTTGATCGGTCTTGGCGCGATGTAGGCCTAGCGCTTGATCGATCGAACTTTACGGTAATCGATCGTGATCGCTCAAAAGGGGTTTATTTTGTGCGCTATGTAAATACCAAGGATACAGGCGAATCTGCTTCCAAAGGCTTCTTTTCGGGCCTGTTTAGTAACAAAGATGACGCCCTCCAGGCGAAACAGTATCGAATTTATGTGAAGGCAAACGGCGCAGATGCAAGCCAAGTTTTCGTTCAAGATGCTGAAGGCAATGCGGAAAATTCTCCCGCTGGAATTCGCTTGCTTACTTTATTGAGTGAACAGCTAGCACGTTAAATCACCATTGTTTTTATTACCTCCGGGGCATCAGAACGGGGTCGAAAAAAAAGCCGCTTACGCGGCTTTTTCGTTCTTCAAAGAGAAGATTACTTCTTTGCTTCTGGAGCAGCAGGAGCTGGAGCAGCAGGAGCGGCAGCAGCAGGTGCAGCATCAGCAGGAGCTGCAGCAGGAGCTGGAGCAGGAGCTGGTTTTGGTTCTTCTTTTTTGCCACAGGCAGCCAAAGCAACGGCTAACATAGCAGCTAGTAATAGTGACTTCTTCATTTGTAAGTTCCTTTAAAAAATATAAACATCAATTACCGGTAATTGTTGTTGGAATCAATTAAGGGTTACCCCTTAACAAATCCAGAAAACATTATAGCCATCATTCGTGAAGTGGTTCAAAGATTAACCATCCGGCTTGATATGCACTGTAGAGCAAATCTGCCGAATGACCCTTAGCAGGCTTAAGCGCTAGACGCTGGGCGGCTGAGAGAATTGCGGTCTTTTTCGCTGCTAGTGAGCGCCATAGAGCAATGCTTAGGGGTGTAGCTAGCTGGGTCACATTTTCGCCATTACAAAATATCTGCTGTTCGTGACAGATCATTCTAGAAAGGGGATGCAGATGCAAAGGGATTGTGCCTAGCTTCTTGATAAATTGGGGGTAGCTCAGGGGATTAGTCGGCCCCACAAAATAAGCGCTGGGCTTAGGTTCGCTTAAATAGGCGCTAATACCCGTTAAAAATTGATTAATATCTTTTAAATCAAGGACTTTTAAATGTTTCTTCAGTTGCTTAATAAGCTCTGCTGGCAGGGCCTCTGGTTTGTCGGTAGCGCTTTGAAGGGGATCGGCATAGCGGCCATCGAAGGCTGGCGCTTCGTCTAAGGATTCTGCTAAACGCCATAAGCCCTCCTGCAGTAATTCTCGATAGGTCGGAGAACGAAAGCCAATCGACCAGGTTTGACACCCTGAATCGAGCGCTATGCCATGATGGGCGGTATTGGGCGGTAAATACAGCATATCCCCAGGCTCTAGAATCCACGCCTCTTGGGCCTTAAAGTTACGCAGAATTTTGAGCGGTAAGCCTGCCTTGAGTTTTAAATCACTTTTTGTGGAAATGGACCATTTTCTGCGTCCGGCCATTTGCAATAAAAAAACATCATAGGAGTCAAAGTGGGGACCAACACCGCCCCCTTTGCCGGCTAGGCTAATCATTAGGTCATCTAATCTGGCATCGGGGATAAAGCGAAACCAAGAAAGTACTTTCGCGGCAGCGGCGTGATGCGCCTCAGTCCCTTGAATTAAGAGGGTCCAATGGGGATCGCTGAGCTTGGGTAAGGCTTTGGATTTCAGCGGCTCGGCGTTCAGGTCTTGCAGACGCCAAGGCTTAGAGCGAACTAAACGGGCCTCACTTTCGCCAGTAGTGGCCAGCGCCAAGAGTGCTTGTGAGGATATAGGGCTATCGAGCGGCTGGCCCCAGGCCTTGGCCTGCTGAAAAGCGGGAATAGCGCCGCGCACCAATAGCGGTTGCCGATGCCAATAATCGCGCATAAAGGCTTGCGGGCTAAGACCCCCCAATAAAGGCCAGGCCTGCTGCAAGAGCAAGACTTCAGGAGCCGGTGGTGGTTGATATGGATTGCTCAAGTAAAATGAACTCATTTCTCAATTTTTAGCAAACTAATTAGCAAACTACGTATGAAGATCTCAAAAAATACTATCGTCTCGCTGCGTTATAAATTAACCGATGCACAAAATAATGTGATCGAAGAACCTGAAGCCCCGATGGTATACCTGCACGGAGGCTATGATGGCACGTTTCCGAAAATTGAAACAGCTTTAGATGGCCAAGACGTAGGTTATGAAACCACTTTACAACTTGATCCTGGCGATGCGTTTGGCGAGTATGACCCGGAACTATTAAAAATAGAACCCCGCACGCGGTTTCCAGACCCCCTTGAAGTAGGGATGCAATTTGAAGGAGTTCCTGACGCCGATGATTTTTCTAGTGATGCAGAACAGGCTCGCGATGTGCTTGATGATGGCGATGAAGATGATCCTTCGGCTTTGATATACACGGTTACCGACGTTGCTGAGAATCAAGTGGTGTTAGATGGGAATCACCCCCTTGCTGGAATGGCTTTACGTTTTTGGCTGCAAGTGGAAGAAGTCCGGATAGCCACTGATGATGAAATTCAAAACCGTCACCCGCAAGGCGCAGAAGGCCTTGGCTTTGGAATTTTAGATGAGGGTGATGAAGAGCTTGATGAAGATTATATTGGGGGCGCACAAAAAAAAGATGGTGCCAATCCACATACTTTGCACTAAATACGCTTTAGCAATTCCTTATTCTTTCAGCCAGCGCTTAATCGCATCAAGCTCACGCATCGCTGCGCCATCTTCAGGGGCAACTGCAGAATGAGTCGGGTTTTCCCCATTGAGTTTTGCCAACGCTTCTTCTAAAGCTTGAATTTTGGTTTCTTGTAAGAGGGTTGCATCAATTAACCCTTTTAATGCGAGTGACATCGGATCATCGGCATTCGGGGTAATACCATATGCCGAAAAGTTAGCTTTACTTTCGATAGAGCCAGCTTGAGGTAGGTCGGGGTGTAAGGTTCGCGCTGGAACGCCGACCGCGGTTGCCCCCGCAGGAATTTCTTTCAGGACTACTGCATTGGAGCCAATGCGAGCACCATCGCCTACAGTAAAGCCACCCAAGACTTTAGCGCCCGCGCTTACCACGACCCCCTTACCTAAGGTGGGGTGACGCTTAACGCCTTTGTAAAGTGAGGTGCCGCCTAAGGTTACCCCTTGATAAATTGTGCAATCATCACCAATGACTGTAGTTTCGCCAATGACGATGCCTAAACCATGATCAAGGAACACCCGGCGCCCAATTTTGACCCCAGGATGTATTTCAATACCAGTTAGCCAACGTGCCAACATCGACCAAATGCGGGCGATTAATTTAAGCTCGATTTGCCAAAAAAAGTGGGCCACGCGATGCAGCCATACCGCATGCAAACCAGGGTAGCAAAGTATTACCTCTAAGCGGTTACGCGCCGCAGGATCGCGGGCAATAATGGAATCGATTTCTTCGAAGAAGGCATTGGGCATAGTGAGAGTTTAATCGGAAGCGCTTATTTTTTTGTCAGCATCTGTTTGGCGATGCCCCGCAGTAAGTCAATTTCCTCTTTATGGAGTTCGGCCCTTGCGAAAAGGGCCTCTAAACGCGGCATCAATTTTTTGGGTCTATCAGGGTCAAGGTAGCCGATGGATTCGAGTCCTTGGCGCCAGTGCTCGGCCATGGCAGCAACCGCTGTAGGGTCGGCTAACTCACTATTGGGTACTTTGGGTCTGGAAGGTGTATTTTGTAAGGCTATTTCGGCTTGCAATGACTGGCGCAGCGTATAGGCACAGACCATGACTGCTTGCGCTAAATTGAGTGACGGGTATGCTGGATTGGCATCCAAATAGACCCGATGCGAGCAAAGTTTGAGGGCTTCGTTATCGAGACCCGTTCTTTCTGGTCCAAAAACCAAGGCGACTCGCTCTTCATTCATGAGTAATTGGGTCGCGCGCTGGCAAGCTTCCTGCCAAGAAAGCGCTGGAGGGCCAAATTGCCGCTCGCGACTAGTTAAACCTAAGACTAGGGAGCAATTACTGAGGGCTGGACCAAGGGAGGGTAATTCAAGCGCTTGCTCTAAGACGTCTTGAGCGCCGCTGGCAAGGGCGATTGCCTCAGGGTTCTGGAATGGCTTGTCTTGGCGGGGGGCGATCAGCGTCAGGCGATTAAAGCCCATGGTTTTTATCGCCCGCGCACTAGAGCCAATATTACGGGGATGACTCGTGTGAACCAAGATCCAATTCAGCGCATGAAAGGCAGGATGTTCAAGTGGTGGGTTCATTGTATGAATCGGGTCAGGCAGCTGATTAAGGGATGGCTCGGGTGTGATTTGGGGCATCTTCAGGTTCATTCTGCAGGGGTCTTGCGCCTGATCGTTTAATATGAGCGCTTCGCCTATGATTGTCCTGCATTTTTGAGGACGCTTACTGGCTTGTTCTTATTTAATTTGCTCACAATAATCTTATGCATCCAATGTTGAATGTGGCCATTAAGGCTGCCCGCCGTGCCGGAACTATTATTAATCGTGCTTCGCTGAACCTAGAACGTTTGCAGGTTGATCGCAATCAGCATAATGATTTTGTGACCGAAGGAGACCTACAAGCTGAAGCAGCCATTATTGAAACGCTGAGCGAAGCTTACCCAGACCATGGTTTTTTAGCAGAAGAAACCGGTAGTCATAATCCAGAAGCGGAATCGATTTGGATCATTGACCCCCTTGATGGCACAACCAATTTTATTCACGGCTTTCCACAATATGCGGTTTCTATTGCGCTC
>CAIXDG010000180.1 GCA_903918115.1 uncultured beta proteobacterium
TAAAAATTTTAGGTATTTTTGCTCGCCTAAATTATCGCGATGGTAAAAATGGCTATCTAAAAGATATTCCTTTGGTATTAGATTACGTCCTTAAAGTTGCCAATCGATATGCCGAATTTAAACCTATTACTCAGCTGCTTGAGGTTCTACATTAATGACCTTTTCTGCACCTATTGATGCTTCAATTCCGTGCTTATTACTAGCTGCTGGTCGGGGTGAGCGCATGCGTCCATTAACCGACTTCTTACCGAAACCACTCTTAGAGGTGCAAGGTAAGTCATTATTAAATTGGCATCTGGAAACTTTGCAGAGTGCCGGCATCAAAGAGGTTGTTATCAATCTTGCCTGGTTGGGTGAAAAAATTAGCGCTGCACTAGGGACAGGTGAAGCCTTTGGTTTAAAAATTGATTATTCGCCAGAAAATGAAGCCCTTGAAACGGCTGGTGGCATTTGCCAAGCTTTGCCGATTTTGGCTCCAGAAGATTATTTTATCGTCATGAATGGTGATATTTTTTGCCCCAATTTTCCTCTAGCGCAGTTACTGACTGTTTTAAAGAAAATGCGCTTAGCGACTGAAAAGAAATTGGCGCACCTAATTTTGGTACCCAACCCCAGTCAACATCCTAATGGCGATTTTTACCTCCAGGACGGTGTAGTTTGTGCCGCTGAGGACCTTAAAATAAGCATACCACCGGGGCTTCGTCAAAAGTCTAATTTGCTCCCTCATGCAGAGCGCTTAACTTTCTCGGGTATTGGGATTTACCATCGAGACCTATTTAATGGCTTAGTACGGGGGGAAAAAGCCAAGTTGGCACCCTTACTAGTCGCCGCAATGGCAAAAAATCAAGTGACCGGTGAAAAATATTTGGGTTCATGGCACGATGTAGGTAGCCCCAACCGCCTTAACGAGCTAAATCGGGGCCCCAAATAAATCATGGACCAGCTTAATAATTCCTTTAACCCCAGCATTTATGCGGCCCGCCGTGCCCGCCTCGCAGACCTAATGCGTCAGCATACCGGTGGCGGGTTAGCCTTACTCGCTACTGCGCCAGAGGCCTTTCGCAATCGTGATAGCGATTATCCCTATCGGCATGACAGCGATTTTTTCTATCTAACTGGCTTTGATGAGCCTGGCGCTACGCTCGCATTAAACGTCAGTGCGACCCAACATGAATCCCATCTATTTTGTCGACCTAAAGACCCGGAGCGAGAAATTTGGGATGGTTTACGTTTAGGACCCGAGGCTGCGCCCGAAAAACTGGGGGTTGATTTTGCCCATGCTAATCAAGCCCTCGATACTAAATTGCCTGAGTTAATTGCTGATCAAACCGCCTTGTATACGCGCTTAGCGAATAGCGCTGAAAATGATCGTCGGGTACGCTATTGGATTGAGCAGGTGCGCCAACAGGCACGGGCAGGAGTCAATGCGCCATCCCAGTTGCATGATATTGAGGCGTTGGTACATGAAATGCGCTTGATTAAAAGTACAGATGAAATTGCCACCATGCGCCAAGCGGCGGTAATTTCTGCACGAGCCCACTTGCGGGCGATGCAAAAGTGCCGCCCCGGCATGTACGAATATCAAATTGAAGCAGAGCTATTGCATGAATTTCGCCATAGTGGCGCACAAAGCGTTGCCTATAACAGTATTGTGGCTACCGGTGCAAATGCCTGTGTCTTGCATTACCGTGCAGGCGCTACAGAATTACGTAATGGCGAGCTTTGCTTGATTGATGCCGGGTGTGAGCTAGATGGTTATGCCTCCGATATCACCCGCACCTTTCCGGTCAACGGTATTTTTTCTGGTCCGCAAAGGGCTTTATATGACATTACCCAGACAGCCCAAGCAGCGGCAATTGCAGCTGCTATTGTCGGTAATTCTTTTATGCAACCCCATGAAGCAGCTTTGCGCGTTCTAACCCAAGGTTTAATTGACGAAAAATTAATCCCATTAGATGAAGTTGGATCACTGGACAATGCCCTTGAGCTTGCTGCATATCGACCTTTTTATATGCATCGCACTAGCCATTGGTTAGGCATGGATGTCCATGATGTCGGCTCTTATCGTGAACCTAGTGCAGATCTTACGCATAATAAGCAAGACAAACCCTGGCGCAAACTACAGGCAGGAATGGTCATTACCGTTGAGCCTGGTTTATATATTCGTCCTGCTGCTAATGTTCCTGAAGCGTTTTGGAATATTGGCATTCGGATTGAGGATGATGCAGTCATCACAGCTCAGGGTTGCGATTTAATTTCACGGGGTGTGCCCGTACTAGCAAGCGAAATTGAACGTACTATGCGTGAGTCTAAGTGAGCACTAATTTAGAACCAATAACTTGGGATGTGCTGATTCAAGGAGGTGGGCCTGTAGGGTTAGCCTGTGCAGCTTGGTGCCTACAACAATTACCAACTTTAAAATTAGTATTAGTTGATCGCAATCCGAGTTCTGATGAAGCGCTAGACAATGGCGAGAAACGGAGTGATACACGCGGCATTGCACTTTCCCACGGCAGTAAATTATTACTCGAGACGATTCATGCTTGGCCAACCAATTGCCCTGAGATTCATCGAGTCCATGTATCACAAGCAGGTCGCTTTGGACGCGCCATAATGACGCGTGAAGAATTACAGCAAGATGCTCTTGGGCATATCGCTCGCTATCGAGACATACACCTGGCATTACGACAGGCCTTGCGCAAGCTACAACCATCCAGCCCGCACTTTTCTTGGGTACACAGCAATGAAAATCCTGATTTAGCAAGCCAAATCGAGTTGGCAAAGAGCGCTTGCATTGTGCATGCAGAAGGTGGCCTATTTAATCAACAGGAGTGGATTGAAGCGGGTCGGAGTTATGATCAAACCGCCCTGGTTGGCTTGGTTGAAGTGGATAAACCTCAAGCCCATCAGGCTTGGGAACGCTTTACTACCGAAGGCCCGCTGGCCCTGCTTCCAAGTCATGCCGGTGAACGTTTCTTGAATTTAGTTTGGTGTAGTGCACCGAGCACTGCACAGCATCGGCTTGAGTTAACTGAACCTAATTTTTTAGCGGCTCTGCAACACCAATTTGGCAGCCGCTTGGGGCAATTTATTAGCGTGCGCGAACGGCGACTATACGAGCTCGGCTTAAATTACCGCAAAGAAGTCGCGGCAGGTAATGCGGTATGGATTGGTAATGCTGCCCAAACACTGCATCCTGTGGCGGGTCA
>CAIXDG010000181.1 GCA_903918115.1 uncultured beta proteobacterium
CCACCTCCACGGCAAACTCTACCCAAAACTGCTTGGCGAATTCAACGGCAGATGCGTAATGCCGATCAGCCTTCATTAAAATTAATCCAAACCCTAGAAGATACGCCGTTTTATGCGCGCTCAATTTTATCGTCAGAACTATTAGGCGAGTCAGTGATTTCATTTCATGAAACCCTCAACGTGCCTCGCTTCGCCTCCCCAATTGTGCAATGGATGCTAGCTTGGCGAATGCCACGGGTACGTTAAAAACTAGGCAGCAATTTTTTGCGCTTCAATAGACGCTTTAGCTTGCTCGCGACGGCGCATTTCAACCCGCTCTAATAAATTCACTACCCAAACGATACGGGCGTGAATTGAACCACCATAATGGGGTTGATGTGGCGCTTGAACGACGGCTTGGATAAGATATTGAATCGATGGATGTGCTGGAATTAAGCGTTTACTCCAATTCCGTTTAGCGGTTACTAGCATCGCACGACTTAATAAGTGAATTTTCTTTTGGCTAGAAACAATCGCGCGTATAGCGATTGAATTCAGCTGATTTTGTTCAATTTGACGGCCAATTTCAGCATAAATTAAACGCGCTGCTTGAATTGCTGGACGGCAATCCCAGGGTAGATCGGTAATGCCAACTTCAGCTTGATCGTACAGCGCATCGGCTTGCTTTAATAAGCGCTCGACTACGCGAGCAATAGCTGGATTAAAGTGAGGATCTTTTAACCACTGGTCGGGATCAATACCTTCCTCCACTAGCCAACTACGCGGCAAATATAAGCGGCCATTCATGGCATCCTCACCTACATCGCGCGCAATATTTGTGAGTTGCATTGCCAAACCAAGATCACAAGCTCGGGCTAAAGTTGCCGGGTCACGCTTACCCATCATCAGGCACATCATTGCACCGACTGAACCAGCAACACGCGCGCAATAATCCAATAAGGCATCTAAAGTCACGTACTGGCGATGCTGGCTGTCCCACTCATAACCCTCAATAAGTGCGCGCAACAATTCCTGGGGTATATCGTAATAACGCACTACTTCAGCTAAGGCGCGGTCAGCAGATTGGTGATCGGGCTGACCTTGATAAATTCGTTCTAAGCGACTAAATAATTCCACGATGGCATCCGGTTTTGCATCGATAGCATCGGCAATATCATCAGTCACACGACAAAAGGCATAGAGTGCGATGGCGGGATCACGCACGCGTTTGGGTAAAAGACGTGATGCAGCAAAAAAAGATTTTGAGCCAACCCGCATCGTTTCAGTACACTGGGCCACATCTTTACTAAATTGACTCATACCAAACTCTCTCTTAAAGTCTGTATAACTTTGGGCTGTTGATATACCGCTTTTGGAACAACCGACATCAAAGCCTTGGCAGAAGATAAAACCCCAGGAATACCTGCCCCCGGGTGTGTACCAGCACCGACCATAAAAAGGCCCTGCACATCTTCGCTGCGATTGTGAGGTCTAAACCAGGCACTTTGCAATAAGAGTGGTTCAAAACCAAAGGCTGCACCTTTCACCGACAGTAAGCGATCTTGAAAATCTTGGGGGGTCATACAAAAAGAGGTTTTAAGGTGCGATTGAAAACCGGGCATAACTGTCGCGTCTAAATAATCGGCAATTTTTTGACGATAGATCTCACCAAAGGTTTGCCAATCGGTACCACTATCTAAATTGGGTACCGGCGCTAAAACATAAAAGGTATCACAGCCCATCGGGCCTAAAGAAGCATCGGTAGCAGTAGGTCGATGCAAATAAAGACTAAAGTCGTCGGCTAATATTTTGCGTTTAAAAATATCCGTTAACAGCTCTTTATAGCGCTTGCCCAATAAAATCATATGATGCGGAATTTCGTGATACTGACGATCGATACCAAAATACCAAACGAATAAACTCATCGAATATTTGCTATTCATTACTTTCTTGTCAGTCCATACGCGCCGGTGTTCAGGGTCAATTAATTTTTGATAAGTCCAAGCTGCATCAGCGTTGGAAACCACAATATCAGCTGCAATGAAGCTCCCATCAGCCGTAGTAATGCCAGTCACTTGCTTATTTTTAACGACAATTTTCTTCACTTCAGTATTGCATTCAATCTCTATGCCTTGACCGCGCAATAGTCTAACTAAGCCCTGAATAATCGCGCCAGTGCCGCCCATCGCAGAAAAGACCCCATGCCTTCTTTCAAGTGAATTAATTAAGGCATACACCGCTGTTACAGAAAATGGATTGCCACCAATTAATAAGGGGTGAAAACTCATCACCTGACGTAACTGCGGATTTTTAAAATACCGCGCAACTAGGGTATGAATGCTTTCCCAGGCTTTCATACGAATCATTGATGGAATGGCGACGAGCAAATCCTTCAGTGAATCAAAAGCAACCGAACTTAAATCTTCAAAGCCTAATTTGTAGCACCGCTCTGCCTCTTGAAGAAACTGGTCAAAGCCCACTAAATCTTCGGGTGCAAACTTGGCTACCTCTTGACGCATTTGCGTTAGGTTACCGGTGTAGTCAAAGTGTGTGCCATCATCAAAACGAATCCGATAAAACGGATCCATGAGACGTAAATCAACATCATCACTGAATTTTTCGCCGCATAGCTCCCAAAGCTCTTCTAACAAAAATGGGGCGGTAATAATCGTCGGGCCAGCATCGAAAGTAAAGCCATCTTTTTTAAAGACAGATGCCCTGCCACCAGGTGCATCGAGTTTCTCAATAACCCGCACTTGATAGCCATGATGCGCTAAACGAATCGCTGCAGCTAAACCACCAAAACCGCTACCAATCACGATGGCAACAGGTTTGTCGCCATCATGAACAACTGTCTTTTTCAACATACGTGTGCGCAGTTTTACGATATGCCGTAAAACTATTTCACCGCAGTATTGGCTACACCGCTAGTCGATGCTGCAGTGGTTGTATCGGTGCCTCGCAAATATGGGAAATTGGCTAGCATAGACACACCATATAGCGGCTTGTAAGCGCCTTGATGGCAGGTCGCACAATTTGCCTTAGCAACATCGCCGGTTGGCCCTAAACGGTGCGCCGGAAATACCGACGTTAATGGCACCATAAAATTATTGTTGATATCGCGCGCCATGCGGATGCCATACCAAGCCGTAGCGCGCTGCGGCGGACTCTCCTCCCAACTGGCAATAGCGCGCGTGTTGTGACAATAAGAACAATTTACACCCAATGATTTCGACATATGAATCATCAGGCCAAAGGTCTTTTCTGTCTCTTTAATATTGCGCTTGTTATCGGTACGTAAAGCAGTATCACCTTCGACCCGAATCATGCCATCCTTTAATAAAAAAGGTGTAAATGGATCATAGGGCAAACTTGACAATCCAACTGATTGACTGGGGGTATTTTGGCCATCCTTATTACCTAACCAACCATTGCCCTGCTTTTGTTCGGGGGCAGTAAACCATACTTGCTGGGGAATATTATTCCCCCGGTGACAGGTGTAGCATGTCACGCCGGTTTGCTTAACATGGGTTTGCCAGTTGCTATTAATGCGTTGATTCATTTGAATCATGCGCCGTGCAACGACTTTAGTGTACTTGCTATCATCGGCAAAATTTTCAACATTGTGACAGTAAGCACAACCTTGTTGCGGTGATACCCAGCTAGTCATCGAAACCATAAAAGTGGTAAATTGCGCGGTGCTTAAGTTACCTAAAACTTTGACATTTTTATAAGCAGTGGCTGCCTTTGGTCCGTCGGCTGGCACCGGATAAGAAGCGGGCACCACGTTATTGGGGGCTTGAGCGGCTAAGGTACGCGGGTTATATATTTCATCCATCGCGGTGCCACGATAACCATGCTGAACAGCTTCTATTGGCGGGCGTTCACAGCCTGCGAGCAATAGCAAACTAGACAGAATGAACAGTAGACTAAATTTGGCATACATAGTCTTCATGGTTTCATCCCCTGCATTGGAATTTGTGGCACTGGTGGTGGTGGAGCGACAAAAGTAGTGGCGGGATCAACCGTAATGCCGCCAAATACATTCGGGTAAGTTGGTGCAACATGGTGCTTAACAGCCCACAGATACCAATTGTCAACCACGGTACCAGTTAATAGAATACCGATGCCGCCGACTAATGGTGTGAGGACAGCAAACCACCAAGCCCACCGATGAATTGATTCCATGGTGGCGTTAAATCCCATCGTCCAGCGCCAAAATAAAGCAGCCCTTTCTGAGGCAGTTCCACGATCGACGATCTGTTCTATTTCACGCTCACCACCAAAACGGGAGACGGCCAAAATTGTACCGGCATGCATCGCAAATAAGAGCACTGAGCCATAGAGGAAGGCAATTGAAAGCATGTGGAACGGGTTATAAAACAAATTGCCATAACGCAAAGAAAAGGCAGCTGTCCAATCGAGGTGCGAGAAAATACCAAATGGCACGCCCTCACTCCAGCTACCCATCAGTAATGGCCGTAAAAATCCTAAAACTAAAAAGAGCCAAATGGCGGCTAAAAATCCCCAGGCCACATGGGTTCCCATGCCGAGTGCGACTGCGCGCCGATAGGTGCGCAGCCACCATAAAAGAATTGCGACAGTTAAGAAGAAGCCTGCCATCATCCACCAACCACCTTCGGCTAATGGCATAAATAATTTCAAGCCATATTTAGGATGGGGTGGATCTAAAGAGAGCCAAAATAATTGCTTAACAAATTGAATCGGACTCCAATTCACCGAAGCCAGCATGTTCCAGCCCATGATTTGAATTGCAATGGTGCCAAAAAATAAAGAGGCTATTCCCAGCCAACCCAAATAAATCGGGCCAATTTGGGCATTACCAATACGCCCCATTAAATGAAATAAGAAGGGCTTGCCGATGCGATTACGTCGCTCATACCGATCTAAAGGTATGCCTTCATGAATGGGTCCAACGACCTGAACTTGGGTAAAGAGATTTTGATATTCCATTTTATTTTTCCCTTAGGCCTATCGCCAAATTGGTAAGTTCAACCACCAGCCCCACCATTCTGGCCAACCTCGAGTCCAAAATGGCCCGCTAATCACAATGCAAACGGCACTCCAAAATACTGCGGCCAAGGCCAAGAACAAACCTAAGCGGTGAATTCCTAAAGTACCAACCGAGTAGCCAATAAAGTCTCTAAAAAAAGTATCTTCATGCTCTGGCGTTTTAACTGGTTGCCCTTTTTGCGGATTAGTTGAAGAAAGTACTAAACCACCATGCATACATAAAGCTAAGGTGGTCGTAAAAAATAAAGTCACCGCAATCATGTGTGCTGGGTTGTAATGAAAATGCAGATACTGATACCCTGTATTCGAAACCCAGTCTAAATGGCTCAAAATGCCATACGGAAAACCATGGCCCCATGCACCCATCAATACTGGACGTATCACGACTAAAGTAAAGTAAGCAAATACAGCCATGAGATAAGCAAATGGCACATGTAAGCCCATGCCCAATTTGCGACAAATTTCAATTTCACGCAAAGCCCACGAACCAAATGCGCCGAGCGCACAAATCGTAACCAGTTGCCATAGACCACCCTCCCTCAAGGGGGCAAAATGTAAGCCGTATTTCAGATCAGGTGGGGCAATATTAATTTGCCACAAGTTCCAAGTGGGTCCTTGTGAAGCACCCCATAAAATCATTGCCGTGCCAAGAAAGGCAAAAAAGACGGTGGTGATACCAAAAAAACCGACATAAAAGGGGCCGACCCAAAAATCGAACAAATCGCCACCAATTAAGGTACCGCCGCGAACCCGATATTTTCTTTCAAAACTCAACATTGCCATTTTTACTTTTCCCCTCGCTGGAATACAGATAAGACAAGGCTTAAGCTTCTTGTCTTATCTGTCTTCGTTCTCATACCGCTATTACTTGCCAGCAGGTACAGCTGGTGGTGTTGCAGAACCTGCTGTTTCAGCCGCCTTGAACTGCGCCTGGCTCAAACCATCCAACCAGTTGTAGCGCACGGTGCTGAGCAGGATTAAATGAATCATGGCCGCTAATCCAAACAGGAAAATTCCCTGAATTACCATAGCGCGCAATGGGTCATATAGTTTCCATATTCTCCACATACTTTTCTCCTAAGTTAAATACGACATAAAGCTATATACCGCTGTACTAGCATCCCGTGCTACTGAATGCTTACCTTCTTCAATTGGTAGCCAAGAGCTCCATTGTTTAGGTAAAAATTTTGCTGATAGGCAAATGATAAAAAACACCATAAATCCCGAGAGAAAAATTGCTTTAAATTGCAAAGAATTCTTTTCCAGAAAATCTGCATCTACATTCTCTAAAGTGATATTTTTCATACGTATACCTCCCGCTAGTTTCTACTTAATGGAACCAAGGACGCCAAGCCCACACCAAAATATGTGCTACTACTGCAATCGATACAAATCCGACTAAGCCTTGGACATAAAACTGGTTAAACTCCTTAGCTTCATCGTCGGTGAGACCAGAGATTGAGTCTGTTCTGTTATCACTCATACGAGATCACTCCTTAAAAAGGCCTTCCGGCCGTTACCGCGCAAAGCCCGCGCGCTAGGGGCATGTGGCGTACTACTGCCAAATTCTGTCAAACCGCTTAAGTTCTGTTTCAAACTGTTTCCCCTGCCAAAATCTCAGGGCAAGAGATCCGCACCCGTTCTAAGGTAATTAATTCTTCGCCAGCTGTTTCGGCGGCTCGCTCAACCCGATCACGCAATAATTTCGCCACTGAAATTTGCACCAGTACAGGCTGAGATTGAACATAATCGGCTACCGCTTTTTGCGCATCCGCTTCCCATTGCAAATTTGCCAGTAGCTTCTGCCGAACTAAGGTTGCATCAACCTTATCCATCTCTGTTCCCAAGGGAATAATGTGGAATAAAGCATCAAATAGCCCATTGCAAAATTCTTGAATTAAATACGTTGCCCCGGCATAACCCATAAATGGCGTTCCTGTGTGGCGGCGGATTAAAGCGCCAGGATAGGATGCCGGAATAAATGTCGCTTTAGAACCAATTTCACTTAAGTACATGCGCTCGTTGTAGCTGCCATACATAATGAGAGGTGTTTTTTCTTTGGTTAGTTTCCGCACTTCTTCATTGTTGGTTTTTTCACCTGGTTTACGTGCCAC
>CAIXDG010000182.1 GCA_903918115.1 uncultured beta proteobacterium
AACAACACATTCATGAGACACCATGAGTGGTTATGAACTTTAGAATGTGTAATTTACTTTGAGGCTTTCATGGAAATTAAAAAAATCGCCTTTATTGGACTAGGAGTGATGGGGCGCCCCATGGCTTTGCGACTTGCTAAGGCTGGCCATGAATTAGCAGTTTATGACATTAATCCTCAGGCAATGGCTGAATTTAAGTCCTATACAAATTGCCGGCTTGCCAATTCTCCTGCTGATGCTGCGCAGAACGCGGATTACGTTTTTACGATGCTACCCGACTCTGATTTTATTGATGAGGCGTTATTCGGTACAAATGGAGCAGCGGCAAGCATGCTAAAGAATGCGCTTTTAATCGAAATGAGTACAGGCAATGCAACCCGTTTTATGAAAACTGTCGAACGTCTTAAAGCGCTGGGATTAAGAGCCATTGACGCGCCAATGGGACGCACTCCCGCAGATGCTGAAAAAGGCGACTTATTGGTTTTGGTTGGCGCAGATGAAGCAATCCTCAATGAGGTTAAGCCCTTATTAGAAAATTTTGGCAAAGATATTATGCATATCGGCCCAGTAGGTAATGCAATTAAATTAAAGCTGATTAATAACTATATGAGTATGGTGAGTATGGTGCTCACTGCTGAAACACTCATGTTTGCTGGCAAGTTGGGCCTCGATCGTGATACGACAGTGAAGGTATTACAAAATACGGTTGCTGGTAGGGGGCAAATTAATGTGAATTTTCCAAAAAAAGTTTTGGCTGGTGACATTACGCCAGACTTTCCTTTATCGCTGGGTTTAAAAGACATTAGTTTGGCAATTGAGCTTGCGAAGTCTGCAGGGGTGCCGCTCTTTTTAGGCGGTGTTTCTCGTGAACTATTTTCCTTGGCAAAGCCGTGGGGCAGAGCACAGCAAGACTGTACTGCGATGCTGCTGCTCTTAGAGGATATATGCAACACCCCAGCTTCATCGAAATAATGGGGTATTTCAATACATTAGCACCATTTTGAGGAGCGATCTACGGGCTTACTTGCCAGTTTGCTTTAATATCAAGCCATGAAGCCTAATCACTATCTTTATATTTCCATCGTCTCTTTTTTATTGATCATCGTGGCGATTTTTTTACAGCAAGTCGGTTATCAAGGTGTTTTCTACGCACCATGTCCCTTGTGTATTTTGCAGCGGGTTGGTTTCTTAGGTATTGCAATTATGTGTTTCATGGCTGCTAGCTTTGCCTATTTTGCGCGCTGGTTTCAGACCCTTGCCTTGATCTCAAGCCTCTTTGGTCTTGGTGTTGCTAGTCGGCATGTATGGATTTTGTACCACCCAGAGGTGTCATGTGGGATTGATCCGCTAGAAACCTGGATTAATCAATTTCAGATCGTTAATGGCCTACCTTGGCTATTTAAGGCCGATGGTTTTTGTACAGCGCAATTGCCCTTGATCTTTGGGCTAGCTGTACCAGTTTGGTCTTTAATTTGGTTTGTGCTTTTAACAGGCATACTATTAGTTACCCTGTTCAAAAAGAAATAAATCCAGGTTTACTTCTAACTTTTAGTGCTTAGCTAATAGCAACTTCATCTTTAATTAATGCCTTTTTAAGGCATTAATTTGAATACAATCATTATTCCTCTTGTTTTTAGAATCTTAAGGATTTCCATGACCTATTTTGCAGATAACTCACAAACCATTGGTGGCACTCCCTTAGTACGCTTAAATCGGGTTACTGACGGTGCTAAAGCGACGGTACTAGCCAAAATTGAAGGTCGCAATCCGGCCTATTCAGTGAAGTGCCGCATTGGCGTGGCCATGATCAATGACGCTGAAAAGCGCGGCATCTTAGGGCCTGGTAAGGAATTAGTTGAACCCACGAGCGGCAATACCGGCATTGCCTTAGCGTTTGTCGCAGCTGCACGTGGTATTCCGCTCACCTTAACGATGCCCGAGACGATGAGTCTTGAGCGCAGAAAATTATTAACTGCTTTGGGCGCCAAATTGGTATTAACTGAAGGCGCTAAAGGGATGAATGGCGCAATTGCGAAAGCCAACGAAATTGTGGCTTCTGATCCCAATAAATATGTTTTATTGCAGCAATTTAGTAATCCATCCAATCCCGCTATCCATGAAGCTACTACGGGCCCAGAAATTTGGACTGATACCGATGGCAAGATTGATGTGTTTGTCTCAGGCGTTGGTACTGGCGGTACGTTAACTGGTGTCAGTCGTTACATTAAAAAAACCCAAGGCAAAGCAATTGAGACAGTTGCAGTTGAGCCAACGGCTAGTCCAGTCATTACTCAGAAACGCAATGGTGAGGAAATAAAACCAGGGCCCCATAAAATTCAAGGTATTGGCGCGGGCTTTATTCCTGAAAATTTAGATTTATCGATGGTCGATCGAGT
>CAIXDG010000183.1 GCA_903918115.1 uncultured beta proteobacterium
TATAAATTCTTCAATAATCACGCGCGCACCGGCATTGCCAAATTGATTATCAGCCAGCATCATTTCAACTGCTGCATGTGCTTCGGGAAGGGTCATTGCTACTACCACGCCTTTGCCAGCCGCTAGTCCATCAGCTTTAATCACAATGGGCGCGCCTTTAGCATCCAAATAAGCATGCGCAGCGGCGAGGTCGCTAAAAGTTTGGTAGTCAGCAGTCGGAATGCCATGGCGCTTCATGAAGGCTTTTGAGAAATCTTTTGATGACTCGAGTTGGGCGGCGAGTTGGGTAGGACCAAAAATCCGCAAACCCTGTTGGCGAAAGAAATCGACGATGCCCGCAGCTAGTGGGGCTTCTGGCCCCACTACTGTAAAAGCAATCTTTTCTTGTTTGACAAAATCAGCCAACGCTTGAAAGTCGCTAATGGCAAGATTTTCAATGCCAGCTTGTTGTTGCGCGGCCAGAGCAGTGCCGCCATTTCCAGGGGCAATAAAGACTTTTTGCACCAGTGGTGATTGCGCCATTTTCCAGGCTAAAGCGTGCTCACGACCGCCTGAACCAATGAGTAATAATTTCATGCGCAGGATTTCATAAGTCGGTATTCGTATATACAGCTTGGACGTCATCCAAATTTTCAAGTGCGTCGAGTAATTTTTGCATCGCTTCAAGTTGCTCACTGCTAAGGCTGATATCGGTTTCGGGTCGCATGCTGACAGTGGCTAATTCAGCCTTGAAATTGGCTTTTTGTAAGGCATCTTGTACCTTGGAAAATAGCGCTACTGAGCTGATTACTTCAAGCGCACCATCTTCATGACTAATCACGTCATCGGCGCCAGCCTCTAAAGCAATTTCCATTAATTGATCTTCATTGGTACCAGGGGCAAATAAAAGCTGACCACAATGTCGAAATAAAAAAGCCACTGAACCTTCGGCCCCCATATTGCCACCATTTTTAGTAAAGGCATGGCGCACTTCCGCTACAGTACGAGTGCGGTTATCAGTGAGACAGTCAACAATAATAGCGGCACCATTAATACCGTAACCTTCATAGCGTATTTCTTCATAGTTCACGCCCTCAAGCGAGCCAGTGCCACGTTGTACTGCCCGTTGAACATTGTCATTGGGCATATTGGAATCTTTGGCTTTATCAATAGCTAGCCTCAACCGTGGGTTCGTACCGATATCGCCCCCGCCAAGTTTGGCGGCAACGGTAATTTCGCGAATTAATTTGGTCCAAATCTTGCCGCGTTTTTCGTCTTGACGACCCTTGCGGTGTTGAATATTGGCCCATTTTGAGTGACCTGCCATGCAGTAGTATCCTTTTTAGGGTATTTTACAGTTCCTAGGCAATATTTCAGCTGGAATAGAATAAAAGCAAGAAACGCAGGCTTTTGGCTTATGGCCTTAATCTTCGGTAATTAAATGTGACATCAATTAAGAAAAGTGGGCAATAGCATGGCAAAAGAAATGGTAAAGGCAATTCGTGTAGATGAAGCTGGTGGTCCCGAGGTAATGAAATATGTTGATGTTGAATTAGGTGAGCCAGGACCTGGAGAGGTATTGATTCGTCAGCATGCCTGCGGCTTGAATTACATTGATGTGTATTTTCGCATGGGCTATTACCCGCAACCCCTACCTGCTGGCTTAGGAATGGAAGGAGCTGGCGTCATTGAAAAAGTAGGTGCCGGTGTAACCCATGTCAAAGTCGGCGATCGAGTGGCTTATGCTGGTCGACCTACTGGCGCTTATGCTGCTGCCCGCGTAATGCCCGCTGATATCTTAGTTAAATTACCTGATGCAATTTCCTTTGAAACTGGCGCAGCGATGATGTTGCAAGGTTTAACGGCAGCCTATTTATTAACGAGTACTTATAAAGTGCAAAAGGGCGACACTGTTTTGTTCCACGCCATTGCTGGTGGGGTTGGTTTAATTGCCTGTCAGTGGTTAAAGGCGATTGGTGCCACGGTGATTGGTACGGTTGGTAGCAAAGAAAAAGCCGAGCTAGCTAAATCGTATGGTTGTGATCATACGATTTTGTATCGTGAAGAAAATTTCGTTAAACGTGTGCAAGAAATTACTGGCGGTAAAGGAGTTCCCGTAGCGTACGACTCAGTTGGTAAAGATACGTTTATGCAAACGCTCGACTGTATTTCACCATTGGGCTTGGCAGTTTCTTTTGGCGGCGCTTCAGGCTCGCCCCCCTTACTTGATTTAAGCATCTTGGCTGGTAAGGGCTCGTTAAAAGTAACTCGTCCTACAGTATCTACTTATGTTTTGAATCGGAGTTTGCTTGAACCGATGGCGGCTGAACTATTCAACATGGTTCAGAGTGGCAAAGTCAAAATTGAAATTCATCAAGAATACCGTTTGGCTGATGTCGCTCAAGCCCATACCGATCTAGAAGGGCGTAAGACGACGGGATCGACGATTTTGATTCCTTAGTTTGTTAAACTCTAGCCTCTAAAGCGTTTTCACTAGCCTCGGTGATGGAATTGGTAGACGTGCCGGACTCAAAATCCGGTGCCGCAAGGCGTGTCGGTTCGAGTCCGACCCGAGGCACCACTTAAATTTGATAATTTTCAGCGCTATTTGACATGGCTTGTTCAACGATCTTTTTCGTAAGCGTTGGCGAAAATAGCTCAATGAATGTGTAGATAAATGAGCGTAAATAAGCTCCTTGCTTAACGCCTAAATGCGTCACGTTATTACCAAAGAGATGACCAACCGCAAGGGCTTTTAAATTGCGATCGCGCTCAGGGTCATACGCTACGCCCGCCATAATGCCAATACCCATTCCCGTTTCTACATACGTTTTAATGACATCAGCATCAATGGCTTCTAAAATAATATCGGGTTGTAAATTCCGCGAGGCAAAAGCAGCATCAATTTTGGCGCGGCCAGAAAATGCTTTGTCATAAGTGATTAATGGGTATTTGCATAAATCATCGAGCGTAATTACAGCGACATTTAACAGTGGATGACTAAGCGGCACGATTAAGACATGTTGCCATTGAAATCCTGGTAGCGCTAAGATGCCGGGCGTATTGGCAATACCCTCTGTCGCAATGGCAATGTCGGCGCGATCGTGGATCAGCATCTCAGCAATTTGACTGGGATTACCTTGCTGCAAGCTGACACGAACCTTCGGAAAACGTTTCGTAAATTCGCTTAATACTTTGGGTAAGGCATAGCGCGCTTGAGTATGCGTAGTTGCAATGACAAAATTACCTTGATCTTGACTAGCAAAATCTTGACCAACACGTTTAAGTGTTTCTACTTCATCAAGAATATGTTCAATTGAGGCAAGAATGCGTTTACCGGGTTCGGTTAAAGAGCGTATCCGCTTACCGTGACGACGAAAAATTTCTACTCCCAACTCATCTTCGAGTTCAATGATCGCTTTGGATACGCCTGGCTGGGAAGTAAAGAGTACTTTGGCAGCCGTAGTTAGGTTAAAGTTTTGCCTAACTGCCTCACGTACAAAGCGAAATTGATGCAAGTTCATCGTCTGTCCTGCCTAACCCTTAGCCTATATACAGCTTATAGTCTTAAACATTCATTCTAAATGAAATGGGGTAATAAAAGGACGCTATGAACGAGATACCCGCTGCAGGGCAAAAAGAGCCAGGCCAAAGTAGAGTAGCGGCGGGATTGCTGCCGTTAGGATGGCGGGCCATGCGCCTAATAAACCCACATTGGAAAACAGCGAATTAAAAAGTTGAAAACTCATGCCGAGCATGATGCCGCCAAATACTTTAATACCGACGCTACCCGAGCGCACCCGTAAATAAGCAAAGGGCAGCGCTAAAGTAAGCATGACAAAAATAATGAGGGGATAAACTAATTTTTTCCAAAATGCAATTGAGTGGCGTTGCGCATCTTGTCGATTTTCATTAAGGTGAGTAATAAAGCGCCCCAAGCTTTGGATTGACATTTTCTCTGGGTTTAGTAATAACACCTCTAATATCTGTGGGGTGACTTCAGACATGAGCTTTAAGCTTGGATACGTTTTGGTCGTGGCTGAATAAACAGCATCAAGCGGATCTTTATTTTTAGCTTCTTTGAAGCGAGTTTCTGTGACTTGATTTAAGTCCCAAATACCAGTGCTATCAAAACGCCCCGAGATGGCATTGCGAATGGATAAAAGATGATAGTTCACATCAAATTCGTACATGCGAATATTCCGAATTTCATTATCATTTTTAATTTCTCCCACGTTCACATAACGGATACCAGGCCGTACTGGGCCAGAGCCGTCTTCATCACGCAGGCGATCTTTCACCCAAACCCCTGAGCGAAACTGCGATTCAAAATTTGCCCCCAGTGCACGAGAGCGGATTTGATCAGAGACTGATTCGCTGTAGGGCCCAAGCCATTCGCTTACGACCAGAGTAAAAATAACTAAAGGTAAGGAAATTTTGGCTAAGGTAATCAGACCCCGTTTTACGTCTAAGCCTGCCATGCGAAAAATCGTGAATTCAGACTGACTGGCCATCATCGCAAATACAT
Organism: uncultured beta proteobacterium; assembly: GCA_903918115.1. Taxonomy (GTDB): domain Bacteria; phylum Pseudomonadota; class Gammaproteobacteria; order Burkholderiales; family Burkholderiaceae; genus Polynucleobacter. The sequence continues at coordinate 4,508 of CAIXDG010000183.1, forward strand.
AAATACTGCCAATCAAACCAGCAATCGGAATGATTTCAATCATCCGATTAGGGGCCTTTAAGAGTATGTGTAGCAAGGCCAGGGGAAGTGTGTACTTCGCATTAACTGAACTAAGCTCACCTAAGACATCAAAAAATAAAAATAGGGCTACTAGCGCAAATAAGATAAAGCCAAAAGCGATATAGATTTGCTTGGCAAAGTAACGCTCGTAAATATATGGGAAAAGTAATTTCATTTACGGCCAAAGAGCGCAGGTATTTGTCTACGCCACCATGAAATGGAAGGATTAACGCGATTGCGAATGAGGAAAAAGGCAATCGTTAGGGCAAGCAAATGAATCGGCCAAATGGCGATGAAAAAATTCAGCTTTCCTTGCGAAACAAAATTTTGCGCTAAGTTTAGTAAATTGCTATAAATTAAATAAATGAGTACCGCATAAAACAGTGCAGTGTAATTACCTAAGCGAGGATTTACATAGGCTAGTGGTATTGCAATTAACACTAATCCTAAAGCCATCAATGGCAAGCCGAGGCGCCATAAGATCTCCCCTTTATTTTGATTGGTGGGAGTGGCAAGTAATTCAAAGAGGTCTTTTTCTCGATCCCGTGGTGGGGGTACTTTGATATCCTTGCTCCTTATTTTTGTCCGGTACTCCTCGAATTCGAGAATGCGAAAATTGGGCTGGGTTGGCTGGCCATCATAGCGGCGCCCATTTTGAAGGACGACAGTTTTTTCCCCATTGGCTGAGTTCTCTAGATAGCCTGATTCTGCAACCGCAATACTGAGTCGCTGATTACGGGTATCGGCAACGAAGATATTTTTAATAATATTTTTATCGACATCAATTTGCTCGATGAAAAAAACCCGTTCAGCTTTAGCTGATTCACGAAATTGACCGGCAGTCACCATGGAGACATCATCGCGTTGTTGAAAGCGCTGACTAATCACAGTGGATTCCCGATTAGCCCAAGGCCAGACAAAAATTGCTAGTGCGCCAATGATCACGATTAGGGGCAGGGCAAAGGTGAGTATGGGTCTAATTAAGCTCATGACGCTTAAGCCGCTAGAAAACCAAACAATCATTTCCGAATCTTTATACCAGCGCACTAATACCATGAGTACTGCAACAAATAAGGAGACGGTAAGTAAAACTGCGGTGTAACCGAGGGTAGCCAAGGCAATTAATACCAAAGCATCTTCGGGGTTTACTTTGCCATTCGCGGCAAAGCCAAGAATACGAATAACCAGGGTCGTAATCATGATCGTAACGAGGACCAGAAAAACACCACCTGTAGTAAAACTAAGCTCGCGTCTGAGAGAGCGTTGAAATATCATGCCTGAGAAAATCTTTCGACCTAAATGGTTTGTTTCACGGTTCGGATTGCGTGTCGGAGGATAATGATAAAACCTCATTTATTCCACTACATCATGACAATCCAATTTAGCACGAAACTATTTGCCCAGGCCGACTTTACGGCGACGAAAAACCTGAAATCTGCTTTTGCGCTCCTGATTAAGCAGGAGAGCGATTGCCTAGTGATGGCTTATTCCAAAGCAGATCTAGCTGATTTGCAAGGTAAGACTAATGGCCAAGGGGGCCCTAAAAAAGCCCGTCAGACCCTAAATTTAGGTTTGACAGGACCTTTAGCGGCGCTTGACGCCTTTTTGGGCGGGGCGATTTTACGAGCTGCTAATGATGGCGATTTGGCGGCTAAAGAGGCCGCAGTAACCCTGTTGAGATCTGACCCCAGTTGGCTGGCGCAGGGCGTTAAGCTAAAACGGGTTTTATTGGTGGGTTTGGGTGAAACTCAGCAAAAAACGGGTGGGGATATTCTGGCGTATGCCAAATTAGCGCGTGCCGCAATCAAGACCTTGAGCGGGGGAGCAATTGAAACCGCCCTGTGGCTAATGGCTAGCTTTATGGAAAAACCCAATTCGCAAAGGCTTGGAGAATTAGCCCGTTTGACGATGCAATTGGCTGGAGACCAGGTTTATCGCTTTGGCGTCCGCCAACCAGCGATGCGCTTTAAGGTTAAAGATACGCCTGATCCATTGAAGGCCTTGATTTTTGTTGGCGGAAGTAAAGAAGCTAGTGCATTGAAGCTGGCTGTTGCCGAGGGCACAGCTTTGGTTGAGGGGATGAATTTAGCGAAAGACTTAGGTAATTTGCCGCCCAACGTTTGCACCCCCGCTTATTTAGCGCAAACCGCACAAGCTTTGGCCAAGAAGACCACTTTGAAAGTAGAGGTGCTGGGCCGTAAACAAATGGAAGCGTTGGGAATGGGTTCTTTTCTTGCGGTTACGCAAGGCTCTGAGTTGCCGCCCCAATTTATTATCATGCGCCACTCCGGTGGTAAAGCAACTGCAGCGCCAACGGTGTTAGTGGGCAAGGGGATTACTTTTGATACGGGTGGAATTTCCCTAAAACCTGGTGATGCGATGGACGAGATGAAGTACGACATGTGCGGCGCAGCTTCGGTCATGGGCACAATTTATGCAGCAGCACTGCTTAAATTAAAACAAAATGTCATTGCCGTGATTCCGACTTGTGAAAATATGCCATCTGGTAAGGCAACGCGACCTGGCGATATTGTCAAAAGCATGTCGGGCCAAACCATCGAGATCTTAAATACAGATGCTGAAGGCCGTTTAATTTTATGTGATGCTTTAACTTATGTAGAACGCTTCAAGCCCCGTGCCGTTATTGATGTAGCCACCTTAACTGGCGCTTGTATTATTGCTTTAGGCAGTGTGCATAGCGGTTTATTTTCTGATGATGAAAATTTAGTTAAAGAATTAAGTGAGTCTGGTAAAGCAGCATTAGATACCGTTTGGCGTTTGCCTTTAGATACTGCATATCAAGAGCAATTGAAATCAAATTTTGCGGATGTGGCTAACATTGGTGGGCGCCCCGCAGGCAGTGTGACAGCTGCATGTTTCTTAAAGCGCTTCACCGAGAAATATTGTTGGGCGCATTTAGACATCGCCGGTACAGCCTGGAAAAGTGGGGCTATGAAGGGTTCTACAGGTCGCCCTGTGCCTTTGTTATTTAATTATTTAGTGACCTACGGAGCACGTTAAGCGCAATTAGGCATGGCAAGAATTGATTTTCATAGCAATGTGGGCGATAAATTAGATTATGTTTGTCGTCTCACGCGCAAAATTTGGAGCGCTACGGTAGAGGGGCAGCCCGTGCGACCGATTGTGATCGTGGCTAACAAAACGGATCTCAAGCAACTGAATGATCTACTCTGGACCTTTAGTAAAACCGATTTTTTACCGCATTGTTTTATCGACCACGAGTCGGCTGCCGAAACCCCGATTGTATTAACTGAAGATTGCTCACCGAATAGTCTGAAAGCAATACCGCATGCGGATATTTTGATTCACTTAGGCCAACAGATGCCAAGCGATGTTGCTACCTTGGTCGAGCGCTTCCCCCGCATTGTTGAGGTGGTGACGACCAATGAAGCGGAACGCTTAGCTGGCCGTAATCGCTTTAAAACCTATCGAGATTTAGGTCATGAGCTGCATAATTTTGACCAAACTAAAAGCTGAGCGCCGACTGTGCTGATACACCCTAATTTTGATCCTGTCGCTATTCATCTTGGCTCTTTTGGGATTCACTGGTATGGCTTAACTTACTTAATGGCATTCGCCCAATTTATTTTGCTTGGCCGGATACGTATTCGTATGGCGCAATTTAAAGTGCTAGGCTGGACGAATAAAGACCTAGAAGATCTCTTATTTGCCGGGGTATTAGGCGTTATTCTTGGCGGCCGCTTAGGCTATGTGTGTTTTTATATGCCCGCGTTTTATTTATCCCACCCACTCAATATTTTTAAAGTGTGGGAAGGTGGCATGTCATTTCATGGGGGCTTACTGGGCGTATTTGTGGCCTTGTACTGGTTTGCCCGCAAACGCAAAACCACTTTTTTGATGGTGAGCGATTTGGTTGCTCCCTTAGTACCCTTTGGCCTCGCTTTTGGTCGCCTAGGTAATTTTATTAACGGCGAACTATGGGGTCGCCCAACTACTGTCCCGTGGGCGATGGTCTTCCCCTATGTCGATAATTTGCCACGTCATCCTTCACAACTTTATCAATTGGGTGGGGAAGGCGTTTTATTAGGCATTCTGCTTTGGTTCTATGCAAGACAGCCTCGCAGACTTGGGCAGGTATCCGGTTTCTTTTTAGTGGGTTATGGCATCTTTCGCTTCCTCGCTGAATTTGCGCGCGAACCCGATGCTTTTTTAGGTTTGCTAGGCCTTGGGCTTTCGATGGGTCAGTGGCTTTCACTGCCAATGGTTGCCTTCGGGTTATATTTGCTGCTAAGACAAAAAAATAGTAATCCTTGAAGGAAGTGGCATGCTTGAGAAACTAACTAAGTCACGGTATTTGGCGCGCGCTATTGGTGCGGTCAACCGACTTATTTCCGAACGTGGCGAATCTAATGCAGTCAGCATGGCTGATGAGCTTATTCATAATTACCGTAAATTAGATAAAGATCAGCATATTAAATTTTTCACTGCCTTGGCAGAAAAATTTAGCCCGGACGCTGAAAAAGTATTAAAAGCGGCACAAAGCTTTGCTGCGGATCCCAATACCCGCAATTATGTGCGCTTGCAGCGCATTGCCGAATCGCCGCGTCAAGAATTATTGCGCCGTCTTAATCGGGCCCGCTCAGGAACTGCAGCGGTAGTAGAAATGCGCCGGGATTTATTACAGCTTCTCGATAAGAAACCAGAATTAGCGACCGTTGATTTCGATATGCGGCATCTGCTTTCCTCTTGGTTTAATCCAGGATTTTTAAAGATGCACCGAGTCGACTGGAAGTCACCTGCCGAAGTGCTGGAAAAAATTATTAAACATGAGGCAGTGCATGCGATTGATGGCTGGGATGATTTGCGCCGCCGTTTGCAGCCAGATCGGCGCTGTTTTGCTTTCTTTCATCCCCAATTACCTGATGAGCCTTTAATCTTTGTTGAGGTAGGCTTGCTTCCGGATATCCCCACGGCTATAGCACCGTTAGTTGATAAGAAGGCTGAGGCAGTTAGTCATCCAAAAGAATACAAAGTTGCCGCTTTTTACTCTATTAGTAACTGCGAGCCAGGTTTGCGTGGTGTCTCGATGGGCAATTTTTTAATTAAACGGGTTGCCGAACAATTACATGCCGAATTCCCCTCGCTAAAAACCTTTATTACTTTATCGCCTATTCCTGGCCTCGTCGATTGGATTGCAGGCGGGGCAAATTTAGCTGATCAAATGCCGATGGAGCAGATTAAGCCAGCACTTCGGGCGGCCCGTGATGAGGCTTTAGCCACTCTTAAGCTAGCTGACCATTCTTGGTCGGAGCGCTTAAGTGGCGGCTGGCATCCCGATATTGCAACGGCAAAGGAAAAGAGTGCCTTACTCTGCTTAACTGCGCTCTATCTGGCCCACGCTTCAACAGGGCGGAACGGTAATCCAGTAGCCAAATTTCACTTAGGAAACGGCGCCAAGTTGCATCAAATTAATTGGGCGGGTGATTTATCGCGTAAGGGTTTACGCCAATCCGCCGGCATTATGGTCAATTATCTTTATGATTTAGGTAGTGTAGAAGAGAACCACGAACGCTTTGTTAATGGTGAGGTCATGTATTCGCGTTTGATCAGTCGCTTAATGGCCTCTTAGCTTAAAATAATAATGACATCAATCAAGGAGACGGCAGCATGATGATTCAATCTAAGGCTTTATACCTGCTGGCGCAAAAATTGCGCTGCGCTTTTATCTTAACTTTAATGGCATTTGCCGGCACTGTTTCAGCGCAAGCTTGGCCGACTAAACCAATCACCTTATTAAATCCCTTTCCTGCAGGCGGAGGTACCGATGCGTTTGCACGTCCTTTGGCTGCACAGTTAGGTGAACAATTAGGCGTCCAAGTATTAATCGATAATCGCGGTGGCGCGGGCGGTACTGTTGGCGCCTCAGTTGCTGCTAAAGCAGCTCCGGATGGATACAACTGGTTTATTGGTGCTTCACATCACACCATTGCCCCTTCAATGTATAAAAATCTCGATTACGATATTGAGAAGAGCTTTATCCCGGTTGCGCTCATTGCTAGCCCACCACAAGTCTTAGTGGTTAACCCACAAAAAGTAAGCGCACGCGATCTAAAGCAATTTATTGAACTCTTGAAAAAGAATCCGGGTAAATATAATTTTGCTAGCGCAGGCAGTGGCACCGTGCATCATTTAGCAGGTGAATTATTTAAAATTCAAACGGGTACTTTCATCACTCACATTCCTTACCGAGGTGCGGGCCCCGCCATGAATGATCTTTTGGCAGGGCAAGTTGATCTTGAGTTTGATGGTTTAGGCACCTCAGCCCAACAAATTAATGGTGGCAAGTTATTTGCAATTGCAGTTGCCTCACCTAAGCGCTCGGCAGCAATTCCGAATGTGCCCACTTTCATGGAGGCTGGGCTACCTAATTACGAAGTATCAACTTGGTATGCCATGTTTGCACCTAAGGGGACCCCAAAGCCCATCGTCGACAAAATGATCGCAGAAGTGGAGAAGGCGATAAATACGCCAAAGTTGAAAGCCATTTGGGCTGCCAATGGTTCTGAAACGCCTAACTTATATGGGGAAGCGTTTGGTAAATTAGTGAATTCAGATATTAAACGTTGGGCTGGCGTAGTTAAAAAATCGGGTGCTACTCTCGATTAATCGCTGTTAAGTAGATCATTTTGAGGTTCGTATGAATTTGTATTCACTATTGGAAAAAGGTTTTCCAAAAGATCGTAAAACTTGTGCAATTGAAACTCAAGATGGTCTGTATTACTCCTGGAGCGATTTAGAGCGCGCTTCAGCGATGCTAGCCAACCTATTAAAAAGTCTTGGCCTGCCTAAAGGGGCGCGGGTTGCAGTGCAAGTAGAAAAGTCGCCCGAAGCCCTATTTTTATATTTAGCCACTATTCGGGCGGGCTATGTTTACCTACCTTTAAACACCGCTTATCAAGCTGCTGAAATTCAATATTTCATTGAAAATGCTCAGCCTGAGGTCATGGTCTGTAGCAGCAAAAATTTTGCTTGGGTTTCTAAGGTGGCATTTAAGGCGGGCACTAAGCAGGTATTTACCTTAGATGACAACCGCACGGGTAGCTTGCTACAGCGCGCTATTGGCCAAAGCGATCAATTCAAAACAGTAAATTCGGCTGATGATGATTTAGCAGCCATCCTATATACCTCCGGAACTACGGGACGCAGCAAGGGTGCGATGCTAACGCACCGTAATTTAGGGAGCAATTGTTTAGTACTCAAAGATTTCTGGCAATGGCA
>CAIXDG010000184.1 GCA_903918115.1 uncultured beta proteobacterium
AAAGCAGCAAATTTTGCTAAGGACGCATGCATTTGCGTTGGCGTACCTTCAAACACTCGCCCGCAACCAGAGGCAAATAGCGTGTCACCACAAAAAAGGCGCGGCGGCTCTACTCTAGGGGGGTCTTTAACTTCTAATGCTGGTGCAAAGTAAGCAATGTGACCCAAGGTATGCCCTGGCACTTCAAGAACCTGAAAATAGCTTGCTGGGGCAGCTATATGCACTTCATCGCCTTGCATCAAAGGATGGTTGCACCCCGGAATTTCTTCCGCAACGGGGCCATACACTGGCAAAGTATGGTCATTAGTAGTAGCGCGTAATAAATCTGCAATGCCGCCAATATGATCAGCATGGTAATGGGTGATTAAAATTCCTGTTAACTGCAATTGATTTTCTTGCAGATATTGAATCACTGGGGCAGCATCGCCCGGATCAACAATGAGAGCAGAATGCCCATCATGAATGCACCAGATGTAGTTATCGCTGAAGGCTGGAATCGGCCAAACTTGCAATGCTGTACTCTTGACCATTAGACGAAAACCTCGGATGCAAAACAAGACCTAATGATATCAATTCCCCCACCTAGCGAGGTACAAATTGCACCACCTTGGTCTTCCTGGGAGCAATGGCTAAACTCGCCCCCGGGTCAATATGTTTTAGCCTGGGAAGAAAAACGCTTCGCCGCTGCTGTGGGCGATGTCTTCGGCTTTCATGCATTACAAATTGGTTTACCGCAACTTGATGCCTTAAAGGCCAATCGCATGCCCTTGCATGCCCTCTCCGTAAGTCCCGGTGAAATTGGTCTTACTCCCGGCGCGCCTGCAGAGCAAAAATTGCAGAGCCTTGCTATTGCTAGTCGGCAAGCGCACAACCAAGGATGGCATATTGTTGAGGGTCTCCCCACCGAACTCCCCTTTGCTAGTCAAAGCATTGATTTAGTGCTTTTGCCCCATGTCTTAGAATTTGCCGCTGATCCCCACCAAATTTTGCGCGAAGTCGATCGGATTTTGTTACCCGAAGGGCGAGTGATTATTTCTGGCTTTAATCCAGCCAGCATTTGGGGAGTCAGGCAATATTTAAGCCATCTCTTTGGCGCACCCTATTTACCCCGAACTGGGCAATTTATTAGCCTTCTCCGCCTGAAAGATTGGCTAAAATTACTCGATTATTCAGTTGATCGGGGTCATTTTGGCTGTTATAAGTTTCCCTTACAAAGTTCCGCAGGAATGGCAAGAATGGATTTTTTAGAACCGATGGGAAATCGCTGGTGGCCTATTTTTGGGGCAGTCTTTTTGATTTCTGCCATTAAGCGCACTCCTGGTATGCGCTTGATTGGCCGCATACCTGCAAAACGGCCTACCGCCCTTACCCAACTTACGCCTGCTGTGGAACAGCACGCAAGGCCTCCAGGGAATGAATAAAAAATCCGCTTTACCGCACATTACGATTTATACCGATGGCGCCTGTAAAGGCAATCCAGGTCCTGGGGGTTGGGGTGCCGTTTTACGTTCTGGTCACCATGAGAAACATTTACATGGGGGGGCTTTGCTCACCACCAACAATCGGATGGAAATAAGCGCTGTCATTCACGCGCTCAGAGCCCTTAAACAAGCTAGTTCGGTTGCCCTTTATACCGACTCTCAATACGTGCAAAAAGGGGTGACAGAATGGCTGAATGGTTGGAAAGCCCGAAATTGGCGCACTGCCGCAAAAGCGCCAGTAAAAAATGCTGATTTATGGCAAGAACTCGATTCTTTATTGCCAGAACACACCATTTCATGGCATTGGGTGCGGGGCCATAACGGCGATCCCGGCAATGAGCTGGCCGATCAATTGGCCAATCGCGGGGTTGAAGAATTTTTACCCTAGCCAGCCCGGAAACCACGATCTTCCGTAAATGCCAGCTTATGCGAAAATGTGCCGAGCCCATTAACCAATAGATCAATTAAAAAACTGTGCCGCAAAAAAACTGGCTTTCCACTAAATTAGATGCTTCCCAAGCTTGGGCTAAAAAAACAGCATGCGCCGTGTGGCAAAGCGCCCAATCTGTCCTAGCAAAGCCCGCTGCTCAAGCGTTGCTAGTGCGCATCAAGCAAATTAATCTTAGCAGCATTAAGCACTTTGTAGGCAAATACAAATGGCGCATTGTGGCTGTTTTGATTTTGATCTACGCTGGTTCAAAAGCCTATACCTATTTCTTCCCACCAGCCGATAAAGTAAGTGGGCCGCAAACCATTACCTCCGTGGTTGTGAAACCTAAAAATGTGCCGCTGGTGATTGAGGCCACTGGCACTATCGTGGCGAATAGCATAGTTGACATTCGCCCGATGATTACGAATACCGTTAGCAAAATCTTTATTAAAGATGGTCAGGAAGTAAAACAGGGTGACTTATTATTTTTACTGGATGATCGAGTCGATAAAGCAAATTATGAAAAACTAAAGTCTCTAGCCGATGATGCGCAAAAACAGTATTTACGCGCTAAAGAATTAATGGATAAAAACTTTATCTCTAAAGCTGGGCTCGATACCTCTCTAGCCAATGCAAGATCGGCTCAAGCTGCTGCTAACGCATCACAAGTGCAGCTTTCATTCGACTCGATTCGCGCACCAATTAGCGGACGTACTGGCATTATTAATGTCTTTCCAGGCTCCTTAGTGCAAGCTAGCAATACGGTGAGTACTGCTACCAGCTCGACTGCTACCACTACTACTGGTGCCATGGTTACGATTACGCAACTTGATCCCATCAATGTGCAATTTGTGATCTCGGAAAAAGATATCCCCGTCATCTTAGAAAACCAAGGTGATGGAACTCCCATGCAGGTGAGCGTTACCGTTGGAGACTCTAGTAAGAAGAGTTATGAAGGTAAAGTCTTAGTAATCGATAACCAAGTCGATCCAGTAATTGCTGCAGTTCGCGTTAAAGCACAAATACCCAATGAAAAAGGGAATTTATTACCTGGCCAATTTGCGCGGGTCAAACTAAACGCTGGTGAGCTGAAAGATGCTTTAGCGATACCTTCCCAAGCGATCATTATTAGTCCTAAGGGTCGTATCGTGTATATCGTCGAAGCTGACGATAAAGTGGCGTCAAAACCCATTACAGTGGTTTATGAATACCAAGGCCAGTCTGTTATTACTGGTATTGCACCTGGTAGCCGAGTGGTAGTTGAGGGCAAGCAAAATTTACGTCCTGGCGGCAAAATTCGTGAAGCTACGCCAGCTGCAGCCGCTGCTCCCGCAAAAAGCGTTGCCCCGCCAACCACTCCTGCTGCGCCTGTCGCCGCGCCTGCTGCCGCTAAATGACGCTCTCCGAGTTATGCATCCGCCGGCCAGTTATGACCGTCTTACTGTCAGTGTC
>CAIXDG010000185.1 GCA_903918115.1 uncultured beta proteobacterium
ACAAAACCGATTTCTTTTGATTATCCCCAGCAAGATGGCGCTGGTAAAACCTGCACTGCGCAAGCTTGGGCTAAATCCCCGCCACCGCTTTCAGTCGACCAAAAGGCTGCGGCAATTGACCGCATCAAAACCCTCTTAATCGAGAAAGATGCGGCAATCGTAGCGCATTACTATGTCGATGGTGAAATTCAAGACTTAGCCATGGAAACTGGTGGCTTTGTGGCGGATTCCCTAGAAATGGCACGCTTTGGTAAAGCCCATGCAGCGAAAAATTTAATCGTTGTTGGGGTGCGCTTTATGGGTGAAACGGCGAAAATTCTCAGCCCCGAAAAACGTATTTTTATGCCTGACCTCGATGCGACCTGTTCACTCGACTTGGGTTGCCCTGCCGATGCATTCGCCGCTTTTCGTGCCGCCCATCCTAAGCGCACGGTAGTGGTCTATGCCAACACCAGTGCTGCTGTTAAAGCCCAAGCAGATTGGATGGTGACCAGTTCGTGTGCTTTAGCTATAGTGCATCACCTCAAAGAACAGGGTAAACAAATTCTCTGGGCACCCGACCGTCATTTGGGACATTACATTCAAGCGCAAACTGGGGCTGATATGTTGCTCTGGAATGGCGCCTGCATTGTGCATGATGAATTTAAAGCTACTGAGCTGGAATTATTACGTTTGCAATATCCCGCTGCCCAAATATTAGTTCACCCAGAATCACCGGCTGCGGTTATTGCACTTGCGGATATGGTGGGCTCGACTTCTGCCATGATTAAAGCCGTAGTGGAGGGCTCTGCCAATGAATATATTGTCGCTACCGATAAGGGCATCTTGCACCGCATGCGGCAATTAGCGCCTCATAAAAAACTCATCGAAGCCCCAACTGCCGGCACTAGCGCGACCTGCAAAAGTTGTGCCAATTGCCCGTGGATGGCGATGAATGGCCTGCAAGGCATTCTTGATGCACTAGAAAATCAAACGGGTGAAGTGTTCATTGAGGAAGCCACGAGAATAAAAGCCCTTACTTGCATCGACCGTATGCTTGATTTTACGAGCCAGAACGCTGATTTATTGGCTAAAGCTCAACATGGCTTTGTCAAACATATTGGCGCAGCTTAAGGTTTACTTGCGATCTTATGTTTGATACCAACGAAACTTTAGAGCAAGCCCGTACGCGTAATATTCAAGATGCCTTGAGGGAAGATATTGGCGTTTGCGATTGGACTGCACAACTTGTACCCAGCAAAATAGGTAGAAGCCAGCTAAGCGTGCGCCAAAAAGCCGTGCTCTGTGGCAAGTCTTGGTTTGAAGGCACAATCCAAGCCCTCGATCCTAAAGCCGTACTGACTTGGTTTTATCAAGAGGGTGATTGGATGGTGGCCGATACCCCAGTATGCGAAATTACGGCTGATGTTCGCGCATTATTATCGGCAGAGCGAACCGCAATTAACTTTCTACAGACCCTTTCTGCGACCGCTACGAACACTAAAAAATATGTAGAAGCAATTGTTGGACTAAGTCCAAACCCCAATAGCTGTGTTGTGCTTGATACCCGCAAAACCTTGCCAGGCTTACGTCAAGCGCAAAAATATGCAGTACGTATTGGTGGTGGAGAAAACCAACGCATGGCTTTGTGGGACGGCATTTTGATCAAAGAAAATCACATCGCCGCTGCTGGCAGCATTCGTGCAGCGCTTGATGCCGCAGAAAAACTCAATGCAGGAGTCAGTATTCAGATTGAAGTAGAAAATTTAGCCGAACTTGATGAAGCAATCAAAGCGGGTGCTAAAAATATTTTGATTGATAACTTCTCAATTGAAAAAATGCATAAAGCGGTTGCCATTAATCAAGGCAGAGCCCAATTAGAGGCGTCAGGCGGTATTGGTATCGAGCTAATGCGTGCTATTGCAGCATCAGGGGTAGATCGAATTTCACTTGGCAAACTGACCAAAGATGTGCAGGCCGTTGATTTTTCAATGCGGATACTAGCTTAAGCAGCCTAGCTAAATTAAGCCTGCTGCTTAGGTGTCAAAATTGTTGGATAAGATACTGCCCCCGCATTAGGGTAGTCGCGGCTATAGTGCAAACCCCGGCTTTCTTTACGCATTAGGGCCGATTTCACAATCAGCTCAGCACAATCCAACAGATTGCGTAATTCAATTAAGTCGCGGGTCACTTTAAAGTTAGCATAGTATTCCTGCACTTCATGATGCAATAACTCTATACGATGTAAAGCACGCTCAAGCCGTTTGGTTGTCCGCACAATCCCAACATAATTCCACATCAAGGAGCGTAATTCGTCCCAATTATGGGCAATTACCACCTGCTCATCGGCATTTTCAACTTGGCTTTCATCCCATAAAGGTAACGCTGGCAAGTCAGGCGTAACAGCTAAATCAATATCAGCAGCAGCTGCTTTACCAATCACAACGCATTCTAATAATGAGTTACTTGCTAGGCGATTAGCCCCGTGTAGGCCGGTATAAGTAGATTCGCCTACGGCGTATAAACCCGGTAAATCAGTATGGCCTCGCAAATCAGTCACCACCCCACCGCACGTGTAATGGGCAGCAGGTACCACGGGAATAGCCTGCTGCGTAATATCAATTCCCAGACTTAAGCAACGCGCATAAATCATGGGAAAATGTTCTTGAATAAACGCCGCATCTAAATGCGTAGCATCTAAATTAACATGGTCTAAGCCATATTTTTTCATTTCAAAATCGATGGCCCGAGCGACAATATCACGCGGCGCTAATTCATTACGCGCATCGTGTTCAGGCATAAAACGTAAACCTTGGGTGGCTCCCCCTTCAGGTAACTTTAGCAAACCACCTTCTCCGCGCAAGGCCTCAGTAATTAAAAAAGTGCGGTCACTTGGGTGATATAAGCAAGTAGGATGAAACTGAATAAATTCCATATTACCTACGCGGCATCCAGCGCGCCAAGCCATGGCGATACCATCACCAGTAGCCGTATCGGGATTACTGGTATAGCGATAGACCTTACCAACCCCGCCAGTTGCTAAAACAACGGCTTTAGCTGCAATTGTTTCAACTTTCGCATGGTTGATATCTAAGGCATATACACCATAACAACGATTCGGTAATTTTTTCTTATCCTGAGGGGATAAGTGTCGATTGGTAATGAGGTCGAGCGCAATCCAATGTTCAATTAAGCGAATATTCGGATGCGACCGGGCTTGATCTAAGAGCACCTCATGAATTGCCTTGCCTGTAGCGTCAGCAGCATGCGCGATGCGGCGATGACTATGACCACCTTCGCGAGTTAAGTGCAAACCTAGTGGGCCCGCCTCATCCGTAGTAAAAGGCACGCCTTGATCAACAAGCCACTGTATTGCGGCGGCACTCTCTTCCGCAATATACCGCGCAGTTGCTTCATCCACTAAACCTGCGCCGGCGTTTAAGGTATCAGCAACGTGCGCATCAACACTGTCGGCTTGATCTAACACGCCGACAATACCGCCTTGCGCCCATGCAGTAGCGCCCTCACCCAAGCTACGCTTAGCCATCACAATCACGGCTTGGGTTTTGGCAAGATGCAGAGCCACTGTGAGCCCTGCTAAACCAGCGCCAATAATCAGCACTGGCAATTCAGCGTTTTTTTGCAATACGGTATCCACTTTAGGTGTGCGCTGCTACCTTATCACTTGCTATTTCATCGTTGGTACCGTAACCCAATTTAACTGCAGCATCACCGCCTTTCACTACAGAAACCGCGCAATACTTAAACTCAGGTATTTTGCCAAAGGGATCTAATGCAGAGTTAGTCATTAAGTTAGCTGCAGCCTCGTAATACGCAAAGGGAATAAAGATTGCGCCACGCGGAGTGCCATCATCACGCCGCACATGAATGGCAATTGTGCCGCGCCGTGAAGCAACCGTCACTACATCACCTGTAGTCACACCTAATTGCACCATATCGTCCCCACAGAGTGAGACAGTCGCCATCGGCTCTATCGTATCCAGGATGGTCGCACGTCGCGTCATACTGCCAGTATGCCAATGCTCAAGCTGGCGACCCGTAATTAAAACGAAAGGATATTCATCATTTGGGCGTTCATCCGCAGGAATAATATCCGCAGGAACTAGCTTTACCTTGCCGTCTGCAGTTGGGAAAGCGTCATTAAATACTATCGGTCGGCCTGGATC
>CAIXDG010000186.1 GCA_903918115.1 uncultured beta proteobacterium
AATAAAACATTTGCGCCAGGGCCAAAGTAATCATCGAAAAATAAATTCCCTGCCGACGAATTGCCAAGCCACCCATTGCAGCACCCAAACAAGCTGCAAACGTGGTTCCTAAAATAATTCCGAGCTCCGGTGAAAGTCCAGCATTACGCATAAAAAATCCTAATGCATAACCGCCGCCGCCAAAAAAAGCTGCGTGACCAAATGAGAGCAAACCGGTGTATCCCAATAACAAATTAAATGCTGCAGCAAACAAAGCAAAACATAAAATCTTCATTAAAAAAATCGGATAAAAAAACCACGGCGCAAGTACGCCAATCAAAATAATGACAAGATAAAAAATCGTTCTAAATAATTTCATCGTGGACATTTATTTTTCCCGCCCAAATAAACCAGCAGGTCTAAATAACAAAACAATTGCCATAATTGCAAACACCACGGTGTTTGATGCTTCAGGATAAAAAACCTTGGTAAGCCCCTCGATTAAACCGAGCCCCAGGCCAGTCAAAATCGAACCTAAAATTGAACCCATGCCACCAATAACCACTACCGCAAAGACAACAATAATTAAATTCGAGCCCATCAACGGGGAAATTTGAATAATGGGCGCAGCAAGCACGCCCGAAAATGCAGCTAAGCCAACCCCAAAGGCGTAAGTTAAGGTCATCATTAGCGGGAAATTAATTCCAAACGCCTGAACTAATTTTGGATTCTCGGTACCAGCACGTAAATACGAGCCTAATTTGGTTTTTTCAATCACATACCAAGTAACAAAGCACACTGAGAGTGATGCAAATACAACCCATGCGCGGTAATTGGGCAACATCATAAAACCTAAATCAGTCGCCCCAGTAAGTAGCTCGGGGGTCGAAAAGGGTAGCCCCGAAGAGCCGTAAATGGAGCGCAAGATGCCTTCAATAAAAAGCGTGAGGCCAAAGGTCAACAAAAGCCCATACAAATGATCCAATTGATACAGGTGCCGCAATAAGAGGCGCTCAATCACCACGCCAATCGCGCCCACGACCAGCGGCGCCAAGGCCAACATTACCCAATAGTTCAGCCCAAAGTATTTGCCGCCCATCCATGTCACGATGGCGCCCAGCATAAACATCGCGCCATGTGAAAAGTTAATGACATTTAAGAGGCCAAATATGACCGCCAGCCCTAAACTTAATATGGCGTAGAAGCTCCCGTTAACCAACCCCAAAAGGAGTTGGCTTAACAGGGCCGAAGTGGAAAGACCAAAAATTTCCAACGATTACTTCAATGTGCACTGCGAATAAGAGGCGATTGGGAATGCCTGCTCACCAGGAATGGTGCTAATCAACTTGTAATAATCCCAAGGTGATTTTGATTCAGCTGGCGTTTTAACTTCAAACAAGTACATGGTGTGTACCATTGTGCCGTCTTTACGGATATAGCCGCCCTTGGTAAACATGTCATTGATTTTTACCTTACGCAACTGCTCCATCACTTTATCGGCATTGTCGGTTCCTGCTGCCTTCACCGCATTAAGGTAGGTCATGGTTGAAGAATAGTTGCCTGCCTGCACCATTGAGGGCATACGCTTCATCTTGCCAAAGAAGCGTTTACCAAACTTACGCGTTTCATCGTTTTGATCCCAATACCAGGCCTCGGTTGCATAAAGCCCCTGCGCACTTTTTAAGCCCATGCTATGAACGTCAGAGATAAATACCAATAAACCTGCAATCTTCATGGTCTTGGTAATACCAAATTCATTGGCTGCTTTTACTGTATTGATGGTATCCCCACCAGCATTAGCTAAACCTAGCACTTGGGCTTTAGAATTTTGCGCTTGCAACAGATAAGAAGAAAAGTCGCTAGCATTTAAGGGGTGCCGCACATTACCCAACACCTTACCGCCATCCGCTACAACTACTGCGGCCGCATCTTTTTCAAGCGCATAGCCAAAAGCATAGTCTGCGGTTAAGAAAAACCAGGTTTTGCCACCCTTGCCAATCATGCCTTTGCCTGTGCCATTGGCCATGGCAATGGTGTCATAGGTGTAGTGCACTGTATAGGGGCTGCACTGCTCGTTAGTAAGCGCTGAAGAGCCCGCGCCATTATTAATATAGATGCGCTTTTTCTCTAAGGCCACCTTAGCGGTAGCAAGTGCGGTACCGGAATTCGTGCCGCCAAAAAGTACAGTTACGCCGTCGCGGTCAACCCATTCACGGGCTTTTGATGCGGCAATATCGGCCTTGTTTTGATGGTCAGCAGAAAT
>CAIXDG010000187.1 GCA_903918115.1 uncultured beta proteobacterium
CGTTAGGATAAACCTATTACGTATTTGCTGTGGAGAATGCAGCGCTTTTAAAAGGAAGAGACATGTTTAGAGCAATTTTGATAAATAAAGATGATCAGGGCTATCGTGCCGAGCTTTCTCAGGTCGACGAGGCGCGCCTACCTGAGGGCGATGTCAAGGTTAAGGTGCTCTATTCCACACTGAACTACAAAGATGGTTTAGCGATTACTGGCAAAGGCCCGGTAGTGCGCAGTTTCCCCATGGGTCCCGGGATTGATTTTGCGGGCGAGGTCTTAGAGAGTGCTAGCCCAGAATTTAAAGCTGGCGACATGGTTCTCCTAAATGGCTGGGGTGTTGGAGAAGGCCATTGGGGTGGTTTAGCCCAGCAAGCTCGCGTGAAATCTGAGTGGCTGATTCCATTGCCGACAGGGTTTACTGCTAAACAGGCGCTCGCCATTGGTACCGCGGGTTATACCGCGATGTTGTGTGTCATGGCACTGCAAAAGCATGGTCTTAAGCCAGGCGATGGTGAGGTATTGGTTACTGGCGCAGCTGGCGGTGTCGGAAGCTTTGCAGTTACCCTACTAAGCAAGCTGGGCTTTACTGTGGTGGCAAGTACAGGCCGCATGGCTGAGGCTGATTATCTGAAGAAGTTGGGCGCTGCTGACGTAATCGACCGTGCTACTTTATCCGCCCCTGGAAAGCCATTGGCTAAAGAGCGTTGGGCTGCTGTAGTCGATAGCGTCGGCAGTCACACCCTGGCCAATGCCTGCGCGCAAACAAAGAGTGATGGGGCTGTCGCTGCTTGTGGCCTGGCCCAAGGAATGGATTTTCCATCGAGCGTGGCACCATTTATTTTGCGCGGTGTGACCTTGTATGGCATCAATAGTGTGACAGTGCCAAAAGCAAAACGGATTGCTGCTTATGAGCAACTGAGCAAGCTGGTAGATCTAAAAACGTTAGAGGAGATCTCTCACGAAATTAGCCTAGAAGATTCTTTAAAGTATGCGGCTGAACTCATGGCTGGAAATATTCGCGGCCGCTTAATTGTGGATGTGAATAAATAACAAATTAAAAGTACTTACTGCGGTGTTTGAGGTTTGCGCATATCTAGTTTTTCCCAAACCTCAAGCTTCTCGGGATTGGATAGTTCGGACCAATCTGCAATCTCTGTCAGCGTGCGATAGCAGCCGCGACAAAAGCCATTTTCTGGATTAATGTCGCACCAATTGATGCAAGGCGATGGAACCGTTGTCAAAGTAAACCTAGATAGAAATAAATGAATACCAAAAACCAATCCAGCGATCTTAGTTCTATTCATTATCCCCTAGCCGATGCTTTGCCGGAAGTAGGCAGCTCAATGGAAGTCGCACCAGGTGTACGTTGGTTGCGGATGCGCTTACCATTTGCCCTGGATCATATTAATCTATGGCTACTGCGTGATGAGCTTGAGGGTGTTCAAGGCTGGACCATTGTTGATTGTGGCATATCCAATGAAGAGACAAAAGCGGCCTGGGATCAGATCTTTGCCACTCAACTCAATGATTTGCCTGTGTTGAGGGTGATCGTCACCCATATGCATCCAGATCACGTGGGGCTCTCCCACTGGCTCTGTGAAAAATGGCATGCATCACTCTGGATTTCGATGACGGACTATTTAACTGCACAATGGCTGAGTCATAAAGAGGGTGGCGCTGCAGTTGGTGCGCGAGCTGGCGGAGGTGGTTCTGCGGACCACTTTCAAAAGCA
>CAIXDG010000188.1 GCA_903918115.1 uncultured beta proteobacterium
CGCAATCTGGGCATGCCCAGCTATCGGGCACATCAGCCCAAACAGTACCGGGTGCCAACCCATCCTCAGGCAAGCCTAGGGCTTCATCATAAATAAAGCCACAAACGATACATTGCCACATTTTCATAGAAAACCTTTCAAGATATTAAAATAATTAGAGATTGAATGAGTAAGAGTTTATGCGATAGCTGTTACGATCGAGTACTAATTTTTTATTAAGGATGCATGATGTCAGCTACTGAATTACTTTTTACCCCAGTTAATTTAGGTGCTTTACACCTTAAAAATCGCGTAGTAATGGCCCCCTTAACACGGATGAGGTCAATTGCCGACGATGTGCCCAATCCATTGTCGATTACCTATTACAGCCAGCGGGCCAGCGCTGGCTTAATTATTACCGAAGCAACCCAAATTAGTCCCCACGGCAAAGGATATCCGGCTACACCAGGTATTTATTCCCCAGCCCAAACAGCGGCTTGGAAAGAGATTGTGGCTGCCGTACATGCCAAGGGCGGCTTAATGGTGTCGCAGTTATGGCACGTGGGACGGATTTCACATACCTCGCATCACCCAGAGCATGGTGTGCCACTTGCGCCTAGCGCGATTGCGCCAGAGGGCGAAACCTTTACCGCCGATTGGAAAACCATGCCTTACGAAATTCCTAAAGCGATGACCGCTGCTGAAATCGTCGTGCTTTTGCAAGACTTTAAATTAGCTGCCCAAAATGCAAAAGAAGCGGGTTTTGATGGCATTGAAATTCATTCAGCGAACGGCTATTTGCTTGACCAATTTTTGCAAGACGGTACGAATCGACGGACTGATGAGTATGGCGGTTCAATAGAAAATCGCTGCCGTCTTTTAGTTGAAGTTTTAGAGACCGTGGGCACAGTTTTTCCATTTAATCGTATTGGCTTGCGTCTATCACCTTATGGCACATTCAATGACATGAGTGATAGTGATCCGATTGCACTGTTTACTGCAGTAATGCAGCGTTTAAATGCCTACGGCTTAGCCTATTTGCATATGATTGAGCCACGCTCTACATCTGCCGGCGGTAATGACCAGACAGTAGAAGATATGCCGATAACAGCGGCATTATTTCGCAAGTCGTTTACTGGTGGCTTTATAAGTGCAGGAGGCTACACCCAAGCTTTGGCCGAAACTGCTTTAGAAGATGGTTTAGCGGATGCTATTGCGTTTGGGCGTTGGTATATTTCTAATCCAGATTTAGTGGCGCGTTTTGCACAGCATGCCGCTCTCAATCCTTACAATCGAGCTACTTTTTATGGGGGTGGAGCAGAAGGGTATACCGACTATCCCACGCTCTAGGCTAGCTATGCTTAATACTTCGTTCGGTTTAGTTAGAGAAATTATTTAGCTGAATATAAATGCGCTGCTAAACCATTGGGGGTAGGCTCACCAATTTTATGCAGCGTATTGACATCAGTGTGGTGAAACGGTTCAGTTTTCCCTTTAATCATCAGAATCGTATCGAGTTGATACGACCACGTACCCGCAGCATTAAAAATAACTTCGATATGGTATTCAGTCGTTTTAAA
>CAIXDG010000189.1 GCA_903918115.1 uncultured beta proteobacterium
TCCACAACTACATCAGAAACTGTGATGCCATTCTTAAAGCCTGCAGCACGCTGCTTGAATCGTCGTTGACCTGGGAGACGCGTCCCTGAATCTTCGGCTAAAGTCTGCAAAAAATCGCTCATTCTGCTTGCGAAAACTGAAGAGCCAGCTAGTCCAGTGTCAATAGTGAGACTCAATTGACCGATCCGCGGACGGTTACCCTTGGGGTCAAAAAATGAATCTGCCTCATAAGAAAATCTACTACCTGAGAGTCCAACTACTAGCAATTCAACGATGAGAGCAAGCAAGGCGCCTTTATCACCACCCAGCGGAACCATCAAGCCCTTTAAACCCTCTTGGGGATTCGTGGTTGGCTTACCATCTGCAGTCAAAGCCCACCCCTCTGGGATCTGCTCACCATTTTTTGCTGCAACTAATAACTTTCCACGGGCAACTGCAGAAAGTGACATATCAATTACTAGGGGATCGCTGTTTGTAACTGGGAAAGCTGCAGCTAAAGGATTGGTTCCGAAAATTGCCTTAGTGCCACCCACCATGGGCATAGCCGCAGGAGTATTGCCAAATAATAGCGAGATATAGCCTGCACGAGCAGCAGCCTCAACATAGTGACCCGCCACACCAAAATGATGGCTATTGGTTACAGCCACCAAGCCAAGACCATTCTTAGATGCCAAATTTACAGAAAGGTCTGTAGCAAATCGTAGCGCTGGGAATGCCAATCCATCACGTGCATCCACTAAAGCAGCCGATGTCTTAAATGGCCTCACTTTAATTTTTGGGGCCAACTCAATGCGCCCATTTTTTGCATGTGCAGCATATTGTGCAACTCTAACTAAACCGTGGGATGCCAATCCATCTAATTCTGCTAGCGCAAGAAATTGCGCAGTTTCGTAAGCTGCCTTTACATCTAGACCAGAAGCCCTAAGGCCTAAATCTGCCAGCTCAACCATTTCTGGATACGTCAGATTCATGCGCACCCCCCCAATGCTGGGCTTGCCAAAATCGCCCCCTGAAAACACAGGGTATTCAGGGCTTGACTAGACTTGGCTTTAAGGATCAAAATGAGCAACATATCTGAATCATATAGATGATTTAGATATCTTGCAACAATCAGTTCATTGTGCAGCGCAACGAATACAAAGTAGCGACTTACGATGACTGGAGGAGACAGCAGTAACGCATAAGCATATAACTATTAAATAGCAACAAAGCGTATTTTTTTGATGTCTAAGTAGCTAAGATACAAAGATTAAATTACCACTGGAGGTCAT
The DNA here is from genome assembly GCA_903918115.1 of uncultured beta proteobacterium. Taxonomy (GTDB): domain Bacteria; phylum Pseudomonadota; class Gammaproteobacteria; order Burkholderiales; family Burkholderiaceae; genus Polynucleobacter. The sequence goes on from CAIXDG010000189.1 coordinate 1,272, forward strand.
CAATGTTTAAGATTGAAAAATATAAATTAAGTAGGCGCTTAGTATTACTTGCAGGGGCCCTCACCCTTGCTATACCGCAACTAGCAACAGCACAATCTTGGCCAACTAAGCCAATTAAATTAGTGATCCCATTTGCAGCAGGAGGAACCACTGATATTCTTGGCCGACTCTTAGCACAGCAGCTGACAAAGGATCTAGGGCAAAACGTTATTGTTGAAAATAAAGGAGGGGCTGGCGGCAATATTGCAGCTGAATTCGTAGCTCAATCTCCAGCCGATGGTTACACCATCATGCTTGCCTCTGGAAGCATGCTTACTGTCAATCCTTACTTGTATAAGAAATTGCCAGTGAACTACAGCAAGGATTTTGTCAACATTACCAATGTTGCTAGCGGCCCAATGTTGCTATCTGTGAGCACCAAGATCCCAGTCAAAAACCTTAATGAGTTCATCGCTTATGCCAAAACCAAAGATTTGAATTTCGGATCTGCAGGTATTGGTAGCCAAGTTCATATGGCCGGTGAGAACCTCAATTATGCCGCCAATATCCCCGCGACTCATGTGCCCTACAAAGGTGAGTCTGCTGCTATTAATGATCTTGTCTCAGGACAGATAGACTTTATGGTTGGCAACTTAACTGCGGCAACGGGTTTTGCGAAGGCCGGTCAAATCAAGCCA
>CAIXDG010000190.1 GCA_903918115.1 uncultured beta proteobacterium
TAGTTAGGTAGTTTTTTGGCAAAAGGCTATAATTTATCGTTCTACAACGGCGGACGTAGCTCAGTTGGTAGAGTCCCAGATTGTGATTCTGGTTGTCGCGGGTTCGAGCCCCGTCGTTCGCCCCACCTCTAATCTTATCAACGACCTTGGAAACTAGTCAGCAACTGCCGCCGACTATTTCGCTTAGAAGTTATTGAGTTTAGGGTCAAAAGTCGTTATTTGTTTGCTATCGACTAAACGCATCGACCAATTTGCAAAAGCGCGTTGCTTAATTTTTTTCGTCCCTAGGGTAAAGATATTAGTATGACGCGGATCATTTTTAATCGAGCTCCAGAGCATTTCTATTGAATTAGCTGGACCTTCAATGATTTGACAAAAGCGATTGCCTTCGCAAGATAAAACACCCGTAATATTTAGGCCGCTATTGCGAACAGTTGCAAGATCAACTAATTGCATTAATTCGAGAGTATCGAGCGGATTTTTTAGCTCACTCACATAACTTAAGCTCACCAAATCGGTATCACTAAAGGAGTTCGAAGTGGGGGGAGATTTTTTTATGCCCATGCGTGTACTATAGACTATTTATTACTCTGATTAAATACACAACTGTAACAAGTTTAGCGTTTATATGGAAATTGCATGAAATTCTCGAAAAACAATTTTTCTCTGGTATATGCGCCAGCTAAGCCATGATTAGTTTAATTAATAGCCTTTCAGCAACCGGTCTACTCGTCTTGATGGTGAGTATTTTCGTTATTTGTAGTTTACTCACTCTTTTTCTAGCGCAAAAATATTGCACCTGGCTACGCCTTAGTGACCAGGGCATCTTTGGGGAAATATTTGCCAACACTATGCCCACCATATTTGGCTTTATTTTAGCTTTTGTAACCATTTCTGTTTGGCAAAATTACAATACGGTTAACGATCGAGTGCTACAAGAAGCCCATCGACTTTATAACTTGTATCGCACTATTAATGCTTATCCGACAGAAATCAAAGACGCAGGTAAGTACCAGCTAAAAAACTATGCGACTGAAGTGATTAAAACTGAGTGGCCTTTGCTGACCCAAGGACAATTTGATACAAAGGCGTTTAAGGAATTTAATGCAGTTGAGAGATTGATAGTCAATTTTAAGCCCAATACTTTGGGCGAGCTCTCGGCACAACAAGAAATGCTGCGGCAATTTTCGGAGTATCGCGAATTACGGCGTGCACGGATAGAGAATGCAAAATCGTTTATTGATCCTCCCTTATGGGCAGCTTTATTTCTTAGTGCCGAGCTATTAATCTTATTTTCTGTACTGTTTAAAACCCATAATATTCGGATGCATGCATTAATGACTTCAATCGTCGGCGCATCACTTGGCATCATATTCTTTTTATTGGTGCTGTATAACAATCCATTTTTAGGCCCCAACGCAATTCAGTCAACAGCGTTTAAAAATTTACTGGAATCTTTTACTATTTTGGATGCTAGCTAGAATAGATTTGCCGATAAGCCCAGATACCAACTTTGGCGCAATACAAAACCAAAAGCATCCCCAATAGATCACCTATGAAGATTTGAATAAAGGGATTTATAAACGTACTCGCACTACCATCTAATAGAAAAAATAGACTATGCAATGCGCCCCCAAGAAGGGCCGCACTAATGGCAATAATAAGTAGATCACGCGCCGCCATGCCATCTAATGATGGCTTTAATTTAAGTACTCGAGCGATGCCTGAATAGGCGAAAAATGGCGATAGGGCCGAGAGCCCGGCAAGGATAATGGCCTGCAGTGGGGAAAGCTCGATAAAGTGAATGCCAATTAATACGCCGCCCAAAAATAAGCCTATCACTCCTAACCAAGAAAACACAATGACTGAAATAAGGCGTAAACCTGCGGGTATAAAGATTAGATTGATTGCGGGTGAGATTTGGGTAAATCTAAAGATATATTCATTTAAAACAAATAGACCTATCCAGGCGCTGGCGATTCCAATAATTATGCAAGGGGTAATTAGACTGCGCATGGCGCTACATGGCTCCCAATATTGGGAGAATCGCTAAATTTTGAATTTGTTCTAAAAGCACTAAAAATAATCATACTTGGAAGACTTGTCTTTGCCAACTTTAGCATGGCAAATACTGAAAAAATAGTGAGATAATGTTATAGTGGTATACCCTAACAACATTGGATTTTTATCTACTATGAAATCAAGCGCAGCTTATCTTCGTTTCCTAAACTTAACTAAGAGCATTGAGGCATTACCTGCAGCTCCAAGTCTTGATTTAATTGAGCGTGAAGTATTAAGTGCTTTGGCATTACGCTGGAATAAAAATCAACCCATCTTAATTGCTGACGCTATCTCTCTAAAAGAGATTGCTTCTCAAGCAACCTTGCATGGTCGCCTAAAGCAATTAAAGAAAAAAGGGATGGTAAAAATTGTCCCCGATTCGAGCGATGGCCGCAGAAAATACATTGAGCCAACCCAAAAGGCCTGTAACTATTTTGATCAGATGGCTAAATGTATCATTAAGGCTGCAAAGGCCTAGATATTCCTGGGCAGTATTTATTTGAGTAGCCCCGCATTTCTTGCGTCCTCTAGGGCGCCAGGGGTTTTTTCTTTCATGAATGCGGGTATTTTGTTGATTGGAATGTCAACCAAGACAAACCCAGCTTCTTCAAGCCGTTTTTTATTATCTGCATCGGCATTCAAGAGCGCAAAATAATCTGACATTTTCTGTTGCAATGCTTTAGGCGTGGCCTTGGGCATAGCTACTCCCCGATAGGCACCATCGACCCAATTGAGACCCAATTCTTTGAAGGTTGGTACATCAGGTAGCGCGGGATGACGTTTTTCGGTAGCCACTGCAAGCGTGCGCACCTTCCCTTTTTGTTGAATCGCTAAAGGTAAATAACCCATTGCGCCATCAACGTGCATGCCAATTAGAGAAGAAATTAAATCACCAGTACCCTTGAATGGAATGTACTGCACATTGACGCCAGCTAATTTATTAAGCCGTTCAGTTGCCATGTGATTAGCAGAAAATTGGGCTGAGCCCGCTAAAGTCATTTTTCCTGGAGTCTTTTTGGCAGCAGCAATAAATTCTTGATAGGTTTTGTATGGACTATCAGCTGAGACCATTAAGGCATCGGGGGTGAAGTGATAGTAATAAATTGCATTAATATCGTCCGTTTTATATTGAGTGCTAGGCTCAAGCGGTTGCAAAATAATATGGGGAACATTCACTCCAGCAACAATGGTGCCGTCGGCTGCATAGGTATTGAGTTGGGACCATACTAGTGCACCACCCGCGCCAGCACGGTTGATTACCATCATCGGTTGGTTATATTTCTTAGCAGAAACATCGGACTGTAAGCGCGCTACTAAATCCGATTCGCCTGCAGCGGGAAATGGAATGATGTATTGAATGGTTTTGTCGGGAAGCGGCTGCGCTAAAGTATGAAAGCTTGCAGACACAAAAATAAAAGGGATTAATAGACCAATAAGACGGCTGATTTTCATTGCGATATCTCCTCACAAACTGCATTAGTTACATCTTTCATCATGGCATTTCCGCCTAAATCACGGGTATGTAATTGGGGATTAGCAGTAACGGCTTCGATTGCCTGCATTAAGCGGTTTGCAAGCGTTGGTTCGCCTAGGTGGTTCAACATCATCACTGCTGACCAAAAAGTGCCTATCGGATTAGCTAAGCCTTTACCCATAATATCGAAGGCTGAACCATGAATAGGCTCAAACATCGATGGATAGCGGCGTTCAGGGTCGATATTACCAGTAGGCGCAATGCCTAAACTGCCTGCAAGGGCTGCTGCTAAATCGCTTAAGACATCCGCGTGTAGATTGGTGGCAACGATCGTGTCGAGTGATTCTGGGCGATTAACCATGCGGGCAGTTGCAGCGTCAACCAGTTCTTTATCCCAAGTAACGTCGGGAAACTCGCGCGCGATCTCGCGCGCGATCTCATCCCACATCACCATTGCATGACGTTGAGCATTAGATTTGGTAATCACTGTAAGGTGTTTGCGCGGCCGCGATTGCGCTAATTTAAAAGCAAAACGTTGAATGCGCTCAACCCCGACGCGGGTCATAATGCTCATATCAGAGGCTACTTCAATAGGGTGGCCCTGGTGAGCCCGACCGCCTAAACCGGCGTATTCTCCTTCAGAATTTTCACGGACGATGACCCAATCAAGCTGATTGGGCTGGCAATGTCGCAATGGTGTTTCAATGCCCGGCAAAATGCGGGTAGGGCGCACATTCGCATATTGATCAAAGCCTTGGCAAATTTTGAGACGTAGCCCCCATAAGGTAATGTGGTCTGGAATGTTAGGATCACCCGCTGAACCAAACAGAATGGCATCTTTATTGCGCAGTGGCTCTAAGCCATCGTCGGGCATCATTTTGCCATGCTGGCGATAGTAATCGCCACCCCAATCAAAGCGTTCAAAGGCAAAGGTAATTGGCTGGTTAGCCGCTAGCGCTTGTAAAACAATTTCACATTCAGGAATGACTTCTTTGCCAATGCCATCGCCTGGGATCGATGCAATATTGTAGGTTTTCAACTCGTCTCTTTCTTGATTTTGTTATTTTTATGATAATAGCGCTAAATAAAGGTGCGAGCTAAATCGCACTAGCGGAGTTGATAAGGGGCGCTTTTATCAATCAGGATTACGGCTGGTATATCGACACAAAAGTCTTTATCAAAAGTAAAAAGATGAAACAAACTGCAATCTTTTTGGGTTATTTGAGAGACGGCATGTTCGGTAGGCGATTTGCCAGTGGTTACGGTGGTAGCTACCCCAGCAGTCGTGATGGGGTAGGCGGTGGCTGTGGCAGAAGCAGTGGCGGTAGCAGTAGATGTACCACTAGCAAAAAGAGCCGCCGGAAGGGCGCAAGCAGTAACTTGCAGCAAACACCCCAGCAACAGTAGAGCGCGGTATAGAGGCTGAAATTGGCGCTTATTTAATACCACAGGCGGTTTTATAAACCCCCACTACCCACGAGCCACTGGTAATTTTCTCATAGGGGCTATTGCTTAACTTTTCATCAGAAATAAGGGTGCCAGATCCTTTATTGCCTGTAAATAACTTCACTTCTAATGGGCGATATGCTTGCTTGCCACAGGCAAATTCATTGAGGCCAATGATTGAGCTCAAGGCTTTATTTGTTTTTGGATCCTTACCGGGGGTTTTTAAATCCAGCATCGACAGAATTTGAATATTGTCGTCCTCCACTTTTTTAATCGTCGCGATATCAACATAAATAGTCACTTGATCATTAAAGCCAATTTCTTGCCAAGCAGCAAAGGCGGGAGTACAGGGCAACAGCGCAAAACAGCCAGCCACCAGAACAAGTAATTTTTTCATGCGCATCTTTCTATGATTAAAGGAGAATTTCAATTTAGCTATTTTATACAGCATTATCATTTGGGTACGAGGTCCAGTTGGCGCAAATAAGCAGATGGCTTACTGGTAAGGGGTAGCGCTTCATTGTTGGCCCATAATGAGTTCAAGTTGCGGTACCGGCTACTCTGTACCCAGCCCGATTGGCCCGTAGGATAAATAAAGGTCGACTGATCTAAATCGGCGAAATCGAAAATAATCCGCATACTAGCCGCTTGCTTAGTAACATAGGGCTGCTTTGCTTTACCTAATTCGAGTCGACCTACATTCACTGAAAAGCTATCACCTGGAAATGGATGCTCAAGATTAAATACCCTATTCAGTATGGCAACTTTACTAAAGGGGCGATGTTCAGCGATGGCTAAATGCGCTTGCCCCCAAAGCCATTTTTGTGGGTCGGTTCCGTAAGCGCTGCTGAGTTGATCTAAGGCTAAATCATAGGCAAGTTTGGTAGCTTCGGCACAATTTTCCACAGCAGGGCTAGCGGGCTGGTCGCACCACGGACTATTTGGATTGGCTAATTGTAAAATTAATGCTTCACGAAATTGCCGCCGCTTACCGTATTCCTGCTCAAATAAGTTACCTAGGCGCGAGAACAGTAAACGGGTTAGTTGATCGGCCCAAGCATTAAAGATCGTGGGGGCGGCTGAATTAGCCACCATGTCGCCTGCAAAGGTATTGGTGATTTGCTTGGCGCTATTACTTAATGGATGTTTCGATTGCACGCTCTTAAATAGCTCAAGTAGCGGCGTTGCCCCAAGTGACAAAGTATCTCCTTGTATCGCCCGCATCGAATTCAAATCATGTTTATTTTGTGCTTCTAGTAGTTGTTTAATGCGGTCGTAGCGAAACGGCAGCTCCCAATCAGCTGTGAGGGGGTTGGGATTATTGTCAGCAAGAATTTGTTGATTCGCACTTGCCAGCCAACCTTCTGAAGGGTTAGTGCTCGCTGGTAACTGATCAAATGGGATGTAGCTCGTCCAGTCGTATTGGCGGTCCCAGCCTGGTACCGGTGCAATGCCATATAAACCTTGGTGCAAGGTTCTTTTTGGGGCAACCCCAGCAACCTGAAAGGCAATATTGCCAGCCGCATCAGCCATGACGATATTTTGCATCGGCGCATAAAAATGCCGTAGGCTAGTTCTAAGCTCATCGATCGATTCAGCGCGATTCATGTTTAGCAGGGTGGCCAGTGATTGATTTTCTAAATCGAGCGCAGTCCAGCGCAGTGCAAGGGCATACCGATTAGCATCAATGGTATTTTTAGCTAGTTCATAAGCATCCGAAATAATTGGCCCATGGCGGCTTTCCTTCACGATAAAACGCAAGGCATTTTCACCTTTGATATCAATAATTTCTTCGCGCACCCGAAATGGAAGTGGTCCATCTGGCCCGCGGTAAAGGCTACTATTTTTTAGGTCTAATTGCTCCAGATATAGATCTTGTACATCGGGGTTGGTATTGGTAAAGCCCCAGGCAATTTGCTTGGTTCTACCAATAATGACGGCCGGTATGCCAGGCATAGATGCACCAATTACTTGTAATTTAGGTGCGTCAATATGGACAAAATACCAGGCTGAAGGAGCATTTAAACCAAGGTGGGGATCATTGGCTAAAAGCGGTTTACCGCTTGCTGTTTTGTTACCACTAACTACCCAGTTATTGGAGCCGATACCCTCTTTGCCGCCAGGTAAAAACTGACTGAGTTGTAAATCCGCTTTATTCAGCAGATGGTTTGGGAGTTGCGCTTGCGGTAATTGAGGTGGTTGATTTAGCTGCGTTGTTTTGCTTGCTGGATACACCTGTAGATCTTGATAGAGCTTGGCAAAATCGACATTACTCACCGGATTTGTATTGGGGTAGGGAGGCATTACTTCCCATACCTGTGCGGTAGTAAGGTATTGCGCAAGCCCCAGACGTTGCAATTCTTTTTGCCAATTACCGCCCAGGTCGAGGGCCATCACTAGCATCCATGACACACTATCTGCAGGTGAAAAATAGCCAGGCTTAGACCGTGTTAAAAAATATTCGACAGGCAAAGCCCAGCCTAAATTGGCATTACCTGCATTAACTCCATCGGCATAGGCTTGCAAAAGACGTTTCGTTTCAATTGGATATCGTTCGAGTTGATTTTCGGCGGCA
>CAIXDG010000191.1 GCA_903918115.1 uncultured beta proteobacterium
CCCACCAACGTAAATATTAAAGCCAAATTTTTAATCACACTCAATTTCATATAGCCCGATTCCAAAAAATAGCCTAGGCACTCTCAACGTGAGGCTTTGCTTCGTAAGAGCTACATCATAAAAGAGGCATTGGCTTATGTAAAGAATCCTGCTCGGGGCAAGCGCTCAAAATAATTGTATGTGCCTAGCATAAACAAGGTCATGTATTGATAGCTAATGCCAGCCTTAAACTATAAAATCTCAGCCTTGCGGTTAATTTGCAAGCGCAACCCTACACTATTGCTTTAATTATTGAATAAGTCCTGAATGCTAAACACCCTCAACGCGCCACAGCGCGAAGCCGTGAAATACCTAGATGGTCCTTTGTTGGTACTGGCAGGCGCTGGTAGTGGCAAAACTCGGGTCATTACGCAAAAAATTAACTACCTCATTACTGAGGCGGGGTATTCGCCTAAAGAAGTCGCGGCAATCACTTTTACCAATAAAGCTGCGCGCGAGATGCAAGAGCGTGTAGGTAAGTTAATGCAGGGAACTAGCACTAAAGGTTTGACGATTGCCACTTTCCACTCTCTCGGGCTACAAATGTTACGCGCGGAAGCGACGCTATTAGGCTATAAGCCACAATTCTCGATTCTAGATTCATCTGACAGTTTTAAGATTGTGGGCGATATATTAGTCACCACTGACAAACAACTCTTACGCAAAACCCAATGGCAGATTTCGGCCTGGAAAAGTGCTTTTATCAGCCCTGACCAAGCTAAAGCTCAAGCCGATGAAGATCTGACCCAGGCCGCAGCAAGGGTGTATAGCCTTTATCAGCAAACGCTGCGCGCCTACCAAGCGGTGGATTTTGATGACCTCATCAAATTACCTGTTGAGCTCTTTGAGCAGCATGAAGTGGCCCTAAATAAATGGCAACGCAAACTACAGTATTTGCTAGTCGATGAATACCAAGATACCAATGCCTGCCAATACAAGCTCATTAAAATGCTCACTGGTGTACGTGGCCAATTTACTGCGGTGGGTGATGATGACCAGGCCATCTACGGTTGGCGTGGGGCCGATGTGGAAAACCTGCATCAACTCACCACAGATTTCAGCAAACTTAAAGTGATTAAACTGGAGCAAAACTACCGCTCTACCGTGCGTATTTTGCGTGCCGCCAACCAAGTGATTAGCAACAATCCAAAACTGTTTGAAAAGAAATTATGGAGCGATCTTGGCACGGGTGATTTAATTCAAGTCTCTGCTGCCATGAGCGAAGAAGCTGAGGCAGAATCAGTCATTATGAAGCTACAAGCACATAAATTTGAAAACAGAACCAAGTTTTTGGACTACGCTGTGCTCTACCGAGGTAACCACCAAGCCCGTATCTTCGAGCAGCAATTGCGCAACCATAAGATTCCGTACACCGTATCTGGAGGGCAATCCTTTTTTGATAAGCCGGAGATTAAAGACCTAATTAGCTATTTGCGCTTAATTGCCAATGAAGACGATGATCCTGCATTCATTCGCGCTGCCACCACGCCGAAAAAAGGGATTGGTAATACTACATTAGAGCGTTTGGGTGAATTTGCTAGCGCACACAAAATTTCATTATTTGCGGCCTCTTTTGAAGGTGACTTTCAAGCGGACATCGGTAATAAACAGTTAGAAGATTTGCTCAATTTTTGTCAATATATTAACAAGTTACAACACCGCGCTGTGCGTGACCCCGCTGGTGAAGTTCTAAATGACTTACTGAATAACATCCAATATGAAGCCTTTTTGTACGACTCCGAAGAACCGCGTGCGGCAGAAAGTAAATGGGGCAATGTACTAGATTTTATAGGCTGGCTCACCAAAAAGGGGGAAGCCAACACTGATTTTGGTAACGAGTCTGCAGGTAAAAACCTGCTTGAACTGACGCAAATGGTATCACTCATGAGCATGCTTGAAGGGCGTGAAGATGGCGAACCAGATGCCGTCAAACTTTCCACCTTGCATGCGGCCAAAGGTTTGGAGTTCGGCCATGTATTTTTAATCGGATGCGAGGAAGGCATATTGCCCCACCGCGAAAGTATAGATAACGACCAAATTGAAGAGGAACGCCGCCTGATGTATGTAGGCATTACTCGGGCGCAAAAAACCCTCAATATTTCTTGGTGCAAAAAACGTAAACGCGCAGGTGAAATTCAAATGTGCGAGCCTAGTCGATTTATTTCAGAGTTGCCTAAAGATGATGTACGTCATTTCGGCAATCCGTTTAATGACCCTGAGATTAGCAAAGATTTTGGTAAGTCTAAAATGGCTAATATTAAAGCCATGTTAGCGAATAAGTGAGTAAAAATTTACCTATACAGCACCATATGTTGTATAACGATCACAAATTAATTAAGACGAACCCATGCCCTACATTACCCTAGATAACGCTTCCTTAGCTTTTGGACATCATGCCCTGCTCGACCACGCCTCTTTCCAGCTTGACGCCGGTGAGCGTGTTGGTTTAATTGGCCGTAACGGTGCTGGTAAATCCAGCTTATTGAAAGCCATTGCTGGTGTGATTAAATTAGATGAAGGTAGTGTCTGGCGTGCGCCGAATGCGCGCGTGGTCTACGTACCACAAGAGCCAGAACTTGACACTACGCATACCGTATTTGAAGCGGTAGCTGAAGGCTTGGGCGGACTGCAACAAACCATTATTGACTACCACCAAGTGACGCACGACATGGGCATGCCAGATGCCGATATTGAAACCTTGATGGATAAAATGCAAACCCTGCAACACGATTTGGATACACAAAATGGCTGGGCAGCCCAATCGCGGGTTGAAACGGTCTTAAGCCGATTAAAGCTGGATGCTGATGCATTGGTATCGACCTTATCTGGTGGCTGGCGCAAACGCGTGGCATTAGGTCGCGCCCTAGTAGCCGAACCTGAAGTGCTCTTATTAGATGAGCCAACCAACCACTTAGATTTAAGTGCAATTGAATGGCTAGAAGATATGTTGCTAGGATTTAATGGTTGCATACTGTTTATTACCCATGACCGACGCTTTTTGGATAAATTAGCCACCCGTATCACTGAACTAGACCGCGGCATATTGACGGACTTTGTCGGCAACTTTACAGCCTATCAAATTAAGAAAGAGGAATTGGCAGTGGTAGAAGAAACCCACGCTGCTAAATTCGATAAGTTTTTAGCCCAAGAAGAAGTATGGATACGCCAAGGCATTAAGGCACGCCGCACCCGTAATGAAGGCCGAGTGAGACGCCTAGAAGCCTTGCGCTTAGACCGCGCAGCGCGACGTGAGCGTCAAGGTAGCGTGAAGCTCAATCTAGATAGTGGTGAACGTAGCGGTAAGCTGGTAGCTGAGTTAGAGAATGTGGTTAAAGGTTACGGCGGTAAAATACTGATTAATGGGTTTAGCACACGCATTTTACGTGGCGATAAAATCGGTTTACTCGGCCCTAATGGTATTGGTAAAACAACACTACTGAAACTGATATTGGGCGATATTGAAGCTGATAGCGGAGATATACAACGTGGCACTAAAATCAATGTGGCCTACTTCGACCAAATGCGCGAGCAATTGGATGAGGAAGCTACCTTGGTTGACACCATTAGTCCCGGTTCAGATTTTGTTGAAATTGGCAATGAACGCAAGCATGTGATCAGTTATTTGGAGGACTTTTTATTCCCACCACAACGTTCACGCTCTCCAGTTAAATCTTTATCTGGGGGCGAGCGTAACCGCTTGTTATTAGCGCGCTTATTTGCGCGTCCAGCGAATGTCTTGGTACTGGATGAACCAACTAATGACTTGGATATTGACACCTTGGAGTTGCTGGAAAGTTTGTTGCAAGAATTTGAAGGCACCCTTTTCTTGGTCAGTCATGATCGAGCGTTTTTGGAAAACACGGTCACGCAAGTGATTGCGTTTGAAGGTAATGGCGTACTGACTGAATTTGGCGGCGGCTATGATGACTGGAACCGCTACACCCAACAACGCCTACAAGATGGTCGCAGTGCTGAGAAAAAAGTAGCGGACGCTGCGCAGGCCAATAAAGCTAAAGTAGCGC
>CAIXDG010000192.1 GCA_903918115.1 uncultured beta proteobacterium
ACCCTTTCCGGTATTTTAATTACCCACCATCATGCAGATCATACTGGTGGAATATTAGCGTTATTGCGCACTGTGAAATCTGCGATTCCCGTATATGGGCCAGCCCATGATGAAATTCCAGGGCGTACTCAAGTGGCCATGGAAGGTGACACAGTTGAAATTGCTATGCCACGAATTAGTCTGAAGGTCTTTGAGGTCCCCGGTCACACACTAAGTCATATAGCCTACTTCGCTAATACGCAATCTAATGTGCCTCAGCCCATGCTCTTTTGTGGTGACACTTTATTTGCCTCGGGATGTGGACGACTCTTTGAGGGAAGTCCAACTCAAATGAGCCAGTCTCTTGCGAAATTTGCAGCACTACCCAAAAACACCTTGGTGTATTGCACCCATGAGTACACCTTATCAAATATTCGCTTTGCATTGGCGGTTGAGCCTAAGAACCCCGAGCTCATTTCATGGGCTGAAAAAGCGCAAGCGCTACGCTCACAAAATCTTCCAACCCTGCCAACGACGATTGGGCAGGAGTTGCAGGTAAATCCTTTTATGCGCTGCGATCAGGCTGATGTGATTGCGGCTGCCAAAGAAATTTCTGGTCAAGATAATTTGCCTACGCCAGCCCATGTTCTCGCAGCTATTCGTGCCTGGAAAGACCGTTTCTAATGCGCTTGATATTTGCAGCATTCTGTTTGGCTGCGTTACTTTCTGGTTGCGCTAGCACAGGTGATTGGTCATCCGAGCTACCCACCAAGGCTAACCCAAAAGCTACTAAAGCAGCGCGTGTAAATCTCCAGAACCAATCGGTCAGTAAGGTCTATGCGCCGTCTGACAACCTGTGGCTGCGCATTCGGGATGGTTTTCAGATGGAGCCGATGAATAGTCCGCTGGAGATTGAGCAAGTCCGGTGGTTAAGTGCCCGCCCAGATTATGTTCATCGCTCAATGGCGCGATCATCACGATATCTCTTTTATATCGTCCAAGAAGTGAATGCTCGCAATATGCCTACAGAAATTGCACTGCTTCCTTTTGTAGAAAGCGCTTTTGTAACAAACGCTAAATCTAGCGCAAAGGCAGTGGGCTTGTGGCAATTTATGCCTGCAACTGGAAAGGATTTTCGTTTAACTCAAAACGTTTTTAGAGATGAGCGACGAGATGTCATTCAGTCCACTGATGCTGCTTTAGATTATTTGCAGCGTTTACAAAATCAGTTTGGCAGTTGGGAACTTGCTTTAGCTGCATATAACTGGGGTGCTGGAAATATTTCTAAGGCGCAAAAACGTAATATTGCTGCTGGCTTACCTACGGATTACGAGAGTTTGACAATGCCCAAGGAAACCCGCAACTATGTTCCAAAGTTAATGGCCTATCGGCAAATCGTGCTTGACCCTAGCGCCTATGGCATTGTTTTACCTGAGCTTGAAAATCACCCTTATTTCGTGGCTCTTGACGTTGGCAATGATATTGATGTGGCAGTCGTAATTAAATTAGCCGAGATTCCTTCCGAAGAGTTTCACAATCTGAACCCTTCATTTAACAAACCTGTTATTTTGAGCAACGCCAATCAGCAGATATTGCTCCCTTTTGCCCATGCTGAGATTTTTCAGGAAAACCTTAAAAATTACAGCAAGCCATTGGCCTCTTGGACTGCAGTTCAAGTCTCTAAAACGGAAAGTCTAGAGCAGGCAGCTAAAACCTTAGGGGTCGACCCCGATGTTTTAAGAGACATTAATGGCATTCCCAGAGGCATGCGAATCAGAGCAGGTTCCACTGTGCTTATTCCTAAAACTAGCCGTCGCCCTGGTGATGTACCAACGGCATTGGCTGACAATGCCAGCCTCAGTCTTGAAAAACCACCTCCACCACCTTCACCCAATAAATGTGCCAAGCCCTCAAAGA
>CAIXDG010000193.1 GCA_903918115.1 uncultured beta proteobacterium
AGTTTTAGCCATGAATGACTCCTAAAAATAATTGTATGGGTTAGGGTGAGTGGTCTATAGCCGGAGCAAAACCACTTACCACGGGGTTATTATGTACAAAACAAGGCTATCGAATAATCATATTTTTGTATTGGCTTGATAGCTAAAAGCAACCAATAATTAAATTTCGATTAAAGAAATAAAAGATGAGACATACAGCCAAATATTTGCTCAAACGTTACTCCTTCTATCTTGGTGGCGATCAACCCGCAGTGAGTTGGACTGAACGTTTTCGCTCTAGTTGTGGCACATTTGTTGGTTTGATGTTAGTGCTCACTATCGCCAAGTACCTTGGCGAACTGAGCGGACTGGATGAATGGTTGATGGCTTCCTTGGGGGCAAGCGCTCTCTTGGTATTTGCCTTGCCAGGCAGCCCGATGGCTCAGCCATGGGCGGTTATTGCGGGCAATACCTTGTCGGCTTTGATCGGCATTACAGCTGCCAATCTTATTAAAGAACCATTACTGGCGATGCCCATTGCTGCTGCTACGTCCATTCTGGGGATGTTCGTATTGCGGTGTCTGCATCCCCCAGCCGCCGCCGTAGCATTAATTGCGGTATTGGGCCATGTGATGAACTACCGCTACGCCTTCTTTCCAGTCATGGTGGACTCGATTTTGCTGGTGATAGCCGGGGCGATATATAGCAATATGACCGGCAAAAACTACCCTAACCGGCCTATAAAGTAATCTTGCTGAGGAAATTAAGCCTTTTTAGCATCAAAATCGATCTAAAAAGGCTTAAAAATTGATAAAAGCAGTTAATTACTTGATTTTGGAGGCGGCAATAGAAGCAATGCAGTCTTTAATAGCGTAGTTCTGATATTTACCAGCATTTTCTTTACGCAAAGACTGGGCGCATTCTGAAACAGAATTGCGAACATTGATTTTGGGAACTAAAGTCATTTGTATTCTCCTCATGCTGTTGATGTAGCTTAGATCGATATTCTATTGATTTTTGGAATGATTGGCAGGTCATCAGAAGGCCTTAAAATCAAACATCTATTATTTATAGGCAATATGCCCAAAGAAATGCCGACACAATTGCCAAACAACCATAAAAGCTTATGACCCAAGTATTGCCAGTCATCCTCTGTGGCGGTTCGGGTACACGTCTTTGGCCGCTCTCGCGCGCAGGCTTTCCAAAACAATTTTTAGTGCTCTCTAACAATGATTCGCAATACAGTTTATTTCAGCAAGCGATAGAGCGGATTCATTCTGTAGCCAATTCTGAAATTGCGCTTGGCACTACTTTAATAGTGACCAATGAAGAGCATCGTTTCTTGGCGCTGGACCAATTGCGTGAAATGAAAAACGCATCAAAGATGCTCGAGGCCGCTTTATTGCTTGAACCCTCCGGCAGAAATACTGCCCCAGCATTAACGCTCGCCGCACTCTACGCGCAAGAGCACGCTGCAGGCACAAACAGCGACCCAATCTTAGTTGTGACCCCAGCCGATCAAACGATACAAAATGCTGCAGCATTCACACAGGCGCTGCAGCAGGCTATACACATCGCCAATGACGGCGCAATTGCGATTTTAGGTATCACCCCAACAGCTCCCGAAACGGGTTATGGCTACATCAAAACTAAAAGTCAGCAAGCTAGCAAAAATGCCGGGGAATTTACCGTTGAACGCTTTGTTGAAAAACCGGATGCCATTACTGCCAAACAATATCTGGAAGAGGGCGGCTACTTTTGGAACGGCGGTATGTTTGTTCTTAAAGCGAGTGTTTGGCTTGCAGCCTTAAAAGAATTTAGGCCCGATATTTTGGCGGCTACGCAAACAGCGTGGCAAACCAAAGAACAAGATCTCGCTGGCGACGCCGTTTTTGTGCGCCCAGGCAAGGATTTGTTTAATGCCATTCCAAGCGAATCGATTGACTACGCTGTCATCGAGAAATGCCCCAATTCTGCGTACCCAATCAAGATGGTGGCCTTAGATGCTGGCTGGAATGACTTAGGTGCGTGGGATGCAGTATGGCAAGTGGGCAAGCAAGATCAAGACGGTAATGTCACCAGTGGTGATACCTTACTCACCAATGCTAAAAACACATTAGTGCATGCCAGCAGTCGCTTGGTGAGCGCAGTAGGGGTCGAGAACCTCATTATTGTGGAGACAGCCGATGCTGTTTTGGTTGCCGATAGAAAACACAGCCAAGACGTTAAAAATATTGTCAGCCAATTAGCAGAGCAACAGCGCGAAGAAAAGAA
>CAIXDG010000194.1 GCA_903918115.1 uncultured beta proteobacterium
CCTGCAACCACCCCAATAATGAGGAGCTCAACCCGAGCAATACTCGCCAGAGTTTGACGTGAGGCGCCAATTGCTTTTAATAAAGCGGCATTTCTAAAACGATCGTCTCCGGTAGCGGAGATGGCAGTCATGAGTACTAGAGCTGCAGCAGCAATCGTAAATGCAAACAGTAAGCCTAAGGCCGCAGAGAGTTTATTTAATACATCTTGGATTTGCTGTAGAGATGCAGACACATCTACAACCGTTAGATTAGGATAGGCCTTGCTAATCTGAAAATCCAATGCATCTTGAGAGGACGATTGGTAGTAAGAAGTGATCCAGGATTGCGGTAAAGCCTGCAATTGTGCTGGCGGCATGATGACAAAAAAGTTCACTCGCATCGACCCCCAATCTAACTTACGCAATGAAGTAATGGGGGCGCTAATTTTTTCGCCAGCAACTTCAAATGTCATTCGATCACCTATTTTGACTTTAAGCGTCTTGGCAATACCAGTTTCCATTGAGATTTGAGGGCTATCTCCGCCGATCCATCTCCCTTCAGTAACCCGATTGCCCAAAGGTAATTGATCTGTATAAGATAAATTGAACTCGCGATCTACTAAACGTTTCGCGTTATCTTCAACAAAATCATTCGGGCTGATATCTCGCTCATTGATGGCTATGAGACGTCCGCGCACCATTGGATAAAACTGGGGTTTTGGAACTCCAGCCACCTCCAAGGTTTTAGCGATATCAGACTTCTGGTCACCCTGTACGTTAATCATGAAGCGATTTGGCGCATCTGCAGGAATATTCCCCTGCCATGCGCTTAATAAGTCTTGACGTAACAGTAAGATCAATAGCAATGCCATTAAGGCAATACCCAAGGCCGTAATCTGGACTACAGCGAAACCTGAGCGTCTACATTGGGCGGTGATGGCAAACCGAATAGTAAAGTTTTGCCAACGTATTCGATTGAGTAGTTTTAATAACAACCACGTGATGCCTGAGAAAATGGTAATCGCAGCAGCAAAACAAGTGCCAGCCCAAAATGCCAATTTCCAATCTCGTGCTGCTAGGGCAATTAAAGTGGCACCAGTAGCCAGTCCAAACACTGCCACCCAAACTGCAGAACTATTGATGCCTTGAAATTCTTTACGAATCAAACGAATTGGCGAAATCTTTGCTAAAGAAAAAAGTGGCGGTCCAGCAAACCCAATTAACAAGAACCAGGCGAATAATGAGCTCCAGATCATCGGCCAAATAGAAATTCCAGGCAAATTCGTCAAAATCAAGTTGCCCAACAAGGCCGTCAGAATTAATTGAACAAAGTAACCCAAAATACAACCTATGACAGCAGCTAACACTCCAAGAGCCAGCATCGTCGCGAGCTGCTTTCTGAGAATCATCATTGCGGAAGCACCGAAGCACTTGAGAACCGCACAGCTATCAGCTTGTTTCAATGCGTAGCGTCTGGCCGACAGGGCAATAGCTACAGCGGCGACCATCGCCGTCAATACCGCAATCAAAGATAGAAAGCGCTCTGCCCTCTCTAAGGTCTTACGCATGATTGGCTGAGCATTTTCCAGCGTTTCAACTCTCAAACCTCGTAAGGCCTTTGACTCAATCTCAGCTTTAGCCCACTTTTCATAATCTGCAGTTTGATTATCTGGGCCTGCAACTAATAAGCGATAGGTCACCCTACTACCTAAACCAATTAATCCCGTTGTAGGCAAATCATCAAGTGACATCATGACTCGGGGTGCAAAGTTCATAAAGCCAGCGCCTCGATCAATTTCACGCTCAATAACACCAGCAATCACAAACGATTTATTTCCAAGGATCATTTGGTCGCCGATTTTTGCACGCAAACTTGCGAGCATGGCTGGATCTACCCAAACATTGCCAGTAGCGGGACCTTTAGAAGTGCTAGATGATCCATTGCTTGCTTGAACTAGTAAAGCACCGCGTAAGGGATATTGAGCGCTGACCACCTTTAATGAGGCAAGTTTGCTTTGGGATCCAACGGTGGCCATAGTTGGGAACACAATAGTTTGGGCTGTTTCTAAGCCCCGCTCCTGAGCTGCAGTGATGAATTGTTGTGGTAGAACTTGATCTGCAACAATTAAAACGTCGGCGGCGAGAAGTTGATGAGCATCAAACTGAAATGCTCTTTGCATTCGGTCAGCCAAAAAGCTGACACTCGACAAAGCAGTAACTGAAAGAATGAGGGCTATAAATAACCAAGCCAGCTCACTCGAGCGTAGTTCTTGTTTTAGCCCCTTGAGAAGGTTTGCAATGAAATACTTCAAATCGCCTGAATCTGACCACCGTCTACACGCATGACAGTGCCAGTAATAAAGGATGCATTCTGACTCGCTAAAAAGGCAGTTGCATCACCATATTCCTTTGGATCACCATAACGCCCCATCGGTATTTGGCGAATACTTGCCTTCACCACATCTTCATAACTTGTGCCTTCACGTTTTGCTCTGGCCTCATCCAACTGACGAAGACGTGCAGTAGAGATGCGGCCTGGCATGATGATATTGACTGTGATGCCTTCATTGGCAACTTCTGCGGCCAAAGTTTTTGACCAGGCTAACAATGCTGCACGTAAGGTATTAGAAATCGCTAAATTTTTAATTGGCGCTATCGCACCAGAAGTAGTGCTGGTAATAA
>CAIXDG010000195.1 GCA_903918115.1 uncultured beta proteobacterium
AGAGCTCATGGGCGATTTTGCGCAAGCGAATCTCGGTATAACGCATTGCCGCGGCATTATCGCCATCAACTGAGCCAAAATTGCCCTGGCCGTCAACTAACATATACCTTAGTGAGAAATCTTGAGCCATTCGGACAATGGTGTCGTAGACCGCAGAATCGCCGTGCGGATGGTATTTACCGATGACATCGCCAACTATACGGGCAGATTTTTTGTAAGGACGATTCCAATCGTTGTTTAATTCATACATCGCGAAAAGGACCCTGCGGTGGACAGGTTTGAGACCATCACGCACGTCTGGCAAGGCTCTGCCGACTATGACGCTCATGGCGTAGTCCAAATAGGACCTCCGCATTTCGTCTTCTAGGGATATTGGTAGTGTTTCTTTAGCGGCTTGTTCCATATCGAAATAATATCATCTAGAAGACACATAACTTGTGCTAATATTCTGGTCAGATTGTAAGAAATTTAGATGTGTCGCCTTGTTGTAGTTGTAATTAAGCAAAGCGAAACGTGTAAGTTTGACATTATTTTAAAGTGATTTTTGAGGACAAAAAATGAACAAAACCGTAAAACTATTGCTCGCTTCTGTAATTACTATCTCGGCAAGCGCAGCTATGGCCCAAGGTAATGACAACTGGACTGGCTCAGATGGCAGCTTACCCTGGAAAAACTCCGATGGCACCCTGTGCTGGCGTGATAACAACTGGACACCTGCTTCTGCAATGAAAAATTGTGATGGCTGGATTGCTCCTAAGCCACCTGCACCTCCTGCTGCTGCTCCTGCTGTAACCCAGAGCAAAATCACTTTACAAGCCGATACCTTGTATGACTTCGATAAATCAACATTGAAGCCAGAAGGCAAAGCGACTTTAGACAAAATTGCTGCTGATTTGAGCAAAATCAAGTTAGAAGTCATCATCGCTGTTGGTAATACCGATAGCATTGGTACTGATGCTTACAACATGGCTCTTGGCCAGCGTCGTGCGCAATCAGTTAAAGACTATTTGGTTAGCAAAGGCGTTGATCAAAGCCGTATTTATACCGAAAGCAAAGGCAAGAGCAACCCAGTTGCTAGCAATGCTACTGCTGAAGGACGTGCTAAGAACCGCCGTACCGACATCGAAGTTGTTGGAACAGCTGCCACTAGTAAGTAATTTACTTCTCTCATAAAAAAGCCCGGCTAACCCCGGGCTTTTTTATTTCCGCTATATTCGTAAGTCGTAATCCCTAAATCCTCTTTTGCCTTGCCTCAAGATATATGAACGTTGATCAATCTGAAATTGCGAAATTTAGCGCTTTAGCCCATCGCTGGTGGGATCAAAATAGCGAATTCAAACCCTTGCATGCTATTAATCCATTGCGCCTGGGGTGGATAAAATCCTTTGTAGAGCTCAATGGCAAGCGCGCCCTAGATGTTGGCTGCGGTGGGGGTATCTTGGCTGAAGCCTTGGCCCAATCTGGTGCGCAAACAACTGGCATTGATTTATCGGAAAAAGCGCTAAAAGTGGCTGAGTTACATGCACTTGAAAGTGGTGCGCAGGTAAATTATCAAGCTATCTCCGCCGAATCACTTGCGCTAACTGAGCCCGCACGTTTTGATGTCGTTACCTGCATGGAAATGCTCGAGCATGTACCCGACCCTGCTTCAGTGGTCAAGGCCTGTGCAACGTTAGCAAAGCCTGGTGCTACGTTATTTTTTAGCACGCTCAATCGCAATCCAAAGTCGTATTTATTTGCCATTATTGGCGCTGAGTATTTACTGCGTTTGCTACCTAAAGGCACGCATGACTACCGCAAATTTATTACGCCCTCTGAATTAGGCCACTTTGTGCGCGATGCTGGCCTAGAAATTATTGGCATAAAAGGGCTTAGTTATAACCCTATCACGCAGATTTATAGTTTGACTAACGATACTGCGGTGAATTATTTAATAGCAACGCGTAAAATTTCTACAAATTAAAGATGATGGCTTTGACTAATAGTCCATTTGCTGGAATCTTTTTTGATTTAGACGGTACGCTGGCTGATACAGCGCCAGATTTAGTCAATGCTGCAAATTTATTACTTATTGCCCGCCAACTTCCACCAAAACCTTATGCAGAAATGCGTCCTCACTCATCTGCAGGTGCGCGGGGCTTAATTCAATGCGCGTTTGGCATTGATACCAAGCATCCCGACTTCATTCCTTTGCGTGATGAATTTTTTATTAATTACGAACAAGCGCTATTAGTCCATAGCAGCATCTTCGAAGGTATTCATGATCTATTAAATGCCTTGGACGCTGCCAAAATGCCATGGGGCATTGTCACCAATAAAAGCGAGCGCTTTACACATCCATTAACCGAGCTCATGGGCTTACGACATCGCGCCGCCTCCACTGTTTCGGGTGACACGACTGCCCACCCAAAACCCCATCCCGCACCCTTACTTCATGCGGCAGAAATTGCCCGGGTTGATCCCAATAAATCCCTTTATGTCGGCGATGATATTCGCGATATCGTCGCTGGCAAAGCGGCTGGAATGAAAACTGTCGCGGCCGCCTATGGCTACTGTGGATGCGCTGAACCCCCGCAGAACTGGGGTGCTGACTTCCTTGTCAATGATCCTCGTGAGATACTAAATATCGTTTTTCCCAAATAGGGTGCAATTTGTTGCGAAGCGCTCTAAAATAGATCTCCCAATGCTTCTAATTCGGGGTCGACATGGTTTCGA
>CAIXDG010000196.1 GCA_903918115.1 uncultured beta proteobacterium
GAAACCGCGCCCGACTCCGGAATCGGATTTTTAGCGGGCTGGCGTGGCAAAGACGGTGAGAAAAGTTTGCGCGGCGAACCGAATGCGAATCAATGGCAACACTACGCCGATAACAATTGTGTTTTCCAATATCACATGCCTGAAGAGCACCATTACATGCGCAATTGGAATCGGAGCTACCTTGATTTTGCTAAGGCGAATGCCATTCGGCAAAAAAATGATCCGATTATGATTGCGATTTATTCTGATATCTTGCAGAAATTTCGCTTAGCAGCGCAAGGCAAACGCCCCGGTCGAATTCCGCCAGAGCACCTCAAAAAACGGATTGAAAAGTACTTTGATCCTTTGCCATTTTGGTACCCCCCGCTTGAAGAAGAGGTAACCGATTTAAATACCTTTAATTTGAATGCGATTACCCAACGACCTATGGCGATGTATCACTCTTGGGATTCACAAAATGCCTGGCTCAGGCAAATTCACAGTCATAACTATTTATTTGTAAATACTAAAACAGCTACTGAACAAGGTATTGCAGATGGGGCCTGGATTTGGATTGAGTCGCAATGGGGCAAAGTGAAATGTATGGCGCGCCATTCGGAAGCCGTTGACCCGGGAACAGTATGGACTTGGAATGCCATCGGCAAAGCAGAATCGGCTTGGAGCTTAGCCGCGAATGCCGACGAATCGAAAAAAGGATTCCTGCTCAACCACCTAATTACAGAGGAATTGGCGCTCGGTGGCTTCACCGTAAGTAATTCTGATCCCATTACCGGTCAAGCAGGCTGGTATGACGTGCGCGTCAAATTAGCCTTAGCCGATGCTAACGAGCCTGCCGAAACTTGGCCCCAAGTGCAGGCCTTTACCGTTCCCGGCATGCCCTTAGGTAAGAATGCAAAAAATGCAGGAGAGTTTGAATGAAAACCAATAAACAACTTGCCCTGGTTATCGATTTAAATGTGTGCGTGGGGTGTCATGCTTGTGTCACTTCTTGCAAAGAGTGGAATACCCAAGGATCTGCTGGGCCGTTAACCGATTTGCATGCTTACGGCGAAAATCCCACTGGCACTTTTTTTAATCGCGTACAAACCTATGAAGCGGGTTCATTTCCGAAAATGGAAACCGTTCACTTTCCAAAGTCCTGCTTGCATTGCGAGGATCCACCGTGCGTGCCTGTATGTCCTACTGGGGCTAGTTACAAACGCGCTGAAGACGGTATAGTGCTGGTCGATTACGATAAATGTATTGGTTGCAAATATTGTGCTTGGGCCTGCCCTTATGGTGCCCGTGAGTTAGATGAAGAGCGTCAAGTGATGACTAAATGCACTTTATGCGTTGATCGTATTTATAGTGAAACATTGCCCGAGAGTGAGCGCAAGCCGGCTTGTGTCTTAGCCTGCCCAACTAGTGCGCGGATATTTGGCGACGTGCATGATCCCTTATCAGAAGCCAGTATCGCCATTAAAGAACGCGGTGGTTATTCGCTGATGCCTGAATGGGAAACCCAACCAGCCAATCAATATTTACCCCGCTCAATCATGGACACCATTCAAGCTGTGATGGATGAAAACTAATGCAACCTAATTTTTCCCTGATATTTTTTACTACCCTGGCCGGCATGGCGCAAGGTTTAATTATTTCCATTGCGCTGCTGAATTTTCGTTCATCTTTGCTACCCGGTGAATTTCTAGCTTGGTTAGCTTTGCCGGTCGCCCTAGCACTTTTGATCATCAGCTTACTCGCCTCCTTTTTTCATTTAGGCCATCCCGAACGCGCTTGGCGAGCCATGCTCATGTGGCGCACCTCTTGGCTTTCCCGAGAAGTACTAGTTTTGCCGCTCTTTATTGCAATTACAGGTCTTGCCTGGCTCTTTGCTCTTAACCAGCAGCAGTCAACTTGGTTGTGGCTTACACTAATTATTTTGGCAATTGCCTTGTGGGTCTGTACCGCACAAATTTATCAATGCATTCGCTTTATTCAAGAGTGGGCAAACCCCCTGACCTTGGTTAATTTTATGGCGCTAGGCCTCACATCCGGCTGGCTCTTATTTGCTAGCTTAATTGCTATCTGGCCTACAACAATGCCCGCATTTGAACCCTCACTACTTGCTGGCTTTGGTTTTATTCTGCTCTTTATCTGTCTGAATATTAAGTTGTGGATTTGGCGACGCAATCAACGGCTTAAGCCCATTTCGAATTTAAATTCTGCTACCGGAATTAAAAATCCGCAACTTCGCCAAACTTCTATGGGCTTAATGGGTGGCAGCTTTAATACCCGCGAATTTTTTCATCAACAAAGTAATTTAGTCATTAGTAATTTACGCAAAATTATTTTCTTTAACGCCTACTTTATCCCGATGATTGCCTTAGCTTATGCCATTTCTGCCCAAAGCTATGGCTGGATCATTGCCGCTTTTATAATTCACTGCAGTGGTTTAATTGCGGAGCGCTGGATGTTTTTTGCCGAGGCGAATCACCCACAAAATCTATACTATCAACGGGTTTCATAAGCGTAGTTAACGCTGTCATTAAAATGATGAAATAAAAAAACCGCCAAATAATGGCGGTTTTTTTATTGAAAAATGGATTTACTTGCGTTTATTTACTGCGTCTTTGAATGCTTTGCCTGCAGAAAATTTAGCCGTCTTTGCTGCAGGAATCTTAATTTCTGCGCCGGTAGCAGGATTACGACCTAGTCTAGCCGCTCTTTTGCCCGATTTAAAAGTACCAAAACCAATCAGCTGTACAACGCCACCTTTGGTAACCGCTTTAATAATGTTGTCGATTACCGAACTTAAAACACGGTCGGCAGATGCTTTTGAAAGCTCAGCATCGGCGGCAATTTTTTCGACTAATTCTGCTTTATTCAATTGAAACTCCTTTATTTAATTTATGGCGGCTGGAAACAGTAAATATCGTATCACTTGCTATGGTTATTAACTCTAGGGAATACCCCTAAGCGGTAACTCCCTAGAAAGCTTAGCTTTTAAGGGCTAAGACGGTAACGAGACCACTAAAATTACACGTAATCTTGGTATTTTTCTAATAAACGGACCGGTTTTGATAGCGCATCTCGACGGAATGGATCACCCAATTCGCGAGTACACATAATTTCTAGCACGCAAGTTTTACCCTCTTTCATTTGCATCTCAATCGCCTGCTTTAATGCTGGTCCGACTTGATCTAAGCGATCAACCACAATACCTTCGGCACCCATTGATTTAGCAATCCCAGCAAAACTTGGGCTATCTAATTCACCTGCAACGAAACGGCGATTATAGAAATCGACTTGGTTTTTCTTCTCGGCGCCCCACTGACGGTTATGAAAGACGACAGCAGTAACCGGAATGTTATGACGCACGGCAGTTAATATTTCAACCATACTCA
>CAIXDG010000197.1 GCA_903918115.1 uncultured beta proteobacterium
GCAAGAGGCTAAGGTGCCCGGCATTGCAGGCATTGATACCCGTAAGTTAACGCGTTTATTACGCGATAAAGGTGCGCAGTCGGGCGCGATTGTTGCGGGACGCCTTGGCGATTCGATTGAGCAATTAAGTAAACACGCTTTGCAGTTAGCAAAATCGTTTGCTGGTATGGCTGGCCTTGATTTAGCACAAGTAGTTACCACTCCCTATGCTTATGAATGGTGTGAAGGTGAATGGGAATTACATGGCCCCATTGGTAAGCCAGCCTATCGTATGCTTGATGAAGATAAGCCCCCAAAAAAATTAGGTAAATTAAAACACGTCGTGGCCTATGACTTTGGCGTGAAACGCAATATCTTAAGAATGCTTACTGAGCGTGGCTGCTTATTAACAATAGTGCCGGCCAAAACGAGTGCCGCTGAAGTGTTGGCGATGAAACCCGATGGCGTATTTTTATCAAATGGACCAGGTGATCCGGAGCCGTGCGATTACGCTATTAATGCCGCCAAGACGATTATCGATGCCGGAATTCCTACCTTCGGTATTTGTTTGGGACATCAAATCATGGGTTTAGCCGCGGGTGCAAAAACCCTCAAAATGAAATTTGGCCATCATGGTGCAAACCATCCCGTCAAAGATCTCGAAAGCGGTAAAGTCGCCATTACTTCACAAAATCACGGCTTTGCAGTGGATGCAAAAACCTTACCAGCCAATGTCCGCGTGACCCACGTTTCTTTGTTTGACGGCTCTTTGCAAGGTTTAGCTTGGAACGATAGACCCGCTTTTTGTTTTCAAGGCCATCCCGAAGCTTCACCCGGGCCGCACGATATTGGCTATTTATTTGATCGCTTCATGGATTTAATGCAAGCACCAAAGCAGCAGGAGGTTACCCGTGCCTAAGCGCAGCGATCTGCACAGTATTTTAATTATTGGCGCCGGCCCAATTGTGATTGGACAGGCGTGTGAGTTTGATTACTCTGGCGCGCAAGCTTGCAAAGCGTTGCGTGATGAGGGTTACAAAGTCATTTTGGTGAATAGCAATCCCGCGACCATCATGACTGATCCCGATATGGCCGATGTGACTTACATTGAACCTATTACCTGGGAAGTGGTTGAGCGCATTATTGCGCTTGAAAAGCCCGATGCGATTTTGCCAACGATGGGCGGCCAAACTGCCTTAAATTGCGCACTTGATTTGCATCGCCATGGGGTTTTAGAAAAATATGGTTGCGAATTAATTGGCGCCTCACCAGAAGCGATTGATAAAGCAGAAGATCGGCAGAAGTTTAAAAATGCCATGACGAAAATTGGTCTAGGCTCGGCTAAATCAGGTATTGCTCATACCATGGAAGAAGCCCTAGCAGTGCAACAGCGCCTCCAAGCAGAAACGCAAAGCGCTGGCTTTCCCGTAGTCATTCGCCCTTCCTTTACCATGGGGGGTTCTGGCGGGGGCATTGCATATAACCGTGAGGAATTTGAAGAAATTTGTAAGCGTGGTCTCGAGCTATCGCCCACTAATGAATTATTAATTGAAGAATCATTATTGGGCTGGAAAGAGTTTGAGATGGAAGTGGTGCGTGACCGCGCAGATAACTGCATTATTGTTTGCTCGATTGAAAACTTAGATCCGATGGGCATCCATACTGGTGATTCTATTACTGTTGCCCCCGCACAAACCTTAACGGATAAAGAATATCAATTGATGCGTAACGCTTCAATTGCAGTCTTAAGAGAAATTGGTGTTGATACCGGTGGCTCTAACGTGCAATTTTCCATCAACCCAGTTGATGGCCGCATGATCGTCATTGAAATGAATCCCCGCGTCTCGCGTTCATCTGCATTGGCCTCAAAGGCTACCGGCTTTCCGATTGCCAAAATTGCTGCTAAGTTGGCGGTAGGTTATACCTTAGATGAATTACAAAATGATATTACTGGTGGTGCTACGCCAGCCTCATTTGAACCCGCCTTAGATTATGTGGTTACGAAAATTCCCCGTTTTGCTTTCGAGAAATTCCCCCAAGCCGATTCGCGGCTAACAACGCAAATGAAATCAGTTGGCGAGGTCATGGCGATTGGCCGTACTTTCCAAGAATCATTTCAAAAGGCCTTGCGTGGTTTAGAGGTTGGCGTCGACGGTCTCGATGAAAAATCGACTGAATTAGAGGAGGTCATTCAAGAAATTGGCGAACCTGGACCTGAGCGGATTTGGTATGTAGGCGATGCTTTTCGTTTGGGCATGAGCCTTGATGAAATTTATGATGAAACTAAAATTGATCCTTGGTTTTTAGAACAAATTGAAGAACTCATCCAGTTAGAGGCAGACGTAAAGCTGCGCCAGCTCGATACGCTAGTGGCGGCCGAGTTACGTTTCTTAAAGCAAAAAGGGTTTTCTGATCGCCGCTTAGCACGCTTACTGCAAGTCGATACTGCAGCGGTACGCGCTGCGCGCCAACGCTTAAAAGTATTGCCAGTGTATAAGCGCGTCGACACTTGCGCTGCTGAATTCTCTACCAATACGGCTTATTTATATTCGACCTATGAGGCAGAGCACGGTGAATG
Source organism: uncultured beta proteobacterium (assembly GCA_903918115.1). Classification (GTDB taxonomy): domain Bacteria; phylum Pseudomonadota; class Gammaproteobacteria; order Burkholderiales; family Burkholderiaceae; genus Polynucleobacter. Next base: position 2,558 of record CAIXDG010000197.1, read on the forward strand.
TGAAGCTAGCCCAAGTCAGCGTGACAAGATCATGGTGCTGGGCGGTGGCCCTAACCGTATTGGCCAAGGTATCGAGTTTGATTATTGTTGTGTGCATGCGGCGCTAGCGTTACGTGAAGATGGCTATGAAACCATCATGGTGAATTGC
>CAIXDG010000198.1 GCA_903918115.1 uncultured beta proteobacterium
ATCACTGGAAACCTTCATTCGTGAGATTCGCGACGCATTGGATAGTTAAAAACTAATGAGCTGGATAGATAAATTACTCCCACCCCAAATTCAACATACTGATCCGGCTAATCGCAAATCAGTACCAGAAGGATTGTGGGTTAAGTGCCCTAGTTGTGAAACGGTTCTTTACAGCACCGATATCGAAGCCAATCTTTCCGTTTGTCCAAAATGTAGTCACCACATGCGCATTGGCGCACGTCAACGTTTAGACAGTTTGCTAGATCCTAAGGGCCGTTATGAAATCGGTGCCGACATTTACCCAATCGACCCGTTGAAATTTAAAGATTCAAAAAAATATACCGACCGTATTAAAGAAGCCAATGACGCTTCTGGTGAATCAGAAGCATTGATGGTCATGGGCGGAAAAATCGAAAGTATTCCCGTTGTCGCAGCGTGTTTTGAGTTCCAGTACATGGGCGGCTCAATGGGTTCTGTAGTGGGAGAGCGTTTTGCGCGTGGCGTGCAAGAGGCGATTGATAAAAAATGCGCTTTCATTTGTATTACCGCTACTGGCGGCGCACGGATGCAAGAAAGCTTGTTATCTCTATTCCAGATGGCCAAGACCAATTCTATGTTGACCTTGTTATCTAAAAAAGGTTTGCCATACATCAGTGTGTTGACTGACCCCACCATGGGCGGTATCTCCGCCAGCTTTGCCTTTATGGGTGATGTGGTGATGGCTGAACCAAAAGCCTTAATCGGTTTTGCTGGTCCGCGTGTGATTGAGCAAACGGTACGTGAAAAATTGCCAGAAGGATTTCAACGTTCTGAGTTCCTGATGCAAAAAGGCGGAATCGACATGATTATTGACCGTCGCCAAATGCGTGGTGAGATTGCGCGCCTATTAGCGCTCTTGCAAAAACTTCCAGAGCCTGCGATTGCGGGTAGCGCAGCCGTTTAAGCGCTTGAGCACAGCACACCAAGCCCCCATTCTTTTTTCTAGCCTAGAGGCTTGGCTTAGCCACCTCGAAACTGCTCACCCTGTCGGCATTGATATGGGGCTTGAGCGGATCAACCGTGTAAAAGCCGCATTGGATCTGCATTTTGACTGCCCCGTGATTACGGTGGCGGGTACGAATGGCAAAGGCTCTACCTGCGCGTATCTTGAAAGCATTTTATTGGCGTCCGGTTATCGGGTTGGTTGCCATACATCACCGCACTTACTGAAATTTAACGAGCGCGCACGACTAAATGGTGAAGAGGTCAACGATCATCTTTTGCTTGAACACTTTGCAGCCGTAGAAAAGGCACGTGTGAGTTTGGTGGATGCGCCAACGCTAACCTATTTTGAATTCACCACCTTAGCCATCATGCACTTGTTTGCTAAATCCAATTTAGAAGCTGTAGTGTTGGAGGTGGGTATGGGCGGTCGTTTGGATGCTGTCAATATTGTGGATGCGGATTGCGCCATTGTGACGAGCATTGATATTGATCATGCAGACTTCTTGGGAAATACGCGTGAAGCAATTGGGCTTGAGAAAGCAGGCATTTTCCGTCCAGGACAGATTGCTATCTGTGGAGATCCGGTTCCCCCGCAATCATTAATCGACTATGCCGAAAAATTAGACTGTGATCTCTGGTTGCAAGGTCGTGATTACAACTTTCAGGGTGATAAACAACAATGGGGTTGGGCAGGGCGCAAGAAACGCTTTAGCGGTCTTGGATATCCCGCTCTGAGAGGGGCAAACCAAATTCTGAATGCCTCTGCCGTGATTGCCGCCTTGATGGCATTACATCAGCGCTTACCAGTGAGCGCTCAGGATATTCGGAATGGCTTTGCCCTAGTTGAGTTACCTGGGCGCTTTCAGGTGCTACCTGGTCAGCCTACAGTGGTCTTGGATGTTGCGCATAATCCGCACGCGGCTGCCACCCTAGGGCAGGGCCTAGATAAGATGGGATATCACCCTTATACCTATGCCATTTTTGGCGCAATGGCAGATAAGGATCTGGAAGGCGTGATTAAGCCCCTTCTGGGTATTGTGGATTTTTGGTTTTGCACTGATCTGCCGACCCCTAGGGCTGCTAGCGCCCAAGTCTTAGCCCAGAAGCTTGAGGGATTGGGCGTAAAGCCAAATAATGGCGCGGATGGGGGTATTGAATGCTTCCCAGACCCTGCTGCAGCGTATCAAAAAGCGATGTCTAAAGCGGGTGAGGGTGATAGAATTGTGACCTTCGGATCCTTCTATACCGTTGCAGGCGTAATGATTTACCGAAACAACCAGGCCCATTGATCCATGATTCGTTTACCGAGCTTCTTTAAGCGAAAAACACAGGCTGATGACCTTGAATTAGGTTCAGTAGGGGCAAGACGCACCACCAAAAAGGCAGCCCCACGGAGCTTTCAGCGCGCTGCTGAAGCAGAAGAACTTGCCCTCACAGAAGATCCGGAACAGCAAAGAGCGCGTCATCGCTTAATTGGCGCAGCAGTCCTAGTTCTCATTGCCGTTGTCGGGCTCCCCAGAATTTTAGATAACAAACCCAAATCAGCACCCAACGATATCGCTGTCAATATTGTGACCAGCTTGCCTATCCCTGGCACTGATGCAAAGCCTGAAGACAAAGCCAAAACAGAAATCGTTGCAGAACCTGCCAAAGAATTACCTAAACCGGTGCTTGCTCCAGAGCCTAAGGCTGAAGTGAAGGCCGAAGCAAAAACAGAAGTAAAGCCAGAAACAAAGCCAGAAACAAAGCCTGCACCTACAGCAAATAAATCTGCTGGCCTGGGCTTAGCTGCTGGTGAAGAAGTCGTTGCAGCCTCTAATGCAAAACCGAAAACGGATAACACTGCGAAAGCTGCAAGCAGTAATTTAGATAATGGCAATGGCGCCACCACTGGTTCTGGTAAGTATGTGATTCAGATTGGTGCGTTTGCTTCTGAAGAGCGCGCTAAAGGTTGGATTGCAAAACTCAAAGATCAGAAGATTCCAAACTATGTCTTAAATAAGACTGGTGCTGATGGTGTCAAGCTCTATGTTTTACGAGCTGGCCCATTTACCGATAAAGATGCCGCCGACTCGGCGGAAAAGAAAATCAAGGCGATGGGGCTGTCTCCAAGAGTCGTCGAGACAGGTAAGCAGTAATGGAATACTTATCCACCCTCAAGTTAACATCGGTGGATTATTTCACCCTAGTTGTGTTGTTAGTGTCCGCGCTGGTGGGTATTTCTCGGGG
>CAIXDG010000199.1 GCA_903918115.1 uncultured beta proteobacterium
CCTCAGTCGGATAGTGAATAATTAGGGTATTGAAGTTCAATCGCCGCCAATTAGAGGACATAGTGCCAGCCAGCGCAATACCCCAAGAAACCATTCGAGCCCTCATGCAAGGCATTGGCCAGCGCGCCCGCGCTGCCGCCCGCATCATGGCACGAGCCAGTACGGCGCAAAAAAATCAGGCTCTTGCCGAAATAGCCAAAGCCATTCGCCAAGAAGTTCCGGCAATTTTTGCGGCTAATCGACTGGATATTGCCAGAGCGCAAAAAAATGGTCAGGATGCGGCGTTTATTGATCGCCTCACCATGAGCGAAAAATCGATTGAAACGATGGCGTTGGGGCTCGAGAAAATTATTTCGCTTGACGATCCCATTGGCAGCCTTACTCCGTTCAAAAAACAGGCCTCAGGAATTGAAGTCGGGCAAATGCGCGTGCCCTTAGGCGTGATTGGGATTATTTATGAATCAAGACCAAATGTCACGATTGATGCAGCAGCATTATGTTTAAAGACCGGTAATGCTGTAATTTTACGCGGGGGTTCTGAAGCCATTGAATCGAATACCTTGTTAGCCGGCTTAATCCAAAAGGGTTTAAGTGCTGCGCAATTACCGCATGATGCGGTGCAGGTGGTAAGCACCACTGATCGCAGTGCAGTCGGTGAAATGATCACCATGAATGAATATATCGATGTGATTGTGCCGCGTGGCGGTAAGCGCTTAATTGCCCGCTTAATGGCTGAGGCACGAGTGCCGATGATTAAGCATCTTGACGGTATTTGCCATATTTATATTGATGCTGATGCAGATCTCGATTTAGCCATTCGCGTTTGTGATAACGCGAAGACCCAGCGCTATGCGCCGTGTAATGCAATGGAGTCTTTATTGGTTAATGCGGCTATCGCTACTAAAGTCCTGCCGACCTTATGTGGCATTTATCAAGCCAAAGGGGTTGAGCTGCGGGTCGATGAGGCGACGCGTCAAACGCTCGAGAAAGCTAATTTTAAAAATCTAGTCGATGCGCAAGAGGAAGATTGGCACACTGAATATTTAGCGCCGATTTTATCGATTAAAACGGTGGCTAATTTAGATGAAGCGATCGAGCATATTGAGCACTATGGCAGCAAACATACTGACGCCATAGTCACGCAAAATGAGGCGCATGCACAACGATTCTTGCGCGAAGTCGATAGCGCGAGTGTGATGGTGAATACCAGTACTCGATTTGCCGATGGCTTTGAATATGGCCTCGGTGCAGAAATTGGTATTTCCAATGACAAACTCCATGCTCGCGGTCCAGTTGGGCTGGATGGGCTTACATCACTGAAGTATGTAGTGATGGGTCATGGCGAAATTCGCAGTTAAGCAAATATGGGGAACGCTTATCTTTGGACTAAAACATTCCATATTGTTTTAATTACTTCATGGTTTGCGGGCTTATTTTATTTGCCCCGCATCTTTGTTAATTTAGCCAGCGAAGCCGATCCTATGTCCTACGAGCGTTTACTGGGAATGGCGGGGCGCCTCTATCGGTTTATTACTATATTGATGGTTCCGGCCATTATTTTGGGCTTATTGCTGTGGTTTTATTTTGGCATTGGCGCGGGCATGACCTGGATGCATCTTAAATTTTTCTTCGTTTTAATTATTCTGGGCTATCACCATGCCTGTGGAAAATTATTAAAACAGTTTCGCTTGCGCACTAACACCCATTCACATCGATGGTATCGCTGGTTTAATGAGGCTCCCGTTATTTTGTTGATCATTGTGGTTGCCTTAGTTGTTATCAAACCTTTTTAATGAGATAGCCATGCGATTTTTTGTAGTTTGCCCAGGCGGCCTTGAGGGCGTCCTCACGCAAGAATTAAATACCATTGCCAACCTGCCGGCAGCTAAGGCCTTAGGGCAATGGCTAATTGATCCAGCGCCCACGAGTCCAACCGGCGGAGTAGGCTTAGGCGCCCCATTAGCGGGCGCGATGGTTTTAAACCTGCATTCGCGAATTGCCAGCCGAGTGTTGTTGCAACTGGCTGAAGCGAGTTACCGTCAAGAGGATGATTTATATCGCTTAACGCGGAGCTTAGCTTGGGAAGACTGGTTTACTGCGCAGCAAACTTTACGGGTCGATGTGACTGCGCACCGTTCACCCTTAAAAAGTTTAAATTTCGCTACCCTACGCATTAAAGATGCGATTGTCGATCGGCTGCGTGAAGTGAGTGGTGAGCGGCCGAATATTGACACCGCATTTCCCAATGTGCGAGTTCAGGCGCATTTAAGTGCAACGCAATTAACCGTCTATCTTGATACTTCCGGAGAAGCGTTATTTAAAAGAGGCTGGCGCGATGAAAAAGGTGATGCACCTTTAAAAGAGAATTTAGCAGCAGGGATTTTGTCGCTTACGGGTTGGCAAGCAGGGCAAACCTTATTTGATCCGATGTGCGGTAGCGGCACTTTTTTAATTGAAGCCGCGCAAATTGCTTTGCAAGTGCCGGCCGGCGCAATGCGGGCGGGTTTATATCAGCGCCAAGGCAAGGCGACGCCAAAACCAAGCCGCTTAGCCTATCGTCCGCTAGTTAATGCCGAGGATGGTTTTGGATTTCAGCGCTTAAAACCCTTTATGGCGCAAAACGAATTAAAGCACTGGGAAAATATTTGTCATGCCGCTTTAGCCCAGATGGCAGAGGGCCAACAGCGTTTTCCTACGGTGCAAAGTTTATTCATTAGTGGCAGCGATATTAATGAGCAGCTCGTCAATATGTGTAAAGGCAATTGGCAGCGTGCTCAATTACCAGGAATGCCTCTAGTACGTCAGGTTGATGCTTTAGCTAGTAAGCCACCAGCGATAGCTAGCGAGTCGATAGGTGAGCCAATGATGCTGTTAAATCCTCCGTATGGCGAACGTCTAGCAATTCAGGGGGGCAGACGTGAGAGTAGCGAGAGCGGGAATTATCGTGGTGATGGTCACGACTACTATGAAGAGAATACGGAAACCGGCCGCCAAGGAGCTAAGCGCTCTAGCCGGGAATCGCTTAAAGCCCTGCAAGCCGAAGCCGAATTAGACCCACAATTTGCCTTGTTCTTGCAGCAATTTGGTCAGCATTTAAAAGATGACTTTGGTGGCTGGGGGGTCTTTATATTAACAACCGACATGGCTCTTCCTGGCCAGCTACGAATTAAAGAATCCCGCCGGACGCCTTTATTCAATGGACCCTTAGAGTGCCGCTTATTTCGTTTTAAAATGAATCCGAAGTAAATTGATGGCGCTTCCCCCCGATTTTTCTGGCATCTTGTAATGATTAATAAGTACTTGGAGTAATTTGCATTGAAAACATATATGTGTCTTATTTGTGGTTGGGTTTATGACGAGGCAACTGGTATGCCTGATGATGGCATTGCAGCTGGCACACTTTGGCAGGATATTCCCATGAATTGGACTTGCCCCGAATGCGGTGCCCGTAAAGATGATTTTGAGATGATGGCGATTTAATGAACCAAAACGAAATTCTATTTGAGCGCGCGCAAAAAACGATCCCTGGCGGAGTTAATTCACCAGTAAGGGCGTTTCGGCAAGTGGGCGGTACGCCGCGGTTTATTCAAAAAGCCTTGGGGCCTTATTTTTGGGACGCTGACGGAAAAAAATATATCGATCTCATCATGTCTTGGGGGCCAATGATTGTTGGCCACGGGCATCCAGAAGTGGTCGAGGCAGTGCAAAAGGCTGCTGCCACTGGTTTTAGTTATGGCGCACCAACTGCCGGTGAAGTTGACTTAGCCGAGCGTATTTGTGAATTAGTGCCCAGTGTCGAACAGGTGCGGATGGTTTCCAGTGGCACAGAAGCCACCATGAGTGCATTGCGCTTAGCGCGTGGCTATACGCAACGTGATTTGATTGTTAAATTCGAGGGTTGCTATCATGGCCACGCTGACAGTCTTTTAGTTAAAGCGGGCTCAGGTTTATTAACCTTTGCCGATTCCACAAAAAATGCCCCGTCCTCAAGCGGTGTGCCACAAGACTTAGTGAAACATACGTTGGTCTTGCCCTATAACGATTGTGCTGCACTTGAAGAAGCCTTTCGACTTAATGGTGCTGAGATTGCAGCAGTTATTCTTGAGCCCATTGCCGGTAATATGAATCTAATTCGTCCCTCAGCAGAATTTTTAACAGCAGTGCGTAATTTGACTCAGCAGTATGGCAGCGTATTAATTTATGACGAAGTGATGACGGGTTTTCGCGTGGCGTTAGGCGGAGCACAATCCTTACAGGGAATAACTCCTGATCTCACCTGCTTAGGCAAAGTCATGGGTGGTGGCATGCCGATGGCTGCGTTTGGTGGCAAAAAAGAAATCATGGCAAAGCTGGCGCCGCTAGGTAATGTCTATCAGGCTGGCACCTTATCAGGTAACCCAGTGGCGGTAGCGGCGGGCTTAAAGACCTTAGAAATTATTTCGCGTGCAGGTTTTTTTGACTGCTTGGGCACCCAAACCGCGAAGCTGATGACTGGCATAAAAGCCGTGGCAAAAAAACACGGCGTGCCACTTTCAGTCGATAGCGTTGGTGGCATGTTTGGAATCTATTTTGCCCAAGAGCTCCCTACTTCCTATGCGGCCGTAACCCAATCAAACATTGAACAATTTAAACAATTTTTTCATGCAATGTTGAATGAAGGAGTGTATCTGGCACCCTCAGCCTATGAGGCCGGCTTTACTTCGATTGCGCATGACAATGCCATCATCGATGAAATCGTAGTGGCAACCGATAAGGCAATGCAAACCCTAAAATAAAGCGCGATAAAACGGGATTACATTTTCATTGGGTGATCGTAGCCATCGACGGTGAGTAGGTCTAGCTTAGGACCTCTACTATGAATTTCAGCGGCAGTCAGTTTGCCGCCCCAGACACAACCTGTGTCGAGACAAACGGTATTTTTACGCACGAGCAAGCCGAGTGTCGACCAGTGACCAAAAAAGATTTGAATATTGCGCGTTTTGCGCGTGGGCACATTAAACCACGGTACACAGCCTAAGGGTGGAGTGGCAACTCCCTCACTGCTGTCGAATTCCATTTCTCCTTGTGGCGTGCAAAAGCGCAAGCGGGTAAAGGCATTGGTCATCACCCGTAAGCGATCTACACCCTTAAGAGAGGATTTCCATTGATTCGGGGTATTGCCATACATATTCGCCAAAAAATCACGATTATTTTTTTTGCGCAGGGCTTTTTCTACTTCCTTGGCGCACTCAAGGGTTTGCTGCAAATCCCATTGCGGTAAAACACCGGCATGAACAAATAAAGCCTTGCCATTACTGAGGGCCAAGGGACGATAACGTAACCAATCAATTAACTCAGCGCGATCAGGGGCATTGAGAATGTCATCAAGGGTATCAAGCGCTTTTGGTCCACGCAAGCCTGCATCGCGGGCTAATAAATTGAGGTCATGGTTACCTAAAATACATTCCACTTTGCCAGCTTCTTGCCACGATTTCAGGCGGCGCAAGGTCCCTAGTGAATCTGGGCCACGATTAACCAAATCACCTAAGCAAATTAGCTTAGAGCCTTCAGGCAAGAGGCTAACTAATTCATCGAGTTGAGCAGAACATCCTTGTAAGTCGCCCACGGCATAAATTTTGGTCATAAGCCTATTCTAATGAATTCATATGAAAGTATTATGCGGTCACTTTTTTCACTACGCTATAACGGATTAAGGTATTTTTTCTGGCGACATCGTGATCGATGATCGGTTCTGGGTAATCGCGGCCGAGAAGAATTCCTGCGGCTTCAAGTTCAATATGTCCGGCCAGCCAAGGCGCATGAATCGATTTATTGGACAGCTTACTTAAAGCGGGTATGTAGCGGCGAATAAAATTACCTTGTGCATCAAAACGTTCTGACTGGGTAATCGGATTAAAAATTCTAAAATAGGGTTGTGAGTCGCAGCCTGAGGAAGACGCCCATTGCCAACCCCCATTATTAGAGGCCAATTCAAAATCAGTTAAGTGAGCAGCAAAGTAAGCCTCGCCCCAGCGCCAATCAAGCCCTAAATCTTTGCTGAGAAAACTAGCTACTACCATGCGTAAGCGATTATGCATATAACCGCTTTGGTTGAGTTGGTGCATTGCTGCATCTACCAATGGGTAACCTGTTTTGCCTTCACACCAAGCAGTAAATAATTTCTTTGCTTTTGGGCCAGCCTCCCAAACTATCTTGTCATAATCAGGTTTAAAAGCAGCCCCATTGGCGAGGCGGGGGTGATTTGCCAGAATCATAAAATAAAAATCACGCCAAATAAGTTCACTAAGCCAGGTAGTTGCTCCTAAGCTGCCTGCCAACATCCGTCGATGTGCTTCGCGCACAAGACCGCGGATCGAGAGCGTACCAAAGCGTAGATGGGTCGAAAGATAACTCACTCCTTTGAGCGCTGGAAAATCACGGCCAATTTGGTATTGGTCAATGCGCTTTAAAAAATCATTTAAAAATAATTCGCCGCCCTTACTACCTGCTGGTAAATATTGCTCGAGACCGGTCGATTGAAAGCCTAAGGACTTTAAAGAAGGTAGGCCCAAATCGAAGGCCTTCGGTAGGCGGGCAAATTGGCCGGCTTTTGGCAGACAGTCATGCGGCGCTAAATCAATTTCACGCAAACTACGTAACCAGTTATTTTTGTAAGGCGTAAAAACGGAAAATACGGTATTCGAATTCGTCAGAATTTCTTGATTCTCAAAAATCACTTGATCTTTAAAGTCATAAAAACCAATTTCATTTTTTTTAAGCGCTTGAGATACGGCTAAGTCGCGCGCAATTGCAGTTGGCTCATAGTCATGATTGGTGTACACCGCACTTACTCCCAGGGCTTGAGCTAGCAGCGGTATTTCCTCAGCAGCTTTACCGTGCCGAACAATTAAACCGCTGCCTTGGTTGCGTAATTCAAGATCGATTTCGGTTAAACTTTGCCAAATAAAATCAACGCGCCGATCAAATTTTAGTGGGGCAGGCTTACTCGGGTCGGCATTACTGTGTTGGCCCGGTAGCTGATCAAGAATGTCGGTGTCAAAAATAAAGCAAATAAAGACCGCTTGACACTCAGCTAAAGCATGCTTAAGCGCCGCATGGTCATAGAGGCGTAAGTCACGCCGTAACCAAACGAGGCCTTTGCGGGGGGTTCCATTGCTCATAGCCACTATCTTAGAGCTAATTGGCTAATCGGGTGTATTCGGCACTGGCCATTCTGTATCCACTAAGATAAGGCTGATGGATACCTTATTTTTTATTGCTAGCAAAATTACCCAATTTTGCATTGAACCATTCAATTTGATTTTGCTGAGCGTTTTATTTGCCTTGCTATTTTTGCTCTTAAGAAAATATGCACTTTGCAAACGCTTCCTGCAAATGACACTTCTCGGATTTTTTATTATTGGCTATTTACCCCTATCCGAATTACCTTTAAGAGCCCTTGAAAATGCCATTCCACCGATAGATTTAAAGACCCTCCAGCCCGATAAGGTGGGTGGCTTAATTATTTTAGGCGGGGCAATTGACGGCGATACCACTAGCGATCGCCAGCAGGTTTCCTTAGGTTCAGCTGCCGAGCGAGCAACCAAAGCTTTTGAATTAATGCGCTTGTATCCCGATTTGCCTTTCATCTTCACAGGCAGTTCAGGCGACTTGTCGCCGCAGGGCATGCCTGAAGCAGAGGCCTTTAAACAACTGATTCAAGAGCAGGGCTTAGGCGCTCACCGGGGATATTTTGAAGGGCGTTCGCGTAATACTTATGAAAACGCGGTGCTGCTCAAGCCCTTACTGATTGAAGCGGGTGGCGCTAAGCAACCCTGGATTTTGCTGACCTCTGCCAGTCACATGTTGCGCTCAACACAGATTTTTAAGCAGCAAGGCATTACCGTATTACCTTTTCCGGTGGACTATCAAACTCGTAGTTATCTCGATTGGACCGGCTTTGATCTGACCCTCGGGGCACAACAATGGGCTAATTTTTTACATGAAACTGTTGGTTTAGTGGGATATTGGCTTACCGGAAAGATTTAGGATTTGCTAAAATGAAAGGCAATGAGTACGTCTAATCAAGCTTTCTCAGCTTCAGACCCAGCGTCTACGGACTCCTATTCAGCAGACCATCTTGCCAATCAGTTCTTAATTGCAATGCCTGGCATGGTCGATGACAATTTTGCTGGCGCGGTTATTTATCTCTTTGAGCATACTGAAAGAGGCGCGATGGGCTTGGTGATCAACCGACCTACCGAAGTCGATTTGGCTAGCCTGTTTGACAAAATTGAACTTAAATTAGAAATTGCGCCTTTATTAGATCAACCGGTTTACTTCGGGGGCCCAGTTCAAGTTGAGCGCGGTTTTGTGTTGCACGAGCCCGATGCTGAATTAGCCTACTCCTCCTCGATCTCGATTCCCGGGGGACTAACGATGACCACTTCAAAAGATGTTCTAGAAGCGGTCGCACAAGGACGCGGTCCTAAAAAGTTCATGTTGACCTTAGGTTACGCGGGCTGGAGTGCCGGTCAGCTCGAAGAAGAAATCGCCCTGAATGGCTGGATTAATGTGCCGCTACCCCGTGAGAGCATGGTCGATATTATTTTTGATACGCCATCCGGAGAGCGTTATCAGCGCACCATGAAATCCTTAGGATTTGATTTATCCCATTTATCGGGAGAGGCAGGGCATGCCTGAGGCCATTACGGTCATGGCCTTTGACTATGGAATTCGCCGCATTGGTGTTGCAATTGGAAACTCTCTGACGCAAACCAGTCAAGCTTTACCAGTGATTACCCAGACGCAAACTAGCCAAGGCTTTGAGGCAATACAAAAGCTGTTAGTCGAGTGGCAACCAGCGCGTTTAGCGGTTGGCTTACCCGTACATCCTGATGGCGCAGAGCATGCGATGACAGCAAAGGCGCGACGCTTTGGGCAACAATTGCAGGGGCGGTTTGCGCTACCAGTTGCTTGGGTTGACGAGCGTTACACCTCGGCAGTGCTCGAAAATGAGCCAAATTTAGCCCCTCAGGCTAAAGATCAATTAGACTCGCATGCAGCCTGTTTAATTCTTGAGCAATATTTTCAAGAAAACCCATACCCTCTAAAGCAGAATAAAGCATGAAAGCTGAAGCGTTGTACCGCAAATTATTGAGCGAACTACAAGCGCGCAAAGTCGCAGCTAAATCGACTCCGGCGCAGCCACAGTTTTGTTTGGCTGGCTTAGCGGTTGGCGGCGCTTGGTTGGCCGAGCGCTTAGCAAAAGATTTAGCCCTACCGCAGTTTGGCGTCATTAATGTAGCCTTTCATCGCGATGACTATGCTGAAAAAGGCTTAAGCGCGATGCGAAGTGCCAGCACGATGCCCACCCATTTGCCCTTTGAAGTGAATGGCGCGCATATTATTTTGATTGATGATGTGCTCTCAACTGGCCGCACCGTGCGCGCGGCTTTAAATGAATTATTTGATTTTGGACGACCAGCTCAAGTGGAGTTAATGGTGTTAGCTGATCGCGGTAAACGCGAATTACCCATCGCTGCTGATTTTGTCGCCGAGTTTATTGATTTGCCTGAGCAGCAAATTTTAGCTTTAGAAAAAGACGCTGCCGGCCTTTTTCACTTTCATATTGAAGAGCGCAATGGTTAAGCAAGTAGTTACGCAAGCTGTTAAGCAAACCAATACAGCTGGTGAGCTGACGCATTTGCTTACCTTAGAAGGGATGCCAAAAGAACAAATAGTGCACATTCTTGATACTGCTCAGCAATTTGTTAGCGTTACCGACCCAGCCCGCGAAGTAAAAAAAGTGCCATTACTCCGTGGTAAGAGTGTCTTCAATCTCTTTTTTGAAAACTCGACCCGTACCCGCACGACCTTTGAAATTGCTGCTAATCGCTTATCGGCAGATGTTATCAATTTAGATATTTCAACCTCTTCAACAGCCAAGGGTGAAAGTCTCATTGACACCATTGATAACTTAATAGCTATGCAGGCCGATATCTTGGTCGTACGCCACAATGTATCGCGGGCGCCAATGGAAATCGCGCAACATGTACCCTCTTTTGTCCATGTGATTAATGCGGGGGATGGAAGCCATCAGCATCCTACTCAAGGATTGCTTGATATGTATACCATGCGCCATTTCAAGCACGACTTTCGAAATTTAAAGGTCGCCATCATTGGCGACATTGTGCATAGCCGTGTCGCCAAATCCAATATCCATGCCTTAACTACGTTAGGCTGTCCTGAAATTCGCGTGATCGGACCTGAAAGTCTATTGCCTAGTGATTTAGATATGCTGGGCGTCAAAGTCTTTCATGACATGGAAGCGGGTCTAAAAGGAGTTGATGTTGTCATGACCTTGCGCATTCAGAAGGAGCGCATGGAGGAGGGGCAAGTTCCAGAGGGCAAGGCCTTCTTCAAGCAGTTTGGTCTAACGCAAGCGCGTCTTGCCTTAGCCAAACCCGATGCCATCGTGATGCACCCTGGCCCAATGAATCGTGGCGTTGAAATTGAATCGGCTGTAGCTGATGGTCCACAGTCGGTTATTTTGCAGCAAGTTACATTTGGTATTGCCGTACGAATGGCCGTGATGTCAATGGTGGCCGGAAATTAATGCAGTCAATTAATTTAATTACTAGGGCAATTAATAATCACTAAGCCCGACCGTATTGGTCTTCAAAGCGCACGATGTCATCTTCGCCAAGGTAGTCGCCTACTTGGGCTTCAATAATCACTAGCGGAGTAGTACCAAGGTTGCTTAAGCGGTGCTGTGTTTCTTTGGGAATATAAGTCGATTGATTAGTTTTGAGGAGCAAGGTTTTATCCCCATTCACGACTTCTGCGTTTCCTGAGATTACTACCCAATGCTCGTTACGATGATGGTGCATTTGCAGCGATAAGCGCGCCCCAGGGTGAACCACGATCCGCTTAATTTTGTAATCTGGGCCCTCTTCAATGATGGTATAGGTTCCCCACGGACGATGCACCGTGCTGTGATAAGTGCCACGCTCATCTTTGGCTTGATTGAGTGTTGCAACGACTTTTTTCACTGATTGCGAATGGCCTTTCGCGGTAACTAATAGGGCATCGGGTGTATCCACAATAATCAGATTATCTAGGCCTACGGCAGCTATTAACCGCTCACGTCCAAATACAAAGGTATTTTTAGAGTCAATAAAAATCGCTTTACCTTCGCTTGCATTGCCTTGCTCATCTTCGGGAAAATGTTTAGCGAGCGCATCCCAAGACCCAACATCATCCCAATCAAAACTCGCGTTCACTGAAACAACGTTTGGTGCTTTTTCCATGATGGCGTAATCGAGGGAGATATCCTCAATTGCCGCCATGGTTTTTTCATCAAGTAGGAGGGTTTTTTCCGTAATAGCGTTGCCACTGTTGTCGGCACCATTTTTAGTAGTGGCTTGCCAGCAGGCTAGCACTTGTTTGCTGAGCGCTGGCGCAATTTGTTCAGCCACACTTAAGAAGGTCTCGGGCGTAAAGCAAAACATGCCTGAGTTCCAGTGAAAGTTACCAGCTGCAACATATTGTTCTGCCAGTGAGGCTGCCGGTTTTTCAACAAATTGGTCGACAACACGAGCCTCTGCATTACTTGGGGTACGGGCGGGCGAGCCCAGTTTAAGGTAGCCATATCCCGTTTCTGCATGGGTTGGTGGAATGCCAAAAGTAACCAAATGACCCGCATTAGCAAAATCAACCGCCTTGCTAACTGCCATTTCAAAACCCACCTTATCGTGAATGACATGGTCAGCCGGCAAAATTAACATGGGAATTGCACCGCGACCAGCTGCTTTGGCCGCTAGGGCGGCAAACAGAACAGCAGGCGCAGTATTGCGCCTGAGGGGCTCGATCAAGGTGAGTTCAGCTGTTTGCCCAGCTTCTTTTAGATCGGCTAATACTTGAAAGCCGAGGCTTTCAGAGGTGAGCACACAAAGCCAAGGGTTGGCTGAGCTAATGCGTTGCGCCGTTTCACTGAGGAGTGATTTTTGGCTAGCAACCGGCATAAATACTTTGGGGCGGTTTTCACGAGAAACTGGCCATAAACGCGAGCCTGCACCACCACAAAGAATTACCGTTGAAAATTCTAGCTTCATAACTGAATTTTACTCACTTTAGTCCAGGCGCAATGTGCTCTAAAAACCAGCTATAGGCGTTAGCTATTCCGGGGCGTAGTGCAATTTGCGCTTTCCAGCCTAAGGCATTTGCTTTACTGACATCGAGGAGTTTTTGTGGCGTGCCATCGGGCTTGCTGCTATCGAACTGTAAATCTCCTGGAAAACCAATTGCCGCAATGACTTCTTGTGCTAATTCACGAATCGTTAAGTCAGTCCCAGTACCAATATTCAGGAAGGGGCCGTTATAACCCTGCTCCATTAACATCACGCAGGCTCTCGCTAAATCATCGACGTGCATAAACTCACGGCGAGGCCGTCCTGAACCCCAAACAACTAAAGTTTTTTCATTACGTAATTTAGCTTCATGGGCCTTACGAATTAAGGCGGGTAAGACATGCGAGTTATTTAAATCGTAGTTATCGCCAGGCCCATATAAATTGGTTGGCATTAAACTCACATAATGGGTGCCGTATTGACGGTTATAATTTTCACACAACTTAATGCCGGCAATTTTAGCGATTGCATAAGGTTCATTGGTTTGTTCAAGTGGCCCCGACAGTAAATATTCTTCTTTAATCGGTTGCGGACAATCACGCGGATAAATACAGCTTGATCCTAGGGACATTAAGTGATGTATGCCAGCTGCATAAGCACCTTGAATTAAATTACATTCAATCATCAGATTTTGATAAATGAAATCGGCACGATAAGTATTATTTGATTGAATACCGCCGACTTTGGCTGCAGCAATAAAAATATAGTCCGGTTTTTCAGCTTGCAGAAAATGATGCACTGCCTCTTGATTAAGCAAATCGAGTTCAGCATGTGTGCGAGTCAGAGTATTGTTGTATCCCTCAGATCGCAGTAAGCGCACAATTGCGCTTCCCACCATACCGCGATTACCCGCTACATAAATCTTTGCTGCTTTATTCATTTCGTTCCAGGGTGGTATAGCCATGTTTTTTCACGAGCTCGTCGCGCTCGGCGCCACGAAGGTCTTCGCGCACCATCTCTTTGACTAAATCTTCAAACGAGGTACGTGGCACCCAGCCCAGCTTTTCTTTGGCCTTGCTAGCATCACCCAAAAGGGTTTCGACTTCGGTGGGGCGGAAATAACGGGGGTCTACGGCCACAATACATTTGCCCTTACTGTCAAAGCCTTTTTCATTGACTCCCGTGCCTTGCCAGGTTATTTTCAGACCTAACTCAGCGGCAGCCAAATTGATGAACTCACGTACACTAAATTGCACGCCGGTCGCAATAACATAGTCTTCAGCAACTTCTTGTTGCAACATTAACCATTGCATTTCAACATAATCACGGGCATGACCCCAGTCGCGTTTAGCATCAAGATTGCCAAGGTATAGACATTCTTGCACGCCTAACTTAATACGCGCTAAGGCACGGGTAATTTTGCGGGTGACAAACGTTTCGCCACGAATCGGACTCTCATGGTTAAAGAGAATGCCGTTACAGGCATACATGCCATAAGCCTCACGGTAGTTCACGGTAATCCAGTAGGCGTAGAGCTTAGCTACGGCATAGGGGCTACGGGGATAAAAAGGCGTTGTTTCTTTTTGGGGAATTTCTTGCACTAAGCCATAAAGCTCAGAAGTTGAGGCTTGATAGAAACGGGTTTTTTTCTCCAACTTCAAAATCCGAATCGCTTCTAATAAACGCAGGGCGCCCAAAGCATCAGAATTCGCAGTGTACTCTGGCTCTTCAAAAGAGACGGCGACATGTGACTGCGCTGCTAAGTTATAGAGCTCATCAGGCTGGGTTTGTTGAATAATCCGAATGAGGCATGATGAATCGGTGAGGTCGCCATGGTGGAGGGTTAATTTAGAGCCCTCAATATGGGGGTCGTGATAGAGGTGATCTATACGGTCGGTATTAAAGAGCGAGGCACGGCGCTTAATGCCATGGACTTCATAGCCCTTACGCAGTAAGAA
>CAIXDG010000200.1 GCA_903918115.1 uncultured beta proteobacterium
CAATAATGCACACCACTGTATCTATTCCAACTGCAGCACCGATCTCAATAAACGGCGCGGCTCCGGGTTCAGGACAACGGTAAAAACTTCCCACCATCGGCGCCTTAATACCCACTAAACCGGCAGGAGCTACCATCATTTTTTTGTTAACGGGCTTAAGTGGCACACTTACTTGAGCACTTACTTGAGCACTTACTTCAGCACTGACTTCAGCACTTTGCACAGGTAAAGGAGCCTGCTCTACGTTGCCAGAACGCTGAAAAGAGCGAGGCTGTGAGGTAGCCGAATTTTTCCGTAAATCGATTTTAATGTCGCCGTACTGAAGACTAAACTCTGAAAATTGTGGTGAATCCTCAACTAAGCGAATAATCTCCATCAAATCCTGATAATTTAAATTACGCTCAGCCACCACTATCTCCTTTGATTAAATTTCGCACCATTATGACCCTGCAATTTCAATGTTCAAGCCAGGTTTTGAGACGTGGATCCGACTTGTCTTGGGTCGCCGACTCAATTCCTTGACTAAGGAAACAACTGAATGCTCAAAAACATATTCCGTTTTCATGGCACCTGCTGCTAACATATCATCAACTTGAGATCCGGCAAACATATAGCGCAATAAACGCTCATCATCACTAGCATGTGGATATTTTTTTCTTAAAGCCTTTACACCGGGTTCGCGTTGCGTAGGATTTAGGCCGATTTGTTTAGAGCCATTCTCTATAATTCGATCCAAAACGCTTGGCTCGACTGGCGCCAACAATTTACCGTAATACCCTAAAGCATATTTTTTTATTTCGTTAGGAACGACGCGATACCGCTCGCCATGCAAGACATTTAATACTGCCTGGGTGCCCACAAATTGGGCAAAAGGCGTAATCATAATGGGGTATCCCAGCTCTTGTCTTACCCTGGCACATTCATCTAAAAGCTCATCAAACTTATCTGCAATACCAGCCTGATCTAACTGCGAACGAAAATTACTTAGCATTCCACCAGGAATTTGATGCTGATAGTGAAAGGCGTTATATTCCAAAATCTGACCCACCGGCTTATCTTCAAGTTCTGCAATGCGCTGAAAGTGTTCGCTTATCTCATCAATGACTTCGTCATTGATTGATAAGCGATAACCGTCTAATCTTAAATTTTTAGCAACACTTTGAGTGGCAGGCTGTGCAGCGCCGTTTGCGAGTGGCGCTATCGAAGTATGCAACTGATCAGCGCCAAGCTTGACTGCCTCTAAATACATTAATGGGGCGATGCCTGTTAAGCAATGTCCATGAATTTCAAGGGGCACCTTACCCATTACTTTTTTCAGGGCAGGAACTAAGGTACGTATACGATCAACAGTTAATAGGCCGCCAGCATCTTTGAGCATAATGGCATCTACCGTGCCACTAGCAATTAATTGCTTGGCAGTTTCAACGTATAACGCATCGGTATGAACTGGGCTTAAGCTGTATGAAAGGGCGCCAAATGTATACACCCCCAACGCTTTCGATATCCGCGTGGTGGCTAACATGTTAGATACGTCATTAAGACCATCAAAAGCGCCAATAACCCGAAAGCCATTAGCAACTAAGCGCTCTACCCAGAGCTCGATAATATCGTCTGGCACAAAGTCAAATGAGGCAATATTTTTGCTGCGCACTAAAGACCTCAGGGGCGTTTTTTTAATGAGCTTGCGCATGAGTCGCACGCGTTCCCACGGATCTTCTTTTAAGTAGCGCACACAAACATCAAACTGAATGGTTCCGGCCAAATCAATCTGATCAAAGCCAGCTCGATCCATTTGCTCTGCTATGGGCAGCATATGGGCAGTTGTCATCCGCGTTGCCCATAAACATTGATGAGCATCCCGCAAAGTTGTATCAATAATCCCTACCGATTTATCCAAAATTATTCCTTTTATTCGAGATTAGTTGACTCAAACCCACGCAACGCCCTTTTCAAAACGATCATCAGTAGCAACCTGCAAATCACCATTTGGCGCCCTCAACAAAGCTGAAGTCGGCCCAAAATATTCTGCGGCATTAATCTGCGGCGCCTGATAACGCTTTGCTAGCACTTCATCCTCTAACTCTAATTCGCCATTCGGCGTAACCGATACACGCAGGCGGTTAATCGCTTTTTCTAAGCTACTATTTTTCGAACTCATTTCTAAAATAATTTGCAAGATGATTGCTGGTATGCGGGGTCCACCTGGACATCCAGAGGCAATTTGATCGCCATTTTTCTTTAGCATCACATTGGGCGAGAGATTCGTCACGCAAAGCCATTCGCCGGAAGCGACCGACTGGCGGAATAAATTGCCAGCGCAATTTAAAATAACGCCCGTTCCTGGAGTCATTAGGCCGGATCCAAACCATAAGGGCCCTTGTGTAAAAGTACAAGAAACTGTCATCCCATTGGTATCACTGATACAAAAATGCGTTGTATGCTGCTCTGCTGCCTTCGATATAACAAATGCCTGTCTTTTATTGTTCCATCCTACCCGCAACGCTTCTGCAATCAACTCAATATAATTTTTTTCTTCTTGAAGCTCTTCTAAACGAATATGAGACAACTGGTGCAACGCATCTTTCACGATGCCAAACCCAGATGTTAAGGGATTTGGGCCATATATATCAGACCCGTGAAATGCCACTAGAGTGCCCGCATCAAGCTTAGCCTGCTGCTGTAAAAAATTTTCCGCATTTAACCAGCCGCCCTTCTCCAATAAAAATTGGCTAGTAGCGCTTGCAAACTCACCTTGATAAAAAAATCCCACCGGATCTGCTTGAATCTGAGTCAGCGTTTTTGCTAGATCTGCCTGAATAAGGCGATCGCCTGCTTTTAGCCATTTCCCATCAGGGGCAAAAATGGCCTTAAAGTCATTGGGAAACTGATCTTCGCGAGCTGCAGCCCATCTCAAAGCCATTTGTAAATTCTGACCGACAATGAAGCCGTCCTGCGCTGTAGCAATAGCTGCATTTAATAATGGCGCAAAGTCCAGCGACCCAAATTCTTGGTGGGCCTTAAGCAGGCCACGTAATACTAGGGGGGTTGAAACCGAAGCAGCGCTACCGAAGTAATTGACGCCAATCTTATTAGACGTCAGTAATGCCGGGTTAAACTCTTTTGCTACAGTAGCATTGAAATCAATTGTTACGGGAATATCATCGGGCGATTTTTGAACCACCATAAAGCCGCCATACCCGCCTACCCCACAATTTGCAGGATCAAGCACAGCTAAAGCCATAGCAACTGCAACCGTTGCATCGATAGCATTGCCACCATGCTCCATCGCTTTAGCGCCAGCATCCGCAGCAATTTGATGAGAGCAAACTACCGCCCCACGCATTTTGGTCTCCTAAGTACGATTAAATCGACTATTTTTTATTTTTATCGATAAAGCTGAATTAGATTATTACTAGTTGTGAATTTTGTCAAGACTTACTATATATTAACTTGTGGACGCAAAAATCCGATTCACGGCGTAAGATAACAAGCAATACTGGTATATAACCTAAATAAATAGATCAATGAGCGAAGCCCTTTTTTATAAAAAATATAAGCCTCAACATAGGGTTAACGTGAGGAAATATGAAGTTTTACGTGAATCCATCTTGGCGGCCATTCAAGATGGATATTGGCAATGTGGGGTCAAGCTACCGACCGAGTTAGAACTATCTAAAACTACCCCATTTAGCCTCGGAACCATTCAAAAAGCCATTGGCAGTCTTACTCGCGAAGGTTTTTTACAGCGTAAGCGTGGCTTGGGCACATTTGTTATTCCTGTTGAAAAACGTATCGGTGGACCCTGGATTTTTCGCTTTCTTGAAAAAGATAGCGCTGAGTTTGTGCCGATGTCGACCCAAGTAGTGAAGAGAAAATTAATACAATCTACTGAACCATGGGCCCATTGGTTAACAGCAGGGAAAATAAATGTTCCGATACTCCAAATCAATCGTCTTATTCAGGCCGGAGAGTATGGTTTCTACAGCAAATATTTTCTTGATCCAGAACAATTTCCAATTATTGCTAATACCCCACTAAAAGAATTAAATAGCGCTAATTTTGCTGGATTAATTCAGGATCATTACCAAATTCACCTGGAAAAAATTGATCGGACGATTCAATGCATTACGTTGCCAAGCACGATCAATCAACTCTTAGACCAAGCAAAAAATACCAAAGGTGTGCTGGTTGAGATTTTGGCAAGTGGACAACGATCGAAACCCATTTTTTATCAGCAACTCTTTTTACCGCCCAATGGGCCAAGGCTCTTTTTTGGCCAAAGCGGTACTTAAAGTCGATTAATTGAGTCTTTTCTTTGCTTACGCATGAAAATAATCCATCCACTCCCCCTAAACCAAGAAAACTTTCAGCCCTTTGGTAAGGTTATTTCCTTTGCGCACCTCGATCACTATCCCATTAATCAAGGTACTACGGAACGTTACCATGCGATTTCAGAAATTGATGTAGGCGACGGGGATAGTAAGGCAATTATTAGCTTATTTCGTGGGCAACCGTTTGTCATGCCATTCACTCTGCGATTGATGGAACGACATCCCCTGGGAACCCAAACGTTTATACCCACCAATAATCAAACTAATGACCAATATTTAATTGTGGTTAGCAAGCCGAATTTAGAGTCCGAAGCAGATGTCGTCAATAATCTTTGCGCCTTCATTGCGAGCAATGGTGCTGGTATCACATATAACAAGGGAGTTTGGCATCATCCACTCATTAGCCTAAATAAAGAGAGCGATTTTATTGTGATCGACCGTGCCAATATGCAGAATAACTGCGATGAAATTCAATTAAGCCAGCAAGTCATCATTAATAACCCATAACCTGCCATTCACAAACTAAAAGTTCAGGCCAAGCCATTCTTTAACTTGTGAATGTAAATCACCCGTAAATTTAGCTTGATCACCGGAGGCGGTAATAGCACCCAGGCTTAATACAAATATGGTTTGCGACATACGCACGACACGACGTACGTTATGGTCAATTAATAAAACGCCAATACCCCTCTCAGTAAAACGATCTAGCCAGACAAAAACTTCTTCCGCAACCTTTGGCGACAAACCAATACTAGGCTCATCTACTAAACATAATTTCGGCTGCAAAATCCATGCCTTAGCGAACTCAAGTTGCTTTTGCTGGCCCCCAGATAGCTCGCCTGCAGCCTGTCCTAATTTATCTTTGAGCGCTGGAAATAATTCAATTACCTCTTCATAACGTGATTTCCAAACATTCGCAAATAATTGCATGCGTGACTGAATCGGTAGTAAAAGATTTTCGCGCACAGTTAAAAATGGAAATAGGCTCGACTCTTGCGGAATACAGCAAATTCCCAAGTCAATTAAGTGGTGCGGCTCAAGATGGTTAATATTTTTATTGTCATAAAAAATATCGCCTGCTTTGGGATGCAAAAAACCACAAATTGTTTTAACCAAGGTTGATTTACCAGCCCCATTAAGGCCAATTAGACCGCTAATTTCACCGGCCTTCACCTGCAAAGAAACGTCCCGCAATACGTCAATATCTTTCGCATAACCTGCAGTTACCGATTTCAACTCCAGCAAATATTCAGACATGATCACCGCCTAAATATGCTTCAATGACATTCGGGTCTTCTAGCACTAAGCGGGTGCTGCCTTGCGAAATAATTTTCCCCGTATTCATACAAATAGATTCATGACATAAGCTTTTTACAATTGGCATATCGTGACTTACCAAGAGAAAGGTTTGTCCATTCTGATTACGCGTGCGAATAAATTCTGCCATGGTCTCTCTCATTACGGGATGTACGGCAGCAAAAGGCTCATCTAATAAGGCGATTTTAGGTGGGCACATAAAACACATACCAAATTCGAGTAATTTTTTTTGCCCGCCAGAAAGTTGGCCAGCATCTAAGTACTGCACTTGCTCAAGTGTTAGCTCCTTAACAAGGCTTTGCGCTCTAGACTCTGCTTCTGCAGCGCTTAAGCCTAATGCCCGCCCAGAAATTAATAAATTATCAAAGGCTGACAGCCGAATGAAAACGCGGGTCATCTGAAACATGCGTATCACCCCCAAATGCGCTAACTGAGATGGTGATAGCCGCGTAATAGAACGGCCCTCAAGATAAGTACTGCCCTCATCAGGAAACAACTCCCCAGATAGCATATTCAATACCGTGGTCTTGCCGGATCCATTTGGACCAATTAAGCCCAAAATAATGCCCTGCGGCACTTCAAATGAAACGTGGTCAACTGCTTGGTTGCCACCAAAGCGCTTTGAAATGCTGTCAACGCGTAATAAAGGTTCGGTTTTCATTTCAATTATTTTTTACTGGTTTTAGTCGGGCATATAGGCTCAGGCAAATTCCCCACAAACCAGTTCTAAAAAAGCGTGCAAAGATAATTACCAGTAAGGCAAATACAATGAGCTGTATATTGCCAACATCCCTTAACCATTCGGAGCTAAGGTAGACTAGCAAAGCGCCTAAAACCGGACCAGTAAGCGAGCCAATTCCACCAATCACGACCATTGAAATAATTAAGCCTGTTTGCTGAATTAAGCCCATCTCAGGACTCACTAATTGGCTAAAGGTGCCATACATACAACCTGCAAAACCGCAAATAGCGCTTGAGATAGTAAATGCCAATAGCTTGAACCGAACTACCGGAATTCCCCTACTTTCTGCTGCTTCTGCATCATCCCGAATGGCCAATAAATATCCGCCGTATTTACTCCGCATGAGTAAGAAGATTAGCCAGCCCACTAAGACGACCAGCAGTAAGAAAAAATAATAGTAGGCAATACGGCTTTCCATTAAGGTGGGCAAGTTTAGACCTTGATCACCGCGGGTAAATTCATGGGAGTTACCAATAAACACGCGCGCTATTTCCGCAAATGCCAAGGTAGTCAAAGACAAATAAGGCCCCTTCAAACGCAATACTGTGGCACCCAATAAAAAACCGAGTAAGGCCGAACCAAAAACAGCCGCAGGAATACCTACCCACAGTGAAACGCTCAAGTGATAACTGAGTAAGGCCGTTATATAGCCACCAATCATGGCAAAGGCCGCTGGGGCCATTGAAAATTGACCGGTAAAGCCAGCTAATAAATTCCAAGCCAAGGCAATTAAGGCAAAATAAAAGCCAACAATTAAAATGCCTAATGTATAGGGTGATAAGTCAAGCAAAGGCACCAGACACATCAGCGCACAAAGAATGAATAAGCACTTCAGGTCGCGCGATAACTTTCTAGACCATAAATTTTCCATCTGACTCATGACTGGCGCCCTTTTTGACCCGCTAAACCTTGCGGCCGCAGAATTAAAACGGCTACCAATACAAATAAGCCAAAAGCATCTCGGTAGTCATAAGAAATATAAACAGCAAAAAACGATTCTGAAACTCCGAGTAATAAGGCGGCTATCATGCTGCCCCAGATTGATCCCATGCCACCTAACACGACAATAATGAATGATTTGATGGCGGGAAATGAGCCAATATCAGGCGCAGGATTCATTAATGGTGCTAATAATGCGCCCGAAAGCGCAGCCAACATACCAGAGATAGCAAAAATAATGCTGGTAGTTCGCACTGGGTCAATGCCAGCTAAAGAAGAACCGAAGCGATTTTGGGCAACTGCTTGAATCTGCCTACCCCAAAGTGATTTTTTAATAAAGAGAGCGAGCCCGCATAACAAGGAGATGGAAATACCTGCCGCAATAATTTTCTGACCATTCAACATAATTGGACCAATTGCGATTCGCTGTGTACTGACTAGGCTTGGCCCCATAAAGGGAGATGGGCCAATAACTTTATCAACAAAGTGAATTAAAAATAGGGATAAAGCAAAAGTTACTACTACCGCATACTCATCCTTCACAATTGACCAGCTCTGATAGCCTTGATAAAGGGGCCGCATGAGTAATTTCTCAATCGTTACGCCAAGAAAAGCACCGCCTGCCGCTGCTAGTAGGAGCGCGAACCAAGGATTAATTCCTAGCTTCATTGCAGTTAAGGCGTAGGCATAGGCACCCACCATGAAAAATTCACCATGAGCAAAATTGACAATGCGTAGAATGCCAAAAATCATTGATAAACCTACGGCCATGAGCGCGTAGAACAGACCCATAATGAGTCCGTTAATCGTTAAATCAAGAAATAATGACATAAAAAATTCTTCTGCCTCAAGACTTCAGGCAGAAGATAATGATTAAGATAAAACTACTATCAAATTACTTTGGGTACTGTAATTTATTAACATTTAATGCCATACCCGGGCCTTGCAAGAGAGTGGTATTACCAACAGCCTGATTCACCGCCGTCAATTGATAATTGACATAAGGAATATCCATCCACTGGTGGTATGAAACACCTGGACGAGAATCAAAATTCATTGTGCCGCGCGCACCATCAAATTTCCCTGTTTGCATAGCCGCCAGCATTTTGGCTGGATCAGTACTCTTTGCCTGCCTGATTGAATCCACTACAACAACCAATGAATCAACTGCTTGGAAAATCAAGCGATTTGGATCATTGCCAGTTTTGCGCTTATAAGCTACTGCAATTTGACGTGATAAGTCAGTTTGCTTCATCTCTGGATGGTACATACCAATGGTCATTAAATACTTACCAGCTTCTTTTACGTTCTGCCAAAAATCTGGGTAGTCAGCCATACCTGCGCCATCATAGACAATCGTTTTTGCCGTTGGCGCAACGCCTTGTTCATATAACTGATTTAAAGCAATATAAGCGCCGGGCGGCAACATGGTTAGGACAACCACATCGGGAGGATTCGCCTTCAGAGCCAAGATAGCTGGGGTAAAGTCCTTGCTCGCCCGATCTAAAGTTTCATACTTATATTCAATATTCGGTGCAGTCGCTTTTAATGCAGTACCCAAGCCTTTAGCTAAACCAATGCCGTAGTCGGTATTTTCAGCAAAAGCAACTACCCGTTTTACTTTCATCGCTTTCAATGTATCAGCCATCGATTTAGCAACTAGGGAGTTATAAGGGGAGGTGTTATAAACCTCGGGATGGCCCTTCTCGCGAACTGAATCTGCCCAGCAGTTCGTATTAACGTAGGGAATTTGATAGCGATGTGCCACTTCAATTTCACTTAAACAAACCGAGCTTTGGTGAGATCCAGTAATGGCCACTACCTTATCTTTCGTAATCAGCTTCTCGACTGCTGAACGTCCTTTTTCTGGCAGCCCTTGACTATCTTCAAATACCAATTGAATTGGTCGTCCAAGTACGCCGCCCTTAGCATTAACCATGTCACGATAAATTTCTAAGGCATCTTTAATTTGGGTGCCCTGCACTACTGAGCCAGGGGGCGACTGAGTAATAGAAATACCGATCAAAATGGGATCGGCAGCCCCCACCTGAAAAGAAGCGCCAAACAACAAAGCACTAGCTAAAAGCAGTTGTTTTGATAAATGATTCAACATGAAGCCCCCTAAACAGAATTGTTTTATTTATTGCAATTAGTCTTTATACAATAAATACTGACAGAAAACAGTAATTAATCGGGTATTCCCTAGTGCCGATAGTTACTTTTTAAATGGCTTAACCTTCTGGCGCTGGCTGCCCAAGCTCTCAATGCCACATGAAATAGTGTCGCCAACTTTTAAGTATTGGGGCTTTGGCTTCATCCCCATGCCTACTCCAGGAGGCGTACCGGTAGCAATAATGTCGCCAGGCATTAAAGTCATAAATTCACTCGCGTAACTCACAATTGTGGCCACATCGAAAATCATCGTTTTTGTGTTGCCTCGTTGCATTGGTTTGCCATTCACATCGAGCCACATATTTAAGTTCTTCGCATTTTTAATTTCATCTGCAGTTACTAGCCAAGGGCCAACAGGGCCAAAGGTATCGCAGCCCTTGCCTTTATCCCAAGTACCCCCACGCTCGAGCTGATATGCTCGTTCACATAAATCGTTAATCACGCAATAGCCAGCAACGTATTTAGAGGCCTCTTTTTTGCTAACATAACGGGCTTTTTTACCAATCACCACTCCCAATTCAATTTCCCAATCTAGTTTCTTTGCTCCCTTAGGTGAAACTAAATCATCATTAGGTCCACAGAGACTCGAATTTGCTTTCAGAAAAATAATCGGTTCTGTTGGTATTGCCATGTTGGCTTCAATTGCATGATCAGTGTAATTAAGGCCAATGGCAATAAATTTAGTGACGCCATTAACTGGTACCCCAAAGCGCTGCTTACCCTTCACTAAGGGCAAGGATTCAGGCTTTAGCTTCGCCAGCTTGGCCAAAGCACTTTTTCCTAATTGCTCGGGATCAATATCGTTAATATGTTTGGATAAATCCCGTAACTTACCTCCACTGTCGATCAAACCGGGTTTTTCTTGACCCTTTTTCCCATAGCGCACCAACTTCATTTTTTGTTTCCTTTAATAAATTAGACTTCATTACCCTTTAATGCCATAAACTAATATACATAACTTTACCGCTCTATTAGCTGAGTGCCTATATGCAATGAAAACAATTTTAGACTTCGATCATGTTAATGCGTTTTGTCGGCATACCCATGTTGAATTACCGAGTCATCATCCAGGTCCATTAGCGGGCTTGCGTTTTGGGGCAAAAGATATCTTTGATATTGCTGGCTATCCCACTGGCTTTGGTAGTCCTGACTGGTTTAATACCCATCCGCGTGCAACTCAAACTGCTCCGGCAATTGAAATGCTAATCCACAGTGGCGCTTCTTTAGTTGGCAAAACACATACCGATGAACTCACTTATAGCTTGCTTGGCATGAATGCGCACTATGGCACCCCGATCAATTCTGCAGCTCCACTGCGTATTCCAGGGGGCTCTTCAAGCGGATCAGCTGCAGCTGTAGCGGCAAACTTAGTTGATTTTGCAATTGGCTCTGATACCGGTGGCTCAGTTCGAGCACCGGCGAGTTTCTGCGGAATTTATGGCATGAGGCCAACCCATGGCCGAATCTCTTTAGCGCACACTAGGCCGTTAGCTAAAAGCTTTGATACCGTCGGTTGGTTTACGCGTGAGCCTAAACTACTTTTACAAGTTGGCGAAGTTTTATTGCATGAAAAAGCAGAAAGCCAAGCCCACTCTCCCGCTCCGTTTGAGCCATTTTTTCTTGAGGAAGCATGGGATCTGATCGACCCTCAGCTTGCTCAGTACGTCAAAGCGCAACTACTCAAAATCCCATTTTTAAGTAGCAGCCAATCCCTCTCAATACATCCCTACGTCCTAACAGACTGGGCTAATACATTTCGAATTATTCAAGGCGCAGAAATTTGGGCGGAACATGGCACCTGGGCAGCTAAGCATATCGAGCAGATGGGCCCAGGGGTGAAAGAGCGCTTTATGGCCGCAAGCAATATTTCTCCAAGCGAATTTAAAACTGCCCTTCAACAACAGGTAGTAATTAAAAAATGTCTAGAAACAATTTTGTCTCATCAACGAGTAGTAATTATTCCTACTGCAGCTAATTTACCGCCATTACTTAACAGTTCGCCTGCAGAATTTGATCGCTTTCGGGGCGACTCATTTCGCCTTCTTTGTATAGCAGGCTTAGCGGGCTTACCCCAGATCAATCTACCGTTAATTAAAATTGATGGCGTCCCCTTTGGGGTTTCTATCATTGGGGCTGCGCATACTGATATTGAGTTGCTGCAACTAGCCTCCTCGCTTTAAGCTCCTACTGTATTTTCTAGCTTACCAAGCCCTTCAATTTCGATTGAAATAACATCTCCAGTTTTCAAAGGACGTGGCGGCTTCATCGCATAGCCAACGCCAGAAGGCGTACCAGTTGCAATAATGTCTCCTGGCTCCAGAGTAAGTCCAGCTGATAATTCAGCAATAATTCGCGGGATGGTAAAAATCATTGTTGAAGTATTCCCATTTTGCCTCTGCTCGCCATTGACTTTTAAGGAAATTGCCAATTGATGCGGATCGGCAATAGCAGACTTATGAGCAACCCAAGGGCCAATTGGGCAACTGCCATCGAGGCTCTTACCCTTAAACCATTGGCCATGCCGCCGTTGAATTTCTCGACCAGTAACATCATTCAAAATGGTGTATCCAAATATAGCGTCATTGGCGTTGTCTTCAGTAATATTTACTCCACCCTTACCAATCACAATGGCTAACTCAGCTTCATAATCAAGCATGGCAGTTAAGCCCGCGTGGAGTGGTACTGTTGCGCCATGCCCAATTACTGCGGTTGGCGCCTTAGTAAATAATTCAATGAATTCGGGGAATAAATTCGGTTCGCGTCCCTGCGCGATATTGCCTTCAATAATGTGCTCGCGATAATTGCGGCCAACGCAAAAAATATTTTTATGGGGTTTGGGAATCGGAGCCAACCACTGCAAACCTTGAACATCAATCCATTTATTCGCAGACTGATGTAATTTCGCCGCTATTACAAGCCCCGCATCGCCCTTGGCAATGAATTCACCCACATTGCTTGGCGCTAAAGCTTCAGGCCACATTTCGGTTAAATTGACCAAGGCCTGTAACTGAGAATTTTTAGCCATTCCTAGTTGCGAACTACCATTTAAATTAAAGGTACAAAAATACATAAAAGCCTTTCAAATTTTTCTTTATGGAATCACTGCAATTGCATTCATTTCAATTAAGTAATCTAGTGATACAAAGCGTGATATTTCTACCATCGTCGACGCAGGTAATGGCGCTTTAAAATATTCACGTCGTACCTTATGAATGACATCAAAGTGCTCCATGCCGATCACATAGACATCGACCCGACAAATATCTGCCATCGTACCGCCTGCTGCCTCAACCGCGTTCTTTACATTCTCACAAACTTGACGGGTTTGCGCTTCCATATCGCCAATTCCCGCAATCGTGCCATCGGGTTTATGCGCAGTCATACCCGAGATAAAGACTAATCTACCTTTAGCCTCCACTACTGTTGCCTGCGAGAAGTGTCCGCCTGGTTTTTTAATATTCGTTGTTGAAATTTCTTGCTTTGCCATCGATTTTCCTAAAAAAAGTAAAACGCTATTAGTCGGGTTGAATATTCAGGCGTTCAATAATGGCTGCCCAACGTGGGATCTCTTTATTCATCTGATTGGTTAGATCTTGGGGTGTTCCGCCGACTAATTCACCGCCCCCCGCATTCACCTTTTGAATGAGTTCAGGATTTTTCATCGCCTCGTTGAGCGCTTGATTTAATTTGTTAATGATTTCAGCAGAAGTTCCCCTAGGCGCCAATAATGCCATCCAGGATCCCATATCCAGGCCGTTATAGCCAAGCTCTCCTAATGTTGGCACATCAGGCAATGCATTTAAACGCTTGCTGGAGGTAATCGCTAAGGCACGCAACTGCCCTGCCTTAACAAAAGGGGCAGCAGAGGGCACTAATTCTAGAGCAACATCAGTTCGTCCTGCAACCATATCTGTTAATGCTGGGCCGCTACCCTTATAGGGAACATGCACCCATTTAATCCCCATCCGCTCTTGAAAATATTCCCCCATTAAATGTAATACGCTACCAGTGCCGGCAGAGGCCATATTCAGCTCTTTGGTTTTTGATAACTTAACTAACTCGGCAATGCTATTCGCTGGTAAATCTTTACGAATTACCACAATGCCAGGATTATTAACAAACCAAATGACCGGTGCTAAAGACTGCCGAGGATCAAAATTGGCTTTTTTAAATATAGATGGGCTTACTGTTAACGGGCCCGCAGAACCAACTGCTAGGGTATAGCCATCTGGTGCCGCCCGAGCAACCTCTTGCATTGCTAACATCCCGCCTACACCAGGACGATTTTCAATGATAAAAGTTTGATTAAAGGCTTTTTGTAAAATTTGGGCCATCATGCGCCCTGCTCCATCAACAGCGCCCCCAGCTGGAAAGCCGACAATCATTTTAACGGGACGATTTGGATAATCTGCTTGGGCGTAAAGATTCTTATTGAAGAACAAAACTAATGTGATGGATACGAGAAAGAAAACCTTCTTTATATTTTTATTCATCATGAATCCTTTAGAAATATTTGTGCAAAATTTACTCAACCTCATCAACAATATAGGAACGTAAAGTCGCTACACCTTCAATTGAACACTCAATGACATCATTGGGTTATGACTTAGCGCTCGAAGGGCTTGCAGCATCACATAAATCAACCTAGTTATCCAGTTAAGAGTGCCGCACCCTTTTCTGCAATCATAATAGTTGCGGCATTCGTATTTGCGGAAATAACTGCAGGCATAGCAGATGCATCAATAACCCTTAAATTATTAACGCCATTTACACGTAACTGAGGGTCGAGAACTGCCGTTGAATCTGAACCCATTCGGCATGTACTGGTTGGATGAAACACCGTTCCACCATGATTTCTTGCGAAGAATTCTAAGGGCATATTACTGGGCAACTTCTCTACCTGCCAGAGATTACGAAAACTTTTCTGCTGATAAATTTCACGACACATATCCAAACCTGCTATTAAAGTTTTAATATCTAAATCAGCGGATAAATAATTCGCCGTGATTTTTGCTTGCTCAAAAGGATTAGTTGATTGAATTTGCAATGTACCCCTCGATTGTGGCCTACATTGACAGACCGAAACAGTAAAGCCTGCATAGCTATGCAAAGGATCGCCAGGCTTATCTACCGATAATGGCATCACATTAAATTGAATGTCAGCACGACCATCTTTAGCGTAGACTGTTTTTGCAAATCCGCCGACTTGCCCCGCACCAACGGTTAAAGGTCCCTTCTGCATCAATAGCCAATCAGCACCCATTTTTGCTAATCCCAAAGGATTGCGCACTTGATTGTTGAGAGAAACTTTGTTTTTTAGCTGAACAATTGTCCGTGCTTGATAGTGGTCTTGCAAATTTTGACCAACTTCAGGGGAGTCATAAATAACAGGAATTTCATGTTGATGCAACAAATTTGCAGGGCCGATTCCCGAAAGCTGCAAAATTTGTGGGCTTTGTAATGCGCCACCACTTAAAATTACTTCGGCACTGCAATAATAGCGGTTAGTCGAGCCATTACTAATACATTCAATGCCGATGGCCTGATTATTTTCAATAATGACTTTTGAAACCATGGTATTAATTAGCACAGTTAATCTATTGTCCCCTTCAACTGGGCGTAAAAAAGCTTCTGCGGCGCTTGAACGCCAGCGCCCCCGAATACTGAGTTGATATTTACCTACCCCGTAATCTGTCTCGCCATTAAAGTCAGTGTTAAAGGGCAATCCAAACTCTTGGGCTGCCTCTAACCAAGCATGGCAAGTGTAGTCATCATTTTTTAAATTAGATACTCCAAGCTCACCACTCTGACCATGAAAATAACTCTCTTCTCCCGAATAGCACTCAGAGCGCTTGAAAAATGGTAATACACTCTCATACCCCCAGCCGCTTGCTCCCGCTCGCTCCCAGTCGTCATAATCAGCGTGCTGACCACGAATATAAATCAAACCATTTATAGAGCTTGATCCACCCAATACCCTACCGCGAGGCCAAATTAATTTTCGGTTACCAGTTTCTGGTTGTGGTTCAACCGTAAACAATCGTGAGTAGCGTTCATCAAAAATAGTCTTAAAATAACCTACAGGTAAATGCAGCCAAAAGCCTTTATCTTGCTTGCCCGCCTCGATTAAAAGAACAGAAAAACCAGCACGAATTAAACGATTGGCCAGCAAACATCCTGCAGACCCGGCGCCAACAATAATGTAGTCCCAGGTCTGGGGGGATATCTTAGCCTTTAACATTATCCGTAAAAAGTTTTGATTCAAAATAGGTTTTAGCAGGAATGGGATTTTGGATATTCCCAGCTTTGGCATAAAAATCAGTTACTTGTTGTAGCCAACCTATAGCCGTGCCATTTTCAATCAGTTTTTTCCATTCAGCAGCAGTATTATATTTTGAGGCCTTAAATTGCGCCTGAAGATCGGCAAGTGGCACCTGGCTATAGTTTGCTTTTTGAATAATTGGCAGAATTTCTTCAGAGTTTTTAATTAAATCATCATTTGCCGCAGCCCAACCTTTTATTACACTAGCGCAAGTTGCTCGATTTTTTTCCAAAAAATCAGCGCGAACTGCCCATCCACCTAGAATCGCAGATTTCGGATAATATGCCGAGGCATCAACTAACATTTTTGCCGAGGGAACTTTATCTCGCACTAATACATTAAATGGCACCCATAAAGCAACAGCTGGTACTGCACCCGAAATAAATGAGGTTACAGCCACTGGCATACCCTGATTCACAATCTCAACATCCTTAGTAGGATCAAGACCATTGGCACGTAAAGCAGCATCTAAAAATACATGGGCAGTTGTTCCAAGAGTAGTAGCTATTTTTTTGCCTTTTAGATCAGACCAATCTTTAATGCCTTGATCTTGCCGAACCCAAAGTTGAGCTGTAGCAAATTCAATATTATTAATAATGAAAGCCTTACCTTGTCCGCGAGCTGGAAAATTAGAAATAACCGCACCAGTACTCAACATATCTAAACTTCCGCCGATCATGGCATTAAACAAGTCTAGGCCAGTATTAAACTTATAGGGATCGAACTCTATACCCTCCTTAGCCCATTGTCCGCGATGTACCCCTGTCCACAACTGCCCTGTCACTGCTAAGGTGTCTACATAGCCAACCTTTAACTTCGCTTTCGATTGGGCAATAGCTGGAAACCCAGTAATTGCTAATGCAGACGCAGAGGCAGCACCAACAATAAATTTACGTCGATTAAAATCAGAATTATTTTTTTTCACCACAATCTCCTATTAGTAAAGACTTCTAATCTATATGTTAGAAATTTTTTGTTGCGCCTCATATTCTTTCATAACCAAATCTCTCAGGCGCGACTTAAGAGAAATGAATTGGGGGTCATCATGAATCGACTCACGACGGGGATAGGGAAATGGAACGTCTATCACTTCTTTAATTTTAGCTGGGCGAGCAGTTACTACAATAATTTTCGATGATAAATAAATTGCCTCATCTACCGAATGCGTGATCAATAAAACGGTTTTACGCTCATGTTGCAAAACCTCAAGTAGTAAGTCCTGCATTTTTGCTCGTGTTTGCGCATCTAGTGCGCCAAATGGCTCATCCATTAATAAAAATTCAGGGTTTGTAGCATATGCACGGGCAATAGCTAAACGCTGCCGCATGCCTCCGGAAAGGGTGCGGGGATAAGATTTCGAAAAATCCGCTAACCCCATCAAGTGCAAATATCGGCTGCATATTTGTTGATGTTGATCTTTGGGTACCTTACTATTTCGGAGGGTTAGTCCAAAGAGGATATTTTTTTCGACTGTAAGCCATGGAAAAATACCATACTCTTGAAAAATAACCCCGCGGTTCTGAGATGGGCCATTGATTTCGATACCATCGAGCATTACTTTTCCAGATGTAGGCCTCACAAAGCCTGCAATGATATTCATTAAAGTTGTCTTACCGCACCCAGATGGGCCCACTATAGAAATAAATTCACCATCTGAGATTGAGAAAGAGATGTCATCAATTACACGCAATAGCTGATTATCAACATTAAAATCGACCGTAGCTTTCTCAAAGCGGATACGTTCTAGACTCATTGCGCCTCCACCCTATCTTGCCATTGAATTAATCGCTTAGTCAGCGATCTCAAGATCAAATCCATGGTTAAAGCTACACATCCAATAGCAATAATGCCAACATATATAACATCTAACTGAAAAAATGATCCGGCACTTTGAATTAGTGCGCCCAGCCCTTTTTGTGCTGCAACAAGCTCGGATGCCACTAAAGTTGCCCAGGCAACGCCCAATGCCACTCGCAATGCAGTCAAAATATGTGGCATCGTCAATGGCACAATGACACGTGAAAAAATCTCCCAATCTGTCGCTCCCAGTGTATGGGCGACCTTAATATAAATTGGGCTTATCTGTGCCACACCTTCATACATCACAATTACGCCAGCAAAAAATGATGCATAAAACAAGATAATTATTTTGGCAGGCTCATCAATGCCGAAATAAACAACCACCAAGGGAATTAGGGCAATTGGCGGCAAGGCACGAAAAAAATTAATCACTGGGTCTAAAAAGGTGCGGACATCTTTATACCAGCCAATTAAAAATCCTACCGGTACCGCTAATGCAATACCGCCCACTACCCCAAGAAAAACTCGTTGGGTCGACATCATAATATCGCCGAGTAAGCGCCCATTCATGAGTAAGTCATAAAATTTAGTAGCTACCTCAGGTGGACTAGGCATTAGCGAGCGGTCCACTAGGTTAGCTGAGATAATCAGCTGCCAAAGGGCTAATAAAATAAGCCAAGGGCTTACCAGAAGAGCAAGTTGCCTTACTTTGTTATAAATTTTGGCATCCATTCTATGAATTAGAATAGCATAAGGAAGCTGCCAACAACTAGCTTTGACATTCTAGAAAAGAACTACAAACCATCATTAATTAATGATGGTTTGCGTCTTCTAGTAATTTATTTTATCAACCCACAAGCAATTCGGGGGCCAGAGTTACCAGCCGGCTGAGATTTATAGTCATCGGGATCACGATGCACTACTACAGAGCGACCTAAGATTCCGGTTGCGCTGTTATCCACTGAAAATCCGGTTAATTTAGCTGAATAAGTAGCGTTACCATTGGCGTCGGATTTGATGTTCGGCATGTCACCTGCATGGCTCATGTCACTATTTGGCATACCATGGGCTTTAGTATCAGGATTGAAATGACCACCAGCGCTAGTTGCATCAGGCGCAGAACAGTCGCCTTTCTCATGCACATGAAAACCTTGTTCAGCATTTGGTTTAAGCCCAGCAAATTTGCCGGTCACTAAAACATCATGACCTTGCCAAATAAAGAGGACTTCGCCAGTAGTAGTGGAGCCAGAACGTGGCTCTAACTTAGCAGAAGCTTGCTGACCGTTGCCATGCTTCATGGATTGGCAAGCACTAAGCGATATAATACCCATCGCACCCATAACTAAGGCAAGCGTTTTAAAAGTAACTTGTTTTTGAATCCGTTTTTGCATTATTAGTCTCCAGAGTATTTTTAGTAATTAAATCCATGTTGATTTAAACACCAATAATGACTTTAATACAGAATTGAAATATGCGCTCAATAGGCGGCAACACCACCGTCACTACGGGGATCCCAGCCCCCTCGCAATACTCCCGAGGGTTCGCGAATAATGCAGCCGGCATGACCGACAGTTTCGTCAAAATCGGTAAGCAACTCAATCTCATGACCGAGCTCGGCCAGGTCGCTAATTACGCGAGGATCAAAGCGTGACTCTAGCTTTAGACTATCGCTGGTTTGGCCCCAGGTTCGACCCAATAACCAACGCGGTCGACTAATGGCTTCTTGTGGATCAAGGCCATAAACTGCCGTTCTAGTAAAGACTGCACACTGCGTTTGCGGTTGACCGTCCCCACCCATCGTGCCATACACCATAGAACGACCATCTTTAAAAAGCGCTAAAGCCGGATTTAAGGTATGAAAAGGTTTGCGGAAAGGCTCTAAGGTATTGAGTGACGCAGGGTTTAAAGAAAAACTACAGCCCCGGTTTTGCCAATTAATACCCGAGCTAGGCAAAACAATGCCAGCGCCAAACTCGTGGTAAATACTCTGAATAAATGAAACACAGCAACCGTGCTTATCCACTACTCCCATCCAAATCGTATCGGCGGGTCCTTTTCCTTGTCCCCTAGATGGTGTTTGGTATCACAAATTATGTGCCGAATTTAGTACGCATAAAGCAAATGATAGTTTTGCCGCCTGCAGCCATCGTAACGATTGTGCACATTTAAAAGAAATTATTGAAACCGATAAAAATCAATCGGCTTGGGTTACAAAAGCAATTTTAGTCAATGGCATTCCGAACGAATTCAATCTGCAAAAGAAACCGTCGCCAGATAAGGATCTGGCAGACGATGATTAAATAAAAATACGTACCGCTATGTAACTTACGGCGCAGCCCGATTTTTTTCTAATTGCTGATTGACTAAGTTAATAATCTGATCGACTTCATCCGAGTGAATGCCCTGTTTAGCGGCAACGGTTTGCATTAAAAGATCCACTCGTTCAATATTTTTTGCGCCGGCAAATAAAGCGCGTGCGGCCGATGAAGGGCTGCCTAAACTGAGCGCTGCATTAGCGTATTTTTCAAAAGGCACCAAATCGGCCTCGCTCGCTCCTAGTGTCTGACAAAGCTGTCGAGCCCAGTTATAGATATTTTTAGAGAGTTCGAGATCATCATGAATAGCCTCTTTAATTGGACGTATACCATTTGGGCCAATGCAGCGGTAATTACCAGCTAATAACATGCTCCATTTTGCTAAGGGCACAAAGACCGAGTCGAATACTTTTAATTTAACCGGTAACTCAATTACTTCAGAGCCGGTATCAAAGCGTACTGCCTCAATATCAGCGGCAATATTGCGTAGCATTTGCGTATGTTCATTTGACTCAAAACGTGCGGCCTTGAAGTTCGTTGGTAAGCGCACTTGCAGTACGTTAATCGGCTCATCCGGTGGCCGAAAAGCTTGTGCATCAGGGCTACATAAAGTCATCATCTTTGGATCAAAGCCATCCCAAACACTGGGATCGGTATAACAATTGCGATAATCAGCTATCGATAAGCCAGGAATTCGGGCTAAATAGGTCAAGGGTGGCATATTCATAATCGACATGGTGGGTATCTTCGCTACTGCCACTGCTTGCAGTAATTCCCGCACTCCTGGAGCACCATACTGTGGCTCCTGCATTGCAAGTACCACTAAATCGTAATCTGCTAAGTTGACATTGTTTGGTGTAGTAGCAGAAATTTTTCCCGTCAAACTGCGAGAATCAACCTCAACTAAGCCATCCCTACCTTTAATTGGAAAGCGTACTCTCGTGCCCTCGCGATTAATGAGCTCAACTTCATTCGGTAGACAAACGAGGGTGGCATCATGGCCCGCAAGAGCCAATTTAGTTGCTAACAAAGAGCCATAAGAGGCGCCAAAAATAAGAACTTTATAGTGCTGTGCTGGTTTAACTTGCATTGCGTAAGGCTCCCGAGTACTTTCCGCAAATTGAATGGAGTGAAGCAAAAATGCAGCCATTCATTTACGGCTGCCGCTCCCTCTGTCCTTGGTACCTGAGAGATTCACACCTAAATAGAGTTAGGCATTTGCTCCTTCGGTGCGCCCCATTTCGGTGGCGACTCTCCAGACGGCTATTTAAGTTAAGCAGTACTAGTCTTTTGGGATACCTGAGCGTTCATAGGAGTTTGCGCCTTCGGTGGAGAAAGAAACTTCTCGCTCTCCTGCTTAATCAAAGTATATCTTATTCTAATAAATAGAAGCATTAATTTTACCGGTATATTGCAGTGCAAAATAAATCGGGTTTGAGTCTAATTATTTGAATGCAGCTTCAATCATCTTGACTAAGGCATAGACAGCTTGGTTAGCGGGAGTTGCTAAGTTATATTGCAGGCCTTTCTCCACAATATACCCATTCAAAAAATCGATCTCGCTTAATTTACCCCGGGCTAAATCTGCCGCAGTAGATGATTTTTGTCCAGCCATTGTCTGGGCAATAATGGCATTTGCTTGGGCTGCCTCTTCCTTGCTTATCGTGACTGCCTCACACTGCGCAATCGATAAAAACTCATCCGTAAGGCGCTCAATTAAAACTTGAATATGGGGTACTTGAACCATTTGCCCATAGCTTATTTGCCCAATTGCGGAAATCGCGTTATAGCTACAGTTCACTAATAGCTTTAACCAAAGCGCTCTTTTAATATTGGCAGAAAACGCGCACGGCACACCCGCATTTATAAATTGGTCAACTAGTTGTGTCAGGGCCCGTGGGTGTTTATGAGTGCTGGTGAAGTCTGTAGTAAATGCGCCAATTTGTAGTTCCCCGCGTCCATAGTGTTTCACGGTGTTTAAATCAGTCATGGCTACGGCCACATAAACAGCCGCTGCATAAACAGGATTGGCAACTATTGAAGTAATCAATTCGACATTACTAACCCCATTTTGCAAACTGATAATCACTGTGTGAGCGGATAAGAATGGTTGCATGGCCTGCAGCGTAGCAACCGTATCGTACGATTTCACGCACAGTAAAATAATGTCTGCATCGGCAATATCAGTAAAGTCAGCGCATGCTTGTAGCGCCACCTTAGCCTGAAAACCTTGACAATCCATTTGCAAACCAAGGCGATTAATAGCGTCGACTCGCTCTGCACGACCAATTAAAATTGGCTCCTGATTACTACGTGCCAGCATTCCGCCGAAGAAGCACCCGACGGCGCCCGCTCCCACTACAGCAATTTTCTGATTACCAGTACTCATAAGCTAAGGAGCATCGCAGAGCTGATTTAAATATGCTTTCGCTTCTCAACTAGACTAAGAAACTTGTCATACTCTTTTTCGTCCACAGAATAACTATGCTCATCGTCAGGAAAAGTACCGCCCTTCACATCGGCAATATATTTTTTAATACCCTCAACCGCAACTTCCGTCAAATTAGCATAACGTTTAGTAAATTTAGGCTTGAAATCCGAGAACACACCTAATAAATCATGGCATAACAAAATCTGGCCATCGGTACCAACGCCAGCACCAATGCCAATAGTTGGAATCTCTAATTGCTGCGAAATAATGGTAGCAATCTTTGCTGGGACAGCCTCAAACTCAAGCATGAAGCAGCCTGCATCCTGAATTGCAAACGCATCTTCTAAGATTTTCATTGCGGTTTCGGCTGTTCGACCCTGCACCTTAAAACCGCCAAATACAGCTACAGTGTGCGGGGTCATACCAATGTGCGAGGCGGTGGGAATCCCTGCATCGACCATGGCTCTTAAGATATTTGCTTGGGATTTTCCGCCTTGGGGTTTCACAGCATCTGACCCTGCCTCCTGCATAAACCGAGTGGCATTGGTGAGTGCCCTGTCAATTGTGTTGTAGCTTTGATATGGCATGCAACCTAATAGAAAGGTATTTGGCGCGCCTCGTCTAATTCCTGCTGCATGCATCACCATCATGTCCATTGATGCAGGTATGGTATTAGAGTGACCGTGCGCAATCATCGCTAAACTATCCCCAATCACAGCAACATCTACCCCTGCAGTTTCTGCCCATTTTGCTGAGGTGTAATCAGGCACAGACATATAAACCATTTTCTCGCCTGTTTTTTTTGAGGCATAAATATCTTGAATGGTTCTTTTTTTGCGCTCAGGTACTTCCGTTGCTTTGTTCAAATCAATCTCCTTAATGATTGTTATGCTTCGCCCTTGAGGCTTAAATTGGTATGCCGCTTAGCGTCGTTAACGCTACCCGAAAAAATAATTTCTCCACGCTCAATCACATATACACGATCGGCATAGTCGGGAATATGAAAAGCGTTCGACTCGGCCATTAAAATTGCTCGGCCTGCTTCGCGAATACTAGATAGGCCGTCACTAATGATAGGAATAATCGCAGGAGAAAGTCCCTCAAAGGGTTCGTCCAGAATTAATAATTTCGGATCAAGCGTCAGCGCACGGGCAATTGAAAGCATCTTCCGCTCGCCTCCCGATAAATGATTGCCTCCACGCTCACGATACCCCTCAAGCTTAGGAAAAATCCGATAGGCCATCGCAATGCGTTCAGCAGTTGGCATTTGGGTTTTAATGGTCCAGGTTGACATTTCAATATTTTCAGCCACTGTAAGATCACCAAAAACTTCGCTCTCTTCTGGAGAAAATCCAATCCCTAAACGCGCAATATCAAACGTCCGTTTTCCTAGAATCGATTTTTTCTCTAGCAAAATATCACCCTCTTTAGGTTTGCGATATCCCATGATGCTATTGAGGGTAGTGGTTTTACCTGCGCCATTTCTTCCAACCAAACATACCAATTCACCGGCCTTAACTTCAAGGCTCACTTTACGCAAAATGGGGCTATTTTGAATTTCGACCGAAATCGCCTTCACCTCAAGCATGATTCACCCGCTTACCAATAATAGTTGCCTGCAATTCAGGATCATTAAAAAATACATCAGGGGGTAAATCCGCTAATAATTTGCCTTCTGCCAAAGCTACGATTCGCGTCGAATACTCGGCAACCAATTCCATATCATGCTCAACTAATAGCATAGTTTTGATTCCAGCCAATTTAGCTGCAGCCATTAAGGTGTCCATAATGCCGCGCTTCTCACCAGTAGAAATACCGCTCGTTGGTTCATCTAATAAAATCACCTCCGGGCTTAAAGCAAAGGCGCTGGCTATATCGAGGAGCTTTTTTTCGCCTTGCGATAAATAAGAGGCCTGCCAAGCCATTTTTTTGTCTAAGTTAAAGATAGCCGCTACCTCAAGCGCACGCTCAATTAACTCCGACTTAGAACCAACGTTTGACCAAAAGTTGTATTGCATATTGCGTTGCGAAATAACCGCAGCAATAATCGTTTCTTGCACGCTTAATTGTGGAAAAATTTGCACCAACTGAAAAGCACGTGCCATGCCTAATTTAGCCAACGTAACGGGACCAACCCCAGCAATCGATTTACCATGAAAACTCACCTCTCCATGGGTGGGCTTTAATAAGCCGGTGAGCACGTTAACAAAGGTAGTTTTTCCTGCGCCATTAGGGCCCACAATTGCCACTATTTCGTTTTCAAAAAACTGCAAACTAACATCTTGCAGAGCCTTATAAACGCCATAGTGTTTAGAAACACCTTTGGATTCTAAAATTGGCATCATCGCTCCTCCTGCGGTGGAGCCGCAGACTTCTTGCCAGAAAATAAGCCCATAATTCCGCCAGGTAAAAAAACCACCAGCAGAATTAACACAATGCCTAACACCAAACGCCAATATTGAGTTTGGCTGACAATTTGATCTTTCAGGCCAATAAATGCAAATGCGCCAATAATGGGGCCAAAGAAATTATTGAAGCCACCAAATATGGTCATAAAAACAATATTGCCAGATTGAGTCCAGTAGGCAAGCTCTGGATCAGCTAAGCCTACCGGGACGACTAATAAGGCGCCACCAATTCCGCCATATATTGCTGAAATAACAAAGGAAATCAAACGAAAACGATGCACCTTTATGCCCAAATATTCGGCTTTGCGGGGGTTATCTCGAATAGACTGTAAATGCAGTCCGAGTGGGGAATGCACAATCCGCCACATCACTAAAGCGAGAATAAGCATGACTGCAATTGAATAGTAAAAAAATGGGCCAATTAAAAAACTGGTTTTATCAATCTCACTTAAATCAAAACCCAATAAGCTTGGACGTATGACTTTAATTCCAGAATCGCCGCCCGATAAATCATAGAATTTAAAGAGAATGGAATGGAATAACATGCCAAAAGCTAAGGTCAGCATACCGAAAAATATTCGCACATATCGTACGCAAAGCAGACCAATCGGTATTGAAATAAGAAAACACACCAGCGCAGCTGCAAGGATATTAATTTCCATGCTTTTAATGCCAACCCGGCTGGTTAATATGGCAACGGTATAAGCACCCAATGCAACATACATTGCATGACCAAAAGATAAAAGGCCGGTGTAGCCAAAAAGCAAATTAAAGCCTAACAAAATAATGCTATAGGCCACAGCAGGCAGTAACAATGTCATGTAATAGGGACTTAAGATCCAAGGCGTACTACATAACAAAGCTAAGCAAAACACGATCAGCAATTTAAATTTAATAGTCATTCAGCCGCCTTTCCATAAAGACCTGAAGGCTTAATAATTAAGACTAAGATAACAATTAAATAAATGAGTAGTAGCTCTAGTTCTGCATAGGCATAAACAGCAAAGGCACGCAATAGACCAACAATTAAAGCCCCTACTAACGCACCCCGCATACTCCCTAGTCCGCCTATCACTACTACCGCAAAAGCTTCTACGACAACCTCGGAAATCATATCCAGTGAAGCCGCGGAAGTTGGCACCACTAAAGCCCCACCAATCGTGCCTAACATCGTCCCCAAGGTAAAAATGGCGACATTAATCCAAACGCCGTTCACCCCAAGCGCCTCACTCATACGGCGATTTTCTGCGGTAGCGCGGACAATGCGACCAAAATTGGTTCTTTGCAGCATCCAGCCAAGCGCTAATGCTAAGAAAATACTCGAGCCAATTACGAGGGCTTTATATACCGGTATTGTCGTTGAAGCAAAATTTAATTTGCCATAGACCATGGAAATATTGCCCAGAGTCATCGGCGTCGCCCCCCAAAGCATGCGAATTAAATCTTCCAACACCAACATAATGGCAAACGTGAGGAGCAATTGAAAGCCTTCTTCGCGTTGATAAACTAAGCGGAGAAGTCGCTCTATTAATGGTCCAACTAGCCCGATAATAATTCCGGCCAACAATATTAGCGCCAGTAAATACGCTGATGAAATACCTTGTTGGAGAGCTAAGTTAACAAAAGTAATTCCAAAATAGGCGCCTAGCGCATAGAAGGCGCCACAAGATAAGTTCACAATTTTTTGCACGCCAAAAACCAATTGCAAACCACCGGCCAATAAAAATAATACCGCGGCATG
The DNA here is from genome assembly GCA_903918115.1 of uncultured beta proteobacterium. GTDB lineage: Bacteria > Pseudomonadota > Gammaproteobacteria > Burkholderiales > Burkholderiaceae > Polynucleobacter. The sequence continues at coordinate 26,519 of CAIXDG010000200.1, forward strand.
GAAAATGCCACTAAGTACGATATCGATAAATGCTGTCATAGGATGCTTAAAAACCGAGCCGCAAGAAAACGGCTCGGTTAGAGGCTAACTAAAGCGTAATCTTTGCAGTTTCAAGCCACTGCCAAAAATCCATACCAGGTGGCTTTTGTAATTCGCTGCTAAATTTCTTATCCACAGGATTTGTAGTGACAAAGTCATACTTATTCTTGTGCGTTGTTAAACCTTGATAAAAAGTTTGTTCAGCAATATGGTCGCCCCGCATTCTGCCAGGGCCACCTAAAGACTGAACCTCGATGCCTTCAATACCGGCAATAATTTCTTCCGTCTTAGGCCAAGCGCCACCCTTTGTTTTGATCGCTTTTTCAGTACCTGCTTTATATATCTGCATAGCAAAGTAAGCGCGATCAGCTTCCCAGTTTGGATAATCTTTATATTTGCTGTAATAAAACTGCACAAATTCTTTCTGCAGCGGACTAGCATTAGGGTAATTAAAATCTAAGGTATTTAAGCCAAAGACCATACCTTCGGGAGTAAATTCTTTTTTCATTAAGGTTTGCTGAAAGCCCGCAGCAGGCATCACATATTTAATATCGCCATTAGCCAAGCCAGCGGCATGCGCATTTTGCATAAATACGGGTAGGTCAGCGAACAATAAAGAGGAGAAGATTAAATCCGGCTTCGCTGCTTTTAAGGCAGCAATATTGCTGGAAAGATCCATTGTGCCAACTTTTGGCCACTGCTCTGCTACCACCTTATGAGGAATACCAAAGCGCTTCAAGAGGGCCTGAAAGGCAGCCCAATTATTCCGTCCGTAAGAGTAGTCCGGATTAATACCTGCGATCGTGGCAAATTTACCTTTGTAGTACTTAATCGCCAGTAACGAAGCCATTACCGCCTCACACTCATTATCCGTAGAACGGAATAAATATTTTGGTGTCGGAATAGTTTCTTTAACGCCATCTTGGGAGGTGCCATCCCAATAGATGGTTAAGGCTTTCATCTCCTCAACTGTTGGGCTCATCGCCAGTGAAACGCCCGACGAAACAATACCTTGGACGCAGTCAACCTTATCCTGCAATACTAATTTACGAAAGCGCTCAGTTGTATCTTTAGCATTGGTTTCTTCTTCGACAATGAGTTCAACTTTCCTGCCGCCAATGCCACCAGTTTTATTGATCTTCTCAACTGCAAACATTGCGCCACGCAAGCCACATTCGCCAATCGTGCCAGCAATACCCGCTCGCGGCGCCAATATACCAACCTTAATTGGCGTATTTTGTGCGATAGCAGGAAAACCCCAGCCCCCTGCAGCAAGCAAAGAAGTAGCGCCAATCCCTTTAATTACAGAACGGCGGCTTTCATTTTGAATTAATTTCTTTTTCATTTTGTCTCCCATTTTTATGCAATACAAAAAAATAAACAACTTCAAACACTTCAAATCTGTTAATGATCTGGTAAAACTGTTCTACGAGTGAACTCCTCAATGTAGTCAAGCAACTTATCTAATGCTTGCCCTGCAGCCTCTTCATGCCCTGCGGCAATTTCATCTGCTAGCGTAGCGTGTAAAACGGCAATACTTGAAATACTCACTTCCTGATTAAAATTTCCGAACCAAAAACGGCGCGACATTCCATGCAAAGTAGTCATAGCTGCTGCCGCATATTCATTTTTAGCGGCCCGAATTGTTAAGTCGTTTAATTCTTTATCAACTTTTAGAAAAAGTGCATTATTTTTTTCTTTAGCAGATCTGCGAAAATCTTTTGCCAGTCTTATAAATTCGGCACGCTCATCATTTGTCGAGCGTTTGGCCGCTTTTTTACAAATTAATCTTTCTAATTCGCGCCTAGTTTCCAATACCCGCAACTGCTTCTGAGGATTTAGATCGGAAATAAAAATTCCCCGCTTCGGGAGAATGGTTACCAGATGTTCACGACTTAATCTTTGCAACGCTTCGCGGATTGGTGTTCTGCCTATTCCCAATAAAGTAGATAACTGACTTTCAGAAATTGGGGTGCCAGGGGCAAGCGACATAGTGGCAATCATTTCTTCAAGTCGTCGATAAGCCTGGTCCGAAAGCGACATGTCCTCGATTGCATCTGCTGGTTTCCTTTTGACCAAAGTATCCATTTTGTTTATTGTGCTTTTCTCTTAAGCAAATTGCTGAGGGGCTTCGGCGCGATCAAACATGCCGTAATCACGACAAACCTCAAAATACCTTAGTTCATATTGTGAGGTAGTACTTAATTCAAGCGGTCTAGAGATTTGATTAACCAGACCAATACCGCGCTGCGTATCTAAGACGCCACGAAATAGTTGTACATTATTGCTGCCACTAACCCCCGCTTGAAATACGCTCTCAATTGCAGTGAAATCGCCAATTAAGATCGCTACCTGCTCACGGTCTTTAGTCGCACCTAAAGAAGGTGCGCCAACTTGCTGCGCGCCAACCCTTAAGCGGTAGTCCGCAAGTATGAGGCTGCGCCCGCACACCTGTGCACCATAGTGGTCTGGCTGACACCGCCACTGCGAAAGCGCTAATTCGTCACGCCATTGCGAAAAGGAGAAGTACCAACCACTCTTTTGTAAGTTTTCAAAACGCTCTACCGCAATAAAACCGGGATTTTTTTCGACAATTGGGCGCAAACCCGCAGCCATACTAAAGTAGGTCTCTACAGATCCCTCTTTGGGCAACACATCGAAAAAAACCGCCTGTAGCATCTATTTATGCCCGCAAAATTTGCTGTTCATCCGCAGATAAAATCGGTCCTTCCAGGGTAACCTTTTCCTCCTGTACTTGCCCCTCTTTAAACTTATTAATAATTGGCTTTAACTTAGGATCAATATAGGTTTCATCAAAACCATTAAACAGAGTACCAAGAAGACTTCTTTTAATATCCGAAGTTCCTAAAAACCAATCTGCCACTGGAAAAGTGAGGTTCATATTTTTATGCATCATGATGCCCAAATTATGATGAGCCGCATGGTGGCGGCGAATGGTATTTACAAACGGTATATTACGTACAAACCAATTTTCTTTGACATGGCAGCAAAAATGAAAAGTTTCATAAAGCAAATAGTGGCCAACCATGGTGATATAAAGAATATAGCCAACATTGGGATTAAAAATTTGTGCTGCAATGTAACCGAAAAGTGTGCCGAAAACACCCAAGACAATTAAAACGCGCCATGGGAAAAACACAATGCGAAACTCTTGGACGGTATCAATGGTGTAATCATTGTCAGTAAAGTATTGATGATGCTGGCGAGTATGACGGTCATAAATAGCGCGCAATGCAAACTTATCAATTAAACGGTGCATCACAAAAAAATGCATACCCCACTCTACAAAATTACCTGCAATAGCAACTGGAATGACCGTTAGCCAAGCCCAGCCTGGGTTGACTAATTGAGAAGCGCAATAATAAATTGCTACAAAACCCGCTAAATACATCACTCCAATATGCGCGATACCGTTATAAAACGGGCTAACAGCGCCAATATACGCTGCGCGAAACTTCCGTTGGCGCTCATTCATGAACATGGGTTTTGCTGCTGAGCTCATTGTTTAACCTCCTAAGCTAAAGATAAATAAGCAAACTATTCAAATCCTCAAATATGTTTCTGATATATTACTTGAATATTAATTATATTACGCGAATATAAGTGCGGGGATACCCTAATATTGAGGCGCTGTGCACGCCAATAAGCTAATATTTTGATATCGTTGATGAAGATTTATGTCAGGAGAAAACTAATGTCGGCAACTGCCCATCCAATTAGCCCCTTGAGGGATTTTGTCATTTCAATGACCCATTTAGTCAATGAAACGCAGGATGAACCTACATTAGTCAATAAAGGTAGCGCCTTACTTAAACAGCTGATTGCAGATGACTCTTGGCTACCCACCTTCTGCACCATTCATCATCAAGAATACTATCAACAGTTTTTATTGCATACAGACCCTTTAGAGCGCTTTTCAGTAGTTAGCTTTGTTTGGGGGCCAGATCACAAGACACCAATTCATGATCACTGCGTTTGGGGTCTGATTGGTATGCTGAGGGGCGCTGAAATTAGTCAGCGATTTACCCACGATAGTAATGGCAAGTTAGTGCAAGATGGTTCAGAGGCCATCCTTAACAAAGGCGAAGTTGAGGCTGTTAGTCCAGATATTGGCGATATCCATATTGTGCGCAATGCCTCCTCAACCGAAAATGCAATTAGCATCCACGTCTATGGAGCCAATATTGGCGCAGTTAATCGGCATACCTATCATCACGAAACTGGCGAAAAGAAACGGTTTGTTTCTGGCTATTCATCAGCACAAGTACCCAACTTATGGGATCGCTCAGCAAATCCTAAAATTTAAACACTACTACTTACCTCGCCAGCTCCGCAGATATTCAAGCCCGTTGTTTAGGGTTGGCCATCGAAGCGTCGTAACTATCAATCTTAGTGTCTTTGTATAAAATCTTGGCACTTTTCTCAGTAATGCTGTGATGTAAAGCAACAAATTCGGGGTCTAAATCCTTCGTAGGTCTAGGCTCGTGAGTAAATGTTTTGTACGCATCAGTACCGCGGACTAAAGTCGCCGAATCATCACCTTCAATTTGCTTAACAAAAGTGGGAATATAGCGAATGGCAAAGCCAATGCGCCGATCAGCAGAAGGATTCGGTGGGGAGCCATGAATAATCCGCACATGATGTAATGACATTTCCCCAGGTTCTAACTCTAAAGTAACTGCCTCAGCCTCGTTTACCGCCATCGCAATTTCTTGGCCACGGGTGAGCAGATTATTTTTCGCAAAAGAGTCTCGATGTGGAAGTTGGTCAAGCATATGGGTGCCAGGAATAATCGCCATTGCCCCATTAGTGTGATTACTTGGCGATAAAGCGATCCAGGCTGTAATCACGTCTGGTGAAGATAGGCCCCAATAGGTCGAATCTTGATGCCATGAGACGAATCCAGGGTCATTGGCCTCTTTAATAAAAAAGTTCGTAGTCCAACACAGGATATTTTCACCATATAAATCCTCTATTGCATCAAGAATTTTGCTATTGCGAACCAACTCATTAAGCCAAGTAAACAGTAAATGTGTTTTATGACGTTGGGAACCATTTAAGGGTTTGCCTTGTTGGGTTTCGAAAGCCTCAAGTTTTTGGCGAATTTCGTGGGTCTGCTCGGCACTCAAAACCTTTATCTTACTAAGGTAACCTTGTTCCTTATATTGCTTTACCTGCTGCTCTGAAAGAGTTTTTAACATGTGTTCCGCCCTAGAATGAAATCTCAGCCGCCAACGTAATTAATATACTACTAATAGACTACTTGCCGAATAATTATTGTCTTTATGGGAGTGCTACGCTTTTGCTGATAGTGGTTCATCAGGCATTTACGACACTACAGGCGTATCTTGGCCGAGCTTACCAGCGCGACTCATTGCGAAGCGCTCCACAAGCGAGCTAGGCAATATACCGCCAATAAGCATGCCAGTAATGCTGGCAATTAAACCTGCTAACTGCGGCGGCAAAATCGCTAGCGGCGCAAAGATCTCGCAGCTAATCCAAACTGTTAAGCCACAAGCCACTGCCAATAATCCGCCTAATGCATTAGCGCGCGACCAATACACCCCAAATGCTAAAGGCACAAAAGCGGAGACTAAAGTAATCTTATAGGCACTTTCAACCATCTTAAAAATAGATAGCTCAGAATTAATCGCGAATATTGTGACGATGACAGTAAAACAAAATACGGTAACGCGCATGATTTTTAAGAGCTGATGATCTGTTAACTGGCGATAAAATCCACGCACAATATTTTCAGCAAATGTAACCGATGGTGCCAAAAGCGTAGCGCTGGCACAACTTTTAATAGCCGATAGTAAAGCGCCAAAAAACATAATTTGGGCAAACAATGGTGCATGATTCAAAATCAGTTTTGGCAAAATTAACTGGGGATCGGTGTCTAAGTATTTTGTGATGAGATCGGGATCTATAAGGCTAGCTGAATAGGCCAAGAAGAGCGGAATAAAGGCGAAAATAAAATAGAGTACACCACCTAAAATAGCTGCTTGCACAGCAATCGTTGAATTTTTGGAAGAGGTAATGCGCTGGAAGACGTCCTGCTGGGGAATAGATCCCAACATCATCGTAAATAATGCCGCCATAAAACCAAGAATGGCGGCCAAATTCATATCGGGCCAAAAATTGAGCTTCCCTGCTGCTGCTGCATGCGCAATCACTACGCCAATGCCACCGGTTTCGATTGCCATTTCCCCGCCGATATACAGCATACCAATCACAATCACAATCATTTGAATGAAATCGGTAATCGCTACAGACCACATACCACCAAACAGGGTATAAATTAAGACACTGCTAGCGCCAATTAACATGCCGGTAGTTTGGCTTACCCCGCCTTCAGAAACGACATTAAAGACTAAACCAAGTGCTTTGATTTGCGCAGCAACCCAGCCTAAATAGGAAGCCACAATACATAAGGTGACTAGAACCTCTACTGCACGACCATATTTTTCGCGAAAGAAATCACCAATCGTCAGCATCTTACGGTTATATAAATGCTTGGCAAAAAATAAGCCCACCAATATCAAGCATAAGGAAGAACCAAAGGGGTCAGACACAATCCCCCCAAGGCCATCCTTTAAAAATGTTGCAGGAATACCCAAAACCGTTTCCGAACCAAACCAAGTAGCAAATACAGTTGCGGTCACAATTGGTAGCGGCAGGCTATGCCCAGCAGCCGCAAAGTCAGCTGTATTCTTGACGCGTAAGGCTGCCCATAAGCCGATGCCAATGGAAATAATCCAATAAATGATGACAAACCAAAGCAGCATAGTAAGAAGTCTTTTTAGGCGCCAGCAATTTCAATAATTCGAAATTTACCCTACTTTGTTGATTTTTGTTTACTGATTATCAGAACCCCGCGGCTGGTTCCAAAATTTTTGCATCTCAAGATAGATAAAAGAGGCAGACCAGGTAATTAAAATGAGGCCTGTTAAAGCCTCAACCCCAGTTAAATAACGCACATAACCTTCCCCGACTACATCACCATAGCCAACGGTGGTGAAAGTTAAGAAGGATAGGTAAACACAATCAAGGAGTGATCCCCCATCAGAAACACTACCTACTAACTTTCCTAGGCCATCTAATTTCAAAGTAAAAAAGTAGCCCAGTCCAAAAAGCCAAATTTCAATAACGTGAGCAAGGAAAATAATAATCACCCCAAATAAAACGCGTATTCTCGGCGCAAAGTGATGTATGGAGGCTAATCGTTTCGCTAAATGATAAAGAACTTCATAGTGAAATAAGATTGCGCCGATCACCAATAAACTATTTACCAGCAGAACTAGTAGAAAAGGCATAGATATAAAAGTGTGGGCTTAAATATTGGTATACCAAAAATTTTTGCTTATTTAGGTGACTGCCAAGGCCAGCGGCCATTCATTTCCAAAGCCAAAGACCAGCTCAAGAAACAACGAATGACCACGATAGCGCCTAATACGGCAACACTCATTAAGGTTGGGCTAACCGCCACGGTACGAATAATATCTCCCGCAACCAATATCTCAAGACCTAACAATAAGGCCCGAATGATTTGATTACGAAATAATTTATAAGCATCATCGATAGGCATCTTTGGGAGGTCTTTAATAAACACATACAAGCCCCATAAGACACCTAAAGCTACTACTGCCACGCCCAAGCCATCCATCACATCGCTGACGCCCTGAATAACTTCAATTAATGTCATGGTTTAGTTCCCGCAAAATAGGGCTATTAATTTGGACAAGGCATCAGTATGCCAGTTACCGGGTGTGGCTTAAGCTTGCAAGGGGGCGCTGCTTGCTGCGCAGGTTTTGCTAGCGCTTGATTAGTCTCGGGCTGGCTCGAAGTTGGCGTGCTTGCAGGCGACTTAATCACTGGGTTATCGGCGTCCCCCGCACTTGCTTTCATCGGGCTAGAAGTGCTCGTATCTGGGCATGGCATGGAAGCACCAGTAATTTGATGTAACCGGGGTTTGCAGGGCTTATCTGCGGCAAAAACGCCAGCAGAATAAACCCCGGCAAGAAACATTAAAAAAAGGAATGATTTGATAATGTAATTGTCTGGTCTGGTACCAGACCTCCTAATTAAGATACTTGCAGGCATTGTATGCGCTACAGAAAGAATTGCCAACAATCCTCCGTATTTTGAGGGCTAAAATGGCGCATGAAAAGATTTATATTATTCCTAAAAATTGCTAGCTTATGGCTAATCTTTTCTATGGCAAGCAATTTACAAGCGCAAGAAATTGACCCGCGCTTTTATAACAATTCCCCTGTCAATATTAATTTTCTTGGCTTAGCTTATAGTCAAGTAAGTAGCCCTAATTTACAACTCTCTTCTGAAATCGTCGCGCTGACGCGGATTGTAGATATCAATGGTCAGTCGGCAAAAATGTCTATCGCTTTACCCTATGGACAACTTTATGGATCGTATAACACGCGCGGACAATCGATCAGTGGCGTATCGGATGGCTTAATTGATCCGCTCTTGACCCTGTCCGTTAATCTCTATGGCGCTCCCGCGCTTTCCATTGCCGACTTTAAAAACTATCAACAAGATCTGATTATTGGCGCAAGTATTGCGACCTCTATTCCCTGGGGAAGCTATGACAGCACCAAATTATTGAACATTGGCGCAAACCGCTGGTATGTTAAACCTGGTGTTGGCGCTTCACAGGCTTTTGGTCCATGGCAAATAGAACTCACAGGGTCAGTCACTTATTTCTCTGAAAATAAAAACTTTTATGGCGGGAATACCTTAAGCCAAAGCCCAATTTACTCGAGCGAAGGCCATGTGGTTTATACATTTAAAACTGGTGCTTGGATCGCTGCCGATGCAAATTACTATACCGGCGGACAGACTACGATTGATGGTAGGTCAAATAATAATTATCTGCAAAATTGGCGTGTTGGCGCTACCCTAGCGCTTCCTGTTAACCAAAATAATTCGATACGTATTGCCGCTAGTCAAGGGGTATATGCAAAAGTAGGAAGTAATTTCAATGTCATCAATGTACTTTGGCAATACCGCTGGGGCTCTGGCATTTAAGTACTCCAGAAATCAATTAGGTCTTTAAGTAATAGCCATAAACACAGCGCATCCCTCGCCGTGATGGATCGTGCGTATCATGAATTACCCCATCGATGACAGCAGTTAAGTGTTTTGATACTTTCACAATGACCCGGCCAGGTGGAATTTCATTAAGTCGGAGATGTGTCTGACAGCCGCCGCCTATTTTCATCGTCGGCACCCATTGAAAACCTTGCGCCAAAATATAATTGTGAAATACGTTACGGTGATTACCATTGCGTGGTGATGAACCGCGCTGATTTAATTGCCTAGCTAGGCGATCGCGTTTGCCATCAGCATAAGCTAAATTTGCTGCTCGTAAAGCTTCATAAACTTGGGCATAAGGCAATTCTGCAGCAATGGCAATCGATCTAATGACACAATCGCCCGTCTCGCCTTTATACCCAGAAGCTAATCGGCCACCATCATTGCGTTGAAAACCGAGCCTTGATTGGCCCCCACGCAAAAAATTAAACAGGCTCTTGAACAAAGTATTCTACTTTCTACATCAATGATAGTTTTTACTTACTTATCTTTAAATATGGGGGGACGCTTTTCAGTAAATGCTGCCATCCCCTCTTTTTGATCTTCAGTAGCAAAGGTTGAATGAAATAAGCGCCGCTCAAAATGAATACCCTCAGCCAAAGGGACCTCATACGCCATGTTCACCGCTTCTTTTGCCATCATTGCAATTGGTAAAGACATGTTGGCAATTTTTGCAGCTGTTGCCAAGGCATCGCTAATTAATTGATCAGCGGGTACGACTCGACTCACTAAGCCGCTACGCTCTGCTTCGGCTGCATCCATCATCCGGCCCGTTAGGACCATTTCCATTGCCTTCGACTTCCCCACAAACCGGGTTAAGCGCTGCGATCCACCGGCCCCTGGAATAGTGCCGATCGTAATTTCAGGTTGGCCAAATTTCGCAGTATCAGCGGCAATAATAAAATCGCACATCATCGCTAACTCGCAGCCACCACCTAAGGCATACCCAGCGACAGCAGCAATCGTGGGCTTACGAAAACGCGCTAAGCGCTCCCAAGTTGCTGAAACAAAATTGGCCTTATAGACGTCCATATAAGACCAATCTTTCATTACCTTAATATCTGCACCAGCAGCAAAGGCCTTTTCACTCCCAGTAATGACAACTGCGGCAATCGTTTCGTCGCCTTCAAAATCATCTAAAGCAACTCCCAACTCGCGAGTTAATTCAGGGCTTAAGGCATTGAGCGCCTGAGGCCGATTAAGGGTGATTAAACCTACCTTGCCATGGGTGCTAACTAAAATTGTTGCGTATTTCGCCGGCATCACTTTTCCCTTCAATTACTAGAATTCAGCTAGATTACCATTACCCTTCTTGAGGGGGCGCAATAGGCTGCGTAAGTTATTGTGATCGAGCGTATACATCAGCTCCAATAACTGCCCTAATTCGCCCTTAGGAAAGCCTTGACGGGCAAACCAGGCCAAATAACTACCTGGTAATTCGGCAAGAATGCGGCCTTGATACTTCCCATAAGGCATTCGAAATGTCAGCACCTTTTCTAAGGCTGCAGGGTTCATATCACTCCTATTCCAATCCATGCAGCGCATTGTGTCCTAAACTAATGCGCAATATGTCAATACTGTACCGCCTTCTTGTCATCGTCATCATCGCCCTGCCAAATAGTGCATTTGCGCTATTCGATGCATGCCTGGACTACTTCCCGACTCAACAGCTACCCTCCACTACGCAAATGGGTCGCGACCTCTGTTTTGAAGGCTTCGCAGTCTATTATTCGCCTGAACATAAAAAACCCATTTATGTAGTTGAAAAACTAAATCGTAATCGCTTAATTGGCGAGCGCCAAAAAAGAAGTAATCGCTTTTATGAGGAAGCGCGCTTGCCGCGCCAAGAACGCGCCTTAATTGCTGACTATCGTGATAGTGGTTACGACCGAGGCCATAATGCCCCGGCTGCCGATATGCACAATGAGCAAGCGATGGCGCAATCTTTTTCTCTCGCCAACATGATGCCCCAAGCACGCGAAAATAATCGGGGCATTTGGGCTAAACAAGTTGAGCAGGCTACCCGACATTACGCGCTGCGGGCTAACGGAGATATATATGTGTTCACCGGGTCAACTGGCAATATCGGTCGAATTGGCGCTAGCCAAGTCACCATTCCCAGTCATCTTTATAAATTAGTTTATGACCCTAGCCGTAAAAAAGCCTGGGCTTACTGGGTAGAAAATACGAATAACGCCGTCATGACTCCGCCCATTTCTTACCAAGACTTAAAAGACCGCACGGGTATTGATTTTCATCTGCCCGATCTCACGCCATAAGCATGAAACTGAACGCCAGCGGCATGAATAAACGCAGATGGATGCTAGCCCTCTGCCTTTTTCCTTTAATCAAAAATACATTAGCGCAAACTGATTTTTTTATCACCAAACAATGGCTTGAGCTATTTCTTTGGGGCGCTTTTCCACTCAGCAAAAATGCCCTAATTGCCCAAATAATCTTCACAGACCCAGAGATCGCTTTACTCGCAAATGAACAGCGGGTGGAATTGAAGGCACATTATGTCATTAACGGACCAGCCCTGGGAAAGAAAACCTATGCCGGGAAAATTGCCTTAAATTCTGGCTTGCAATATAAAGCTAGCGATCGCATAGTGCGACTTGCACAGCCTCAGCTTGCATTATTTACGGTTGATAGTGATACCGACACCTCGCAACAAATAAGCGCCTTACTCAAAAAAATAGTGCCAGCCCTACTGGAACAACAAATCATTTATCGCTTTGAAAATAGTTCGCCCCTGCTTGGCAATGCTCCCAAACAAATCCAAATTGAAAACGATGGAATACGTCTGCAATATTAAATAAGCCGAGCTTAAAAGCGCAGCTTATTTACCTGGGGCTTCTAAAGCTAAAGTCACAATGCGTTTGGCCATATCTTGAAACGCTTTTACCGAACTAGATTCCAAACGGAATGATTCGCCTTGAACGGTAACAACACCGCCGCCAATAAAATCTTTTGATTGGCTATCAGTAATTTTATTTTCAACCACTAAAGCTGGCGTTTTTGAATTCATGCCTCCAGCATAAGCAGCCGCGTTTGTAGCTAAGCCAATCGGCGTGAAATTCCATACTTTTAAATTGTCATTCGTTACCTCTGCTCCAGTAATGGCCAGGGAAACCCGCACCACTTTAGGGCCTGGTTGGGTAACAATTTTTAAGCCTTTATTTACAATAGCCGCCCGAATGGTTTGATCTAAAATCGCCTTGGTTTCGTCCACAATTTGCGGCGTAATCGCACCGGAATATTCGGTTTGATTCAGATAAATTGGGTCAACAATAACTTCGGTATATTGACTTGGCGACAAACCCGCCTTGCGATAACGCCACAGTTTTACGTCTTGGGGCATATCCTGCACTGGCTGTAAAAGCGTGTAATTCGGTAAAAAACCCGATTCAGGCATTTTATCTGAGCTACCAATACGACTGCCACCACAAGCTGTCAAAACAGCTGCGACTAGTAAGGTAAAACAGCTTAAAAGAATATATTTCATTTATGTGACAGCCCTAGAGAGTATAGACGGGGAAATAAAACTGGAATGCCAGTGCTCCGTAACTCACATCATACTGGTTTATGGAAGCCCAGCCCAATAAAACCTTCCGCCGAATATTCACTAGAATGGGAGGATGAAATTATCAACTTTTTTTCACCGTCACCTGGTTTGGCATTTGTGTATTGCGCTATCCATATTCCTTGCGTACCTGATCTTATCCGAACCAAAACCGATTATTGCGTGGTTTGGCTTCATTCTTTTTGCTACCCTATCGCTGATTGGTCTCTTTAATCTATTACAGACTAAGCATGCGGTTTTAAAAAATTACCCGGTAGCAGGCTTAATTCGTTTTTGGATGGAAGCCATTCGCCCTGAAATTCGCCAATATTTAATTGAATCAGATACTGACAAGGTACCCTTTTCACGCAATCAGCGCGCAATTGTTTACCAGCGCGCGAAGAATTTATCGGATCAACGCGCATTTGGTACGCTTGAAAATGTCTATGCCCCTGGTTACGAATGGCTGGCTTATGCCAATGCGCCATCCCCTAAGGTGCCCATTAATAGCCTGCATATCAAAGTCGGGGGCGAAGCGTGTACTCAACCCTATGCTATTTCAATTTTCAATATTTCTGCAATGAGCTTTGGCTCACTTTCTGCGAATGCCATCTTAGCCTTGAACAAGGGGGCGAAGTTGGGCGGCTTTGCTCAAGATACCGGCGAGGGATCGGTTTCACCCTATCACCGTAAATACGGCGGTGATCTTATATGGGAAATTGGCTCAGGCTATTTTGGTTGCCGTACCGCAAGTGGACATTTTGATTTAGCGAAATTTACCGAGGTTGCTAACGATCCGCAAATTAAAATGATTGAGATCAAATTGTCACAAGGTGCAAAACCTGGGCATGGTGGCGTTCTCCCAGCGGCAAAAATTACTCCTGAAATTGCTAAAACGCGCGATATTCCCCTCGGCAAAGACTGTATTTCTCCACATCGCCACACTGCCTTTCATACGCCAATCGAATTTATGCATTTCCTTGCGCAATTGCGCCTTAGCTCTAACGGCAAGCCAGTAGGCTTCAAACTTTGTATTGGTCAGCCTGAAAATTGGTTTGCCCTAGTGAAGGCGATGCTTGAAACTGGCATTACCCCGGACTTTATTGTGGTGGATGGCAGCGAAGGTGGTACAGGCGCAGCACCGGTAGAATTTATCGATCATGTGGGTATGCCGATGCGCGATGCTTTACGCTTAA
>CAIXDG010000201.1 GCA_903918115.1 uncultured beta proteobacterium
GCTAAGGATTCCCACTCACGCTGAGCTTGGGCATCGCGGCCTGGGTTCGCGCGCAATTTATCAATGCGTAAAACAATGGCTTTTAAATAGCGTGGCAAATGCACTAGCTGCGCATAGGGAGTTTCAGTAATACAGTGCGGAAAAATTAAACCCTGAATTTGCTGGCTAATATCAGCGTGGGCAGCGCTAGATAAGGCTTTTGCTTGAGCTAATTGTTTCTGTACATCAGCATGGGCCTCTAAAGCAATTAACAGATGGCGAGCAATTTCTTGCGCAATTAAAGCTAGGCGTGGTTTGCCAGCTTGTAAACGTGCTTGAAATTGCTCACGATTACGGGGTAATGGCTCTGTCATGAACGCTCTTTCAAGCGCTAAATTCAGAATCTGCTCGATGATGCTATCAACGGTGCCAATTTGCATAAATAACAACCCAATTTCTCGCGCATGGGGTAATTGTTTTTGTAACGCTTTCAAGGTATCGCGCTGACTTAAGGCAAATAAACGCCGCAAACCAAGCCAATGGCATTTTCGTGCTGCAACTAGATCGTCAAATACGGCTAATTCACAAGCAGTACCACAATCGACTAGGGCCGGATAACCAAACAGGGTTTTGCCCGCTTTTTGAATTTCTAAGGTTTCCTCTAGCTCACCAAAATCCCATTGGGTATAGCTACCAGAGGCGACGGTTGATCGGGTCTGCGCTGATGGTGCAAGCGCAACCGCCTGAAAAGCAAGTCGGGCGCTATCACCAAATTCTGCTTTCAAGCGCGGCAAATTGCGCTCTAATTCCAATTGCCGACCATGCTCGTCAAGCAAACGAAAATTCATCAGCAGATGTGGCGGTATGGCTTCAAGTCGAAAGTCCCCCCGTTTCACATCTAATGCCTTCACTTGACGTAAATCCTGAATCAAGCTGTCGAGATAATCACCCTTACCAAATTCATCGGCCGCCATCCGCCGCTCAAGAAAATCTTTAGCGTATTCGACAATTGGCACACAATGCCGTCGTAACTTTTGGGGTAGCGACCTTAAGAGTAGTTGGGTTTTCTCTTCACACATGCCTGGCACCAGCCATTCACAGCGGCGGCTATCCACTTGATTCAATAAGGTTAAGGGCAAAATTAAAGTTACGCCATCTTTTGGACTAGTTGGCTCAAAGTGATAAGACAAAGCAAATTCAGTGCCGCTCATGACTAATGTTTTAGGATAGCGGTCCACTGTTATTCCTGCTGCTTCATGACGCATCAAGTCAGCTTTATCTAAACGTAAACTTGCCTCAGCCGTTGCCGTTTTTTGCAGCCAAGCCTGTAAACCAGGTCGACTATAAATCTCCATAGGAATGCGCTCTGCATAAAATGCAAATAAGAGTTCGTCGTCAACCAGTACATCGGGGCGCCGTGAACGATGCTCAAGCGCCTCAATTTCTCGCACTAAACGACGGTTATACCAAAAAAATGCATAGGTATTCGGGTAGCGCTTTTTTGCCTCAATTTCCGTTTCTTTGGCTAACGCTGGCGTATCTACACGCCCAAACATCTCCCCCTCAACCAAGGCTTTTTGAATAAATAATTGGCGGGCCTCAACTTGATCATGGGGTGCAAACCTCACTTTACGCCCGTGATAAATCGACAGGCCATATAGCGTGCCACGTTCATGCGCCATGACTTCGCCTTGCCGACTATCCCAAAAGGGGTCACTCAGAGACTTGACGAGGCGATGCGCGCCCACCTGCTCTACCCAGAGAGGTTCAATTTTGGCAATCGTACGGGCGTACATCCGTGTAGTTTCTTGTAATTCGCCAGCCAAAATCCATGCACCGGCTTTTTTTCCAAGGCTTGAACCGGGCCAAATAAAAAGTCGAATTCCGCGTGCGCCCAAATAGGAGCCTACTTTGGTATTTGGCGTGGTGGTCTTATCACTCTCTTCCTTTTTAGCTACATGCCCCAATAATCCAGTTAACAAGGCTAAATGTATTTGCTCATAAGTCGCTGGCACGGTATTTTCTCGCCAGCCTTTTTCACCTAACAGTGTGTGTAACTGTCCATATACATCACGCCATTCTCGTAAACGGCGGGGTGATAAGAATTGACTGCGGCATAAATTTTCTAATTGACGATTGGAATGTTTGTGATGCAACGCATCTTGATACCAATTCCAAATTTTTAAATAATTCAAAAATTCTGACTGGGGATCGGCAAATCGTTGGTGAGCTGTATCAGCGGCAGCCGCTTGCTCCAGTGGTCGGTCGCGGGGGTCTTGAGTTGCTAACGCAGAAACAATAACGGTCACTTCTTTTAAGGACTGATGATCACGAGCCGCCAATAACATGCGACCGACTTTTGGATCTAAAGGCAATTCAGCTAATTCACGCCCCAAGGCGGTTAGTCTTAGCTCCCCTGTTTCAGTGCTGGCTTCAGCGTCCGTAGTCACGTTAGCCTCAATTGCGCCTAACTCATCTAGTAATTGAATACCATCAGCTACCGCTCGACCCAAGGGGCGATCTAAAAAAGGAAAATCGGCTATGCGTGGTAAATGTAAAGCGCTCATACGTAATAAAACTGCCGCTAAAGAGCTACGCAAAATTTCCGGATCAGTGAATTTTTGCCGTCCCAAAAAATCTTCTTCACTATAAAGACGCACACAAATACCATCTGCAACCCGACCACAACGACCCGCCCGTTGGTTTGCAGCAGCCTGAGAAATCGGCTCAATTTGTAATTGCTCCACTTTATTGCGATAGGAGTAGCGCTTCACACGCGCTAAGCCACTATCAATTACATAACGAATATTGGGAACCGTCAGGGATGTTTCAGCTACATTGGTGGTTAAGATAATTCGTCGCCCATGGCCTGTTTGAAATACCCGTTCTTGCTCTGCTACCGATTGGCGAGCAAATAAGCTCAAGATCTCAGGATGAAAACGCTGTTGTAACAGAGGATCTTTACGTAAAACTTCAGCACAATCACGAATTTCACGCTCGCCTGGTAAAAATACGAGCACATCACCAGCGCCTAAAGCACCCTCACGCCATAAATCATTAATTGCCTCCGCTACACCTTCACTCAAGTCTTTGGCTTCTTTTTTACCAGCACCTTCTAATGGTAAGTAACGTTGCTCCACAGGAAACAAACGGCCACTTACTTCAATCACGGGTGCAGGAATTTGATTGACAGCAAAATGTTGCGCGAAACGATTTGCATCAATGGTTGCTGAGGTAATGATGACTTTCAGATCTTTACGCTTAGGCAGGAGCTGTTGCAGATAGCCTAATAAAAAATCAATATTTAAACTTCGCTCATGCGCCTCATCAATAATGATGGTGTCATAAGCCAGTAAGAGTGGATCCCGTTGCGTCTCGGCTAAGAGGATGCCATCCGTCATCAACTTAATTGAGGCAGTTGCGCTGGTCTTATCGGCAAATCGGACTTGATAACCGACATCCTGACCTAAAGGTGAATGTAATTCATGGGCGATACGTTTGGCCGTAGCCGTGGCAGCAATGCGCCGGGGCTGTGTATGGCCGATTAAGCGCCCCCCATTAACCCGTCCCCGACCAAGCGCAAGACAAATTTTTGGCAACTGCGTCGTCTTACCTGAGCCCGTCTCGCCACAAATAATCACCAATTGATTTTCTTGTAAAGCCGCCATAATCCGCTCACGTTGGCCTGAAACCGGCAATTCTTCGGGAAACTCAATCAGCAGAGGGCATCCCTTTGCTCCCTTAGGAGTGTTGGAAGTGGGCACAGGTAGAGGCTCGGTTTTCAATTTTGTTTGGTTTATGGGCTTCTGCACCCTATAATTTTCTCACTATGAACGCGAATCCACCGAAGCTCGATCAAAAGCGGGGTAACTTATCTTCCCCCGCTAAGCAAACTATGTCCTTGAATCTGGCTGGAGCGGCTGCGACTACCGACTTTCCTTTCGTCGCGTGGCTCCGTGATGTTGCGCCTTATATCCATAGTTTTCGGGGCAAAACCTTTGTCATTGCCTTTGCAGGCGAATTAGCTCAAGAGGTTGGCCTGGAGAGTCTCATCGAAGATATTGCCATGTTGCATGCGATGGGTATGCGTATTGTCTTGGTCCACGGCATTCGCCCGCAAATTGAAGAGCAACTGAAGCTACGCAAAATTAAAAGTAAGTACGGTAAATCCAATATGAGTGCCTACCGGATTACTGATGCTGCCGCCTTAGAGTGCGTTAAAGAAGCGGCCGGGGAATTACGCCTCGATATCGAGGCGGCCTTTAGTCGTGGTTTGCCAAATACACCCATGGCTGGTTCACGCATTTCAGTTATTTCTGGAAACTTTATTACTGCTATGCCTTTTGGTGTAGTAGACGGTACCGACTTTATTCATACGGGCTTAGTCCGTAAAGTCGATGCTGAATCCATCAAGCTCTCGCTGGATAGCAATAAAATAGTTTTACTCTCGCCGCTTGGGTTTTCTCCTACAGGCCAAGCCTTTAATTTATCGTATGAAGATGTCGCTGCCGCAACTGCTGCGGCCCTCAAAGCCGACAAAATTTTATTCTTAACCCCCTATCCGGCCTTACTCGATCAGCAGAATGAGCCGATTACTGAGTTATCACTGGAGCAATTAAATACCCATATCAGTAGCCAGGCGGCATTACTTCCAGGGTTTCGCAGCCTCCTGAATCTTGCTGCGCAAGCAGTAAAGGCCGGGGTCAACCGCGTGCATTTTTTACCTGCGAATCGCGATGGCGCGCTCTTGGAGGAATTGTTTACCCATGACGGTATTGGCATGATGCTGGCCTCATCGAATATTGAAAATTTGCGTGAAGCAAACCAAGATGATGTCAGCGGTATTTTGCAACTCACCATGCCGCTTGAAGAAGAAGGTATTTTGGCCCCCCGCGGTCAAGACGTGATTGAACGCGATATTGCCCGATTTTCCGTGATTGAACATGATCGCGTGCTATTTGGCTGCGCGGCGCTCTTCCCTTTTCCGAATCAGGTGGGCGAGCTCGCTTGTTTAGCAGTCGATAGCGAAGTACAGGGCTCAGGCGATGGCGAGCGCCTCCTGAAGCATATTGAACTGAGAGCTAAAGCGGAGGGTATTACTAAACTTTTTGTCCTCACCACCCGCACCGAACACTGGTTCTTAAAGCGCGGCTTTGTTCGCGCTACCGTCGACGACCTCCCTGCCGAGCGCAAAGAAATATATAACTGGGATCGTAAGTCGATGGTTTTAATGAAGAACGTCTAAAATCAAACTTGATTCGTTATTGGCATTAAAAGAAAGGTTTTTCTCATGGTACGCATGGTTCAATGCATCAAACTGAATAAAGAAGCTGAAGGTCTTGATTTTGCCCCCTTACCCGGCGAATTAGGCAAGCGCATTTGGCAACAAGTGTCAAAAGAAGCCTGGGCTGGTTGGCTTAAACATCAAACGATGCTGATTAATGAAAATCGCCTCAATATGGTTGATGCACGCGCACGCCAATACCTCTTAAAGCAAGCTGAAAAACATTTCTTTGAAGATGGTGCTGATATGGCTACGGGGTATGTACCACCGCCTCCACCCCAGTAGCATTGCTGACCAAAAGTAAATCGGCCTTCCGTTGGGCAAAGAGCCCAACGCTCACGACGCCAGGGATTTGATTGATCTTTGCCTCTAGTTGTAGGGGTTGCGTAATCGACATCCCGCGCACATCCAAAATCCAGCCGCCGTTATCAGTAATAAAAGGTTGGTTGGTCGTACCAGCCATACGCAAATGTCCTTCACCACCTAAAGTAGCGACCATCCGCATCACATAAGGCTGTGCCAAAGGGATAATTTCAAGCGGTAAGGGAAACTGCCCCAACACAGCCACTTGCTTGGAAGCATCACAGATACAAATAAAGCGCTTGGCCATTGCGGCAATAATTTTTTCACGGGTTAACGCACCTCCGCCGCCTTTAATCATGTGGCCTGCAGGGTTAATTTCATCTGCGCCATCGACATAAACTGGTAAATGGGTCACTTGATTCGTATCGAGGACATAAAAACCCCGTTGGATGAGACGTTGGGTACTAGCCATTGAGCTAGAAACAACCCCAGCAAAGTGACCCTGATGAGGCGCTAACAGATCAATAAACCAGTTGGCTGTCGAGCCTGTGCCAATACCCAAGCATTGGCCAGGAGGTAGTTTTAAGACCTCATCACAAGCAGCTTGCGCCACCAACCGTTTTAATTCCTCTGGATTCACGTCTGCTCCCCATCTGAATTCATTATGATATGACAAAAGAAGATAAATACCGATGAATGCCCTTGATCAACTAAAGCAGTACACCACCGTAGTAGCGGATACCGGTGATTTTGCGCGGATGCGACAATTTCAGCCACAAGATGCGACTACCAACCCCTCTTTAATACTTAAAGCAGTCCAACAAACTGCTTATGCTGATTTAGTTCGGGGCGTAAAACAAGCGCATCCTCACACTAGTGCTACTGAACTGATGGATCATGTCTTGGTCGCCTTTGGCTTAGAAATTTTACAAATAGTGCCCGGCCGGGTCTCTACCGAAGTTGATGCACGACTTTCATTTGATACTAGCGCAACGATTGCCAAAGCGCGTGATCTGATTAGGCTTTATGCAAAACAAGGCATCAATCAAGAGCGTGTCTTAATCAAATTAGCGGCTACTTGGGAAGGCATTCAAGCAGCTAAAGAATTAGAGGCTGAAGGTATTCACTGCAATATGACCTTATTGTTTTCTTTAATTCAGGCAGCGGCTTGTGGCCAAGCAAAGGCAACACTCATTTCTCCCTTTGTCGGGCGCATTACGGATTGGCATAAAGCCCGTTTAGGGTCCAACTGGGATGATGCCACGCATGGCGGCGCCAGCGATCCTGGGGTCAATTCTGTAAAACGCATTTACCGCTATTACAAACAATTTGGCATCAACACTGAGGTGATGGGCGCAAGCTTTCGCAATATTGGGCAAATCATTGAGTTAGCAGGGTGTGATCTTTTAACCATTAGTCCAGAATTACTCAGCAATTTACAAGATAGTTCAATCGCCGTTGTTCGCCAGTTAAATACTGACGATGCCAAGGACTCACCGTCTCGCGAACTCAATACTGCAGTAGCCGCATTTCGTTTGCAACTGAATAATGATGCGATGGCGACTGAAAAACTCGCCGAAGGGATTCGTAGCTTCTGTACCGATATTGAAAAATTAGAACAATTACTTAAATAGCGGCCAAGCGTTGTCTTACCGCCTCAAATAAACAGACCCCACTGGCAACAGAAACATTTAAACTTTCGACTACACCCTGCATCGGAATACGGACCAACTGGTCACAGTTTTCGCGCGTCAGTCGCCGCATACCATCACCTTCAGCGCCCATCACGATGCCAATTGGGCCGGTTAAATCAAGATCATAAATTGATAACTCGGCCTCTTCATCGGTACCAATTAAGGTAATACCCATTTCCTTAAGCTCTTTCATACTGCGCGCTAAATTTGTTACGGGAATTATAGGTACTACCTCAGCTGCACCGCTGGCAACTTTAGTAACCGTCGCATTGACGTGCGCTGAGCGGTCTTTGGGTACAACAACCCCGTGTACCCCTGCGCCATCTGCCACCCGCAAACAGGCGCCTAAATTATGGGGATCGGTAACGCCATCCAAAACCAATAGCAAAGCCGGCCCCTCGATACCATCGACTAATTCAGGTAATGTTCTCGCCACTGTCATTTTGTCTGCTAGCGCCACTAAGCCTTGGTGCCGATCATGCCCTGCCAAACTATGTAAGCGCTCCGAATTGGCAGAATGCAAGCGATCACCTAATAATGGCGTTGCTTGTTTTAAAAAATCACCCATACGGCGATCACGCCGCGCAGGATCGTAATAGACTGCTCGTAAGCTTTGTGCATCTAAACGTAAGCGCGCTTGAATTGCATGAAAGCCCAAAATGATATTTTTCACTTACGCTTACCTTTGCGCACAGGTGGCTTATTACCTGCCTGTTTATGAGCGCCACGGGCCTTTGCTTTGTGCTTCCCGCTCTTCTTGGCAGAAGGTTGGCCGTTACTACTGGTAGTAGCTCCGCTAGTTGCGTTACTCTGCACTCCTTTTACTGGTGCCTTGCTATCTGGACGCGTTTTCTTCGAAGCCGCTTTTTTATTAGGACGGCCAGAATCTGCAGCCAAAATAACATTGCGTGTGCGTGACCCACCGCCCTCAGCACCAATCGATTTCACCAAACTAAACTCAATTTTGCGCGCGTCTAAGTCAACCCGGCTAACTAATACGTGTAGTCGATCACCAAGGCGATGGCGAATACCCGTGCGCTCGCCACGTAATTCTTGGCGAGCCTCATCGTATTGAAAATAATCGCCACCCAATTCGGTCACATGAACCATGCCCTCAACGAAGAGGTTTTCAAGTTGTATAAATAAACCAAAATTGGCCACACCAGTAATCGTGCCGGCATATTCTTGCCCTAAATGATCACGCATGTAATAGCACTTCAACCAAGCCTCAACGTCGCGCGAAGCTTCGTCAGCACGGCGCTCATTGGCAGAGCAATGAACCCCTAACTGCCCCCAAACTGGCAAACTCAAGTGCTGTCCCTTTGCACCGTTATCCCCTTGTGCACCCTTAGGCCCCTTAATCCCTTTAGCCTCTAAGCGCGATTGCACTGCCTCACCATGCGATTTTTTAGCAGCCACGGCATTCGCCCGTGCAGTACCTTTGCGAGGTAAAGTGAGATTCAGCGGCACCCGTTCCGGCAGTGTTGGGTGATAGGTTTTTTTCTGCAAAATGGCTTTAATCGCCCGATGCGTTAATAAATCGGGATAGCGCCGAATCGGACTGGTAAAGTGGGCGTAAGCAGGATAAGACAAACCAAAATGCCCGGCATTATCGGGTTGATAAACTGCTTGTTGCATAGAACGCAAAACTGACGATTGCAGCATCATTGAGTCAGGCCGCGGCTTAATTTCCTTAATTAAGCGGGCAAAGTCTTTGGGCTGAGGTTTATCCCCTCCCGTTAAGCTGAGGGCTGAGGTACGCAAAGCTTGCCTTAAGGTCGCTAGTTTTTCTGCAGAAGGCTCTTCATGCACGCGGTACAAACTATGATGATTATTCTGCGCTAATAAATCGGCAGCACAGACATTAGCAACCAACATACATTCTTCAATAACTTTATGGGCTTCATTACGAATGCGTGGCTCAATCCGTAAAATTTTTCCTAACTCATTACTAATAATTTGTGTTTCAGTCGTTTCAAAATTAATCGCCCCACGACGTTCACGCGCTGCATCCAGAATCTTATACAGTTGATATAAATTACTTAATTCAGTACGAAAAGCAGCAAATCGAGCTGCTTCAGGTCCCTTCGAATTACTTAAAATTTCCCACACCGTATCGTACGTAAAACGCTGTGCTGAATGCATTACAGCTGGATAAAACTGATAAGCTAAAACAATACCCTGTAAATCAATTACGGCATCACACACCATACATAAACGATCTACCCCAGGGTTTAATGAACACAGGCCATTCGAAATTTTCTCTGGCAACATCGGAATCACACGGCGCGGAAAATACACCGAGGTAGCGCGTAATAAAGCTTCATCATCAAGGGCGCGGTCCGGTTTGACATAATGCGAGACATCTGCGATTGCCACAATTAAGCGCCAGGCTTTCGACTTTCCAAACAGGGTCGGCTCGCAGTACACTGCGTCATCAAAATCGCGTGCATCAGCGCCATCAATGGTCACTAAGGGGATGTCACGCAAATCAACTCGACCCTCTAAATCTGCTTGCAGAACGCCTTCAGGCAATGCGGCGGCTTCTTTAATAACAGCAGCAGAAAATTCATGAGGCACCCCGTACTTACGAACTGCAATTTCAATTTCCATTCCGGGGTCATCAATTTCACCGAGCACCTCAACTACGCGCCCTACTGCTTGCCGATAACTATCGGGGTAGTCAATAATTTCTACGCTAACCACTTGGCCTAACTTGGCATCGCCCTGACCTTTTGGCGGAATCAAAATATCATGACCAATCCGCATATCTTCAGGCGCCACAATTAAAACACCGTTTTCATTCAGTAAGCGCCCAATAACGAGGCGGTTAGCATGCACCAGCACTTCAACAATTTGCCCCTCAGGTCGACCGCGACGATCGACCCCAAGTACTTTGACGTTAACCCGATCGCCATGCATCACACGCGACATTTCGCGCTCCGATAAAAAGATATCTTCGCCACCATCGTCAGGTATTACAAAGCCAAAACCATCGCGATGACCTTGCACTGTGCCAACCCGATCGGCCTCGCGTTGCACTGAAGCTTCAGTCTTACGCTTACTTACTTTCAACATGCATTTCTTTCAAATCAAGATTAGGGCAAAAAATAACTGGTTACCCTCTATAATAGAGCCCATTGCCCAGATGGCGAAATTGGTAGACGCACCAGCTTCAGGTGCTGGCGATCGAAAGGTTGTGGAGGTTCGAGTCCTCTTCTGGGCACCACTATTCCCTGCTTTCCTAGTACTCCGCACACAACGCTTTTCCATCCAAGCAACTGGATGCCAACTCCAGCAATTTATACCCCTTTTACTTTCCTACGCCACGCATGCAGCAGAGGCTCAGTGTAACCATTAGGCTGCTCGAGTCCTTTAAAGATCAAGTCACTTGCTGCCTGAAAAGCAAATGAGTCTTTGTAATTGGGCATCATTGGTTTGTAGAGGGGATCGCCTGCATTTTGCATGTCAACAATACTAGCCATCCGTTGCAAAGCTTCATTAACATCATTTACAGTCACAATTTTGTGCAGTAGCCAATTGGCAATATGTTGGCTCGATATCCGTAATGTCGCGCGATCCTCCATCAATCCAACGTTGTAAATATCAGGCACTTTAGAGCAGCCAACACCTTGATCAATCCAACGAACTACATAGCCTAAGATACCTTGGCAATTATTATTAAGCGCCTCGCGAATCTCTTCTTTGGTCCAATCCGGATAGAGCGCAATTGGCACAGTCAATAAATCATCCATTAACGATTCATACTCGGCCGCAGTATCTTTTTTCTCCATGTCTTCTTGGATCTTCGCCACGTTGACTTGGTGATAGTGCATGGCATGCAA
>CAIXDG010000202.1 GCA_903918115.1 uncultured beta proteobacterium
CATGGCCCGAATTACTGTAGAAGATTGCATGAAAACCATCCCCAATCGATTTGAACTCGTGTTGGCAGCCACGTATCGCGCTCGTCAACTGGTTCAAGGTCATTCTCCCCGAGTAGAGTCTAAAGATAAAGCTACCGTTGTTGCTTTGCGTGAAGTAGCTGCAGGCGTTACCGACCGGGATATGTTGACCAAAGTGCCGCTGTAATTAGAAAGCCCCGCTGTGGCGCCTATGCTAACCACAACGGGAGATCAGGGTAAGCGCTCGTCTAACGAGATTAGCGATGCCATACTCAGTAATTCAACTCCCTCGTCCGAGGGAGTAGCTGAAACGAGTACCAAAAAATCCATCATTGCTTCACTGCTCACCCAGTCAAGTCGCTATCTGTTTGGCCCCACTTCACAACCTCAGCTACCACCGAAGCAACAAGTTGTTTCAATTACGGGGCTTACGGACAAACTTAGTTATTTAAAAGCAAATGAACGTGAGCTCATTAAACAAGCATTTCATTTTGCCGATGCTGCACATTTAGGGCAGTATCGCCAAAGCGGTGAGCCCTATATTACGCATCCACTAGCTGTAGCAGAGTTATGCGCTATTTGGCGTTTGGATGCTTTATCGATTATGGCGGCTTTATTGCATGATGTCATTGAGGATACAGGCAGCACTCAGGCAGACTTAATCAGCACCTTTGGCTCTAAGGTAGCTGAACTGGTTGAAGGCCTCACCAAGTTAGATAAATTGGAATTTCAAAGCCATGCCGAAGCACAGGCTGAAAGTTTTCGCAAAATGTTTATGGCAATGGCCCGCGATGTGCGCGTGATTTTAGTGAAACTAGCCGATCGTACGCACAATATGCGTACGTTAGATGCGATGCCCCTTGAAAAACGCCACCGCGTAGCTTTAGAGACGATGGAGATTTATGCACCGATTGCCCATCGCCTGGGCCTTAATTTAATTTATCGTGATTTACAAGACTTAGGCTTTCAATACTCCATGCCGCTGCGTTTTCGGGTGATCGAAAAGGCGGTAAAGAAAGCACGTGGTAATCGCAAGGAAATGGTAGAGAAGATTTTAGATACTGCGCGCAGAACCTTTGCCAAAGCAAAAATTGAGGTTGATTTGCACGGGCGCGAAAAAACCCTCTTTAGTATTTACAGCAAGATGAAATCAAAGCACTTAAATTTTTCGCAAGTGCTTGATGTTTATGCATTTCGGGTCACTGTGCAATCGGTTGACGACTGTTATCGGGCTTTAGGCGTTTTGCATGCTTTGTATAAGCCGATGCCCGGTAAGTTCAAGGATTACATCGCAATTCCTAAGCTTAATGGCTATCAGTCAATTCACACCACGTTGGTGGGGCCATCAGGAGTTCCAGTTGAGTTTCAAATTCGCACGATTGATATGCATGCGATTGCAGAAGCCGGAGTAGCAGCGCACTGGGCCTATAAAGATGGTTCTCCTGAACTCAGTGAGGTACAAAATCGTGCTCACCAATGGCTGCAATCACTCATTGACATACAAGATAGCAGCGGCGATTCGCAAGAATTTTTAGAGCATGTCAAGATTGATTTATTCCCTGATGCGGTTTATGTTTTTACGCCAAAAGGGCAAATTCGTGCTCTGCCACGGGGCGCAACCGCACTTGATTTTGCTTATTCGATTCATAGTGAGCTTGGCAACACGTGTGTTGCCGTCAAAATTAATAGTATGCAATTACCGTTACGCAGTGAGTTACGTAACGGCGATATCGTTGAAGTAATTACCTCGCCGCGCTCGCAACCCAATCCGGGTTGGTTAAGTTTTGTGCGCACAGGTAAGGCTCGTGCTGCCTTACGTCACGCACTTAAAACCAAGCATTACGCCGAATCTTTGCAATTGGGTGAGCGTCTATTAGCTAATGCACTAAGACAGCAAGAAGTTGATGTGGGGCTGCTCACAGAGGCTATTTGGACGCGCTTACTTCACTGGACCGGCGATAAAAATCGCACCGAGGTGTGCGTGAATATTGCCTTGGGTCGACGGTCTGCGCAGGAATTAGCCATGCGCTTGAAAATTTTATTAGCTGAAGATGCTGGCGCAGAGCAAATGGTGCTAGGGACAAGCAATTTTATTTTGCCGCAACCCGAAATCCGCCACCATGCTATTTTAGTGGATGGGCGCGAGGGGATGTCAACTAGCTTTCAATCCTGTTGTCACCCCATACCGGGCGATAACATTATTGGTTATCTTGGTAAGGGCGAAGGATTACAAATTCATATTAGCGATTGTCAACATGCGCTACGCATGTTGTCTAAAGATCCTGATAAATGGGTTGAAGTGGAGTGGAGTAAAGACGTACATCGGGAGTTTGCAGTCGATTTAGTGCTGGATACGCGGCAAGGTAAGGGCGTATTAGCTCGCGTTGCTAGCAGCATTACTGCGGCAGACGCGAACATTATGAATGTATCGATGGAAGATCCCTATAAAGAAGATGCAGTAACGATGCGCTTTACTATTCAAGTGGCCGATCGTTTACACCTCTCACGGGTCATGCGCAGTTTGCACAATAATACGGACGTAATGCGGGTTGTCCGCAGTCGCCAGACCTAAGCAGACCAAGATTCGTTGGTGGACTAATAGTTCACTGCAATAATTTCAATGGTTCTTGGGCCCGTTGGCGTTTGAATCACTACTTCATCTCCCACTCTTGCCTTAATTAATGCTTTGGCAATGGGGGAGACCCAACTGACATGACCTTGCTCCAGATTAACCTCGTCGACACCCACAATTTTTATGGTGATTTCTTGGCTACCCTGATTTGGGTCGCTTTCGAGATAGGTTACGGTGGCGCCAAAGAATACCTGGGCATCATCGATTTCACCTGCTTTTCGCGCGGCATTATCTACAACTAAGGCAAATTCCAGGCGCTGATTGAGAAAGCGGATCCGCCGATCAATTTCCCGTAAACGTTTTTTGCCATAAATATAGTCACCATTTTCAGAGCGATCACCGTTTGAAGCGGCCCAATGCACAATTTGCACAATCTCCGGCCGCGCTTGATTTAATAGGTGTAAGAGCTCGGTTTTAAGGCGTTCATGACCATCGGGCGTAATGTAGTTCTTTTCTTCCATGGCATAATTGTGCCTGTTGCGGCTGTAGCTCAGTTGGATAGAGTACTTGGCTACGAACCAAGGGGTCGTGGGTTCAATTCCTGCCAGCCGCACCATTTCGATTCGTAGCACCAAGGGGTAGGGGGGCCTGATCCCTTATAGTTGCGTTATGAGCAAGATAGCCATTCAACCAGGCCAGCCACCGCAAGCCCCCCCAGCGGCTTTAACCATTCTGAATGACTCACACGCAAGTTTGGTTTTGCGTGGCACATTGGATATTTATGCCTTAGGGGCCGTTTGGTCGCCAATTCGTGCCGCTCAAAATACTTGGTTGGCCTCTGGCGCTAGTAAGCAAAAAATCCTTGCAGTGGATGCTGCCCAAATTGAGTCGCTCGATGGAGCGGGAATTGCTTTCATAATTGATGTGCAAGAAGCGCAAATGAATGCCAAGGCTGAGTTTGTCATGCCAAATTTAGCGGCACGTTATCAGCCCTTATTAAAACAGTTTGACCCGATCACCAATTTATTTCCAGCTCCGCAAGTGGTGCAAGCACAAAGCCCAATTGTGGCCGCTGGTAAAGCGGCTTATGCGCTTTGGCAGGACACGATTCAATTAATTACCTTTGGTGGTCATGTGGCGGCCGATTTGGTTTGGTCTTTACGCTATCCCCGTCAAGTGCGGTGGGGTGATTTTATTAATGCTGCGGTTCAAGCAGGTTTAGCGGCGTTACCGATTGTTGGCTTGGTGGCTTTTTTAATTGGCGTTATTTTGTCATTTCAATCAGCCATTGGCATGCAAAAGTTTGGCGCAGTGACTTTTGTCGGTCCTTTAGTATCTTTGGGCGTATTTCGTGAGTTGGGCCCTTTAATTACTGCCATCTTATTAGCAGGACGCTCGTCAGCAGCATTCGCTGCTGAAATTGGCACGATGACAGTAAATAGTGAGGTTGATGCACTAGTTACTGGTGGCCTCAGCCCGGTGCGGTTTTTGGTTATACCCCGGGTGCTGGCAGGTATTTTAGTGGCACCGATTCTGACCCTCTATGCCGATATTGTGGCGATCTTGGCTTCGGCCATAACGATGACTGCCTATGGCGTGCCCTTCATTAATTTTTACAACAATACCCTCACGATGGTCGACACCGAAGATATCTTATCGGGCCTAATGAAGTCCCTGTTATTTGGCACTGTCGTTTCTAGTGTGGGCTGCTTACGGGGCATGCAAACTGGCAATGGTGCAGCAGCGGTGGGCATTTCTGCCACATCAGCAGTAGTTAGTAGCATTGTTTTAATTGTGTTGGTTGATGGTGTTTTTGCTTACATCTCTTATCGGACGGGATTCTAATGCTAGCCCTCGAAGCAAAAAATCTGACGATTGGCTATGGCACCAGAGTGCTTTTGCAAAACCTCAATTTCAGCGTGAACTTTGGTGAAATTTTTATTATTTTGGGCGGTTCGGGGTGCGGTAAGTCCAGCTTACTTAAAAATCTGTTTGGTTTATATCGTCCCATGGGTGGCGACGTCTTGATCGAGGGACAAGACATTACCCATGCTTATGGCGCAGAGTTACAGCGCATCATGACGAGTTTCGGGGTGATGTATCAACAAGGCGCTTTATTCGGCTCGATGAATTTACTGGATAACGTCAAATTATTTATGGAAGAGTACACCAGCCTCGACGAACGACAAATGGATTTATTAGCCCGTTGTAAACTCGATTTAGTAGGCCTACTGCCGTTTGCCAGCTATATGCCCAGTGAAATTAGTGGGGGCATGCAAAAGCGGGCAGCGATTGCTCGCGCGATGGCCTTGGACCCTAAAATACTCTTTTTAGATGAACCCTCGGCTGGTTTAGACCCAATTACTTCTGCCGACTTAGACCGGACGATTTTGGATTTATCAAAAAACCTTGGCATTACCTTTGTGATTGTCTCGCATGAATTAGCTAGTATTTATTCGATCGCCGATCGTGTGATTATGTTAGATGGGGCAACTAAAAGTATCATTGCCGAAGGCGACCCCAAAGTATTACGGGATCAAAGTACAGATCCGCGTGTGCATCAATTCTTTAATCGTATTATGAGCAAGGAAGCGGTATGAGTAATTCCAATCCCAATTATTTTCGCTTAGGCCTATTTGTTTTTGGTGGAATAGCTGCTCTAGTAGCAGTTATTCTGATTTTTGGCTCGGGGCAGCTGTTCAAAAAATCCTTCATGGTTGAAACCTATGTCGAGAAATCGGTAACCGGTTTAGATGTGGGTGCTGATGTACGATTTCGGGGCGTGAAGCTGGGGCAAGTAACTGCAATTTTATTATCTGGCAGAGTTTATGAAAATGAAATCAAATTAGATGATCGCAAAGAATATGTCATCGTCCGGATGCGTATTTTAGGAGATCCAGATGAATTGCTGAATAACGTAAATAGCTTGGTAGCGATTGATTTGCGTGCACGGATTAAAAGTATGGGTATTACCGGGGTGAATTATGTCGAGTTTGATTATTATCCGGACTATAAAAATTATCCCATGCTGCCATATACTTGGACGCCTAAATATGCGGTCATCCCTTCATTGCCAAGCCAAACTGAACAGTTGCTAGCTGGCTTACAGGGTTTAATGCAGAAGCTTGACCAGGCTGACTTTGGTTCGACGCAACGGAAGTTTGATAGTTTGCTAACGAATCTGAATTCTATTTTGACAGGCGATGGTAAAGCGAATGCAGGTATTGTGCAATCGGTGCAAGATTTAAATATCTTACTTGCGAAAATCAATCAAGTTACTAATAGCGATGAACTGCACATCTTAATGCGGGAAATTATTGCTTCAGCAATTACACTGCGCCAAATGCTCGGATCAGTTCAAGGCGACACTGCATTGTCAGTAGAGAATATTAAACAAGCTAGCGCGCAATTAAACGATCTCACTCGTATTATTAGTCAAAGCCCGAGTTCTTTAATCTGGTCTGATTCACCCGCAAAAATTATTTTACCGACCAATGGCACGCAAGGTGCAAGCACTGGAGGGGCACCGAAATGATATTTAACCGACTTCAGTCATTTTCATGCCAATTTCTCCAGCCATTGCGCAGCGTTGGGCTCATACTTCTTACTGGCGTTAGTTTAGCTTTCCTCAATGCCTGCTCTCCAACTCGGCCAGCAGATCAAATTACTGATTGGCTGGTATCGGTAAAGCGAAGTGGCGATCCGCGTACGCCGATTTCGCCAGTTTGGTTGAAGGTAGGAACTATTAGCGTGACTGCGCCATTTGACGGCAAGTCGCTGGTTTATCGTTTGAGTGAAGGGCGCTACGAGAAAGATTTTTATAATGCTTACATTGCCTTGCCAAATGAAATGTTTGCTAACGCTACGCGCACGTGGCTAAATGATGCAGGTGTCTTTCGCTTAACGGTTGATCAAAGTAATGG
>CAIXDG010000203.1 GCA_903918115.1 uncultured beta proteobacterium
AGGGCGGAAGCGTCTGGGCTATTGCTGATCGTAATATCAATACCTTAATTGATTACCGTTACGCCAAAACACACACCGCTAAAAATGGTGAACCTGGGCGCGGCGCTGATTGTTACGGTCGCGCTGGTGACGATATTGAATTGCGTATGCCGGTCGGCACGATTATTGCCGACTACGACACAGGTGAACCCATTGCCGATTTAACTACTCATGGTGAGCGTCTTTGCTTGGCACAAGGTGGTGTTGGTGGTTGGGGCAATATTCACTTTAAGAGCAGCACCAATAGAGCGCCACGTCAAAAGACGAACGGTAAACCGGGTGAGCGCCGTAAATTGAAATTGGAACTAAAGGTATTGGCTGATGTGGGCTTGCTTGGTATGCCCAATGCCGGCAAGTCAACCTTGATTACAGCGGTTTCTAATGCGCGTCCGAAAATTGCTGACTATCCATTTACCACTTTGCATCCCAATCTTGGTGTGGTGCGTGTTGGTAACGAGCGTAGCTTTGTAATTGCAGATATTCCTGGCTTGATTGAGGGCGCCGCTGAAGGTGCTGGTTTAGGCCATCGTTTCTTACGCCATCTGCAAAGAACGGGTGTACTTTTGCATCTAGTTGACGTGGCTCCGTTTGACGAAAACGTTGACCCAGTCGCTGATGCCATTGCCATCGTTAACGAGTTGCGTAAGTACGATGAAGCTTTGGTTGAAAAGCCACGCTGGTTGGTGCTGAACAAAGTGGATATGATTCCTGAAGAGGATCGCAAAAAAGTAGTTGCTGATTTTGTAAAGAAGTTCAAGTGGAAGGGTCCTGTTTTTGAGATCTCCGCTTTAACTGGGCTTGGTTGCGATAAGCTTTGTTATTCCTTGCAGGATTATTTGGATTCTGTGCGTCGAGATCGAGATGATGCTGAGGAACGTGCCGCTGATCCACGTTATCAAGATCAGTCTGAAGATAAAAAACCCGATTAAATTTGCTCTTTGCTATGAACGCTAAACAAACAAAACGGATCGTTGTCAAAGTGGGATCTAGCCTGGTTACGAATAACGGTGAGGGCTTGGATCACGCTGCCATTGCTAAATGGGCAGAACAAATGGCGACCCTATTGACGGCTGGGCATGAGGTTTTGATGGTGAGCTCTGGGGCAATTGCTGAAGGCATGCAACGTTTGGGTTGGACAAAGCGTCCGCAAGAAATTCATCAACTTCAAGCCGCTGCTGCAGTCGGACAAATGGGACTGGTTCAGGTTTATGAAAGCTGTTTTGCGCGTTTTAATTTGCGCAGCGCACAAATTCTGCTGACAAACTCTGATTTGGCTAATGAAGAACGTAATGCCAATGCCAAAGCCACTTTAGATACCTTGTTGAAGTTGGGTGTTGTTCCCATTATTAATGAGAATGACACCGTTGTTACCGATGAGATTAAGTTTGGTGATAACGATAGTCTTGCTGCTTTAGTGACCAATTTAATTCATGCAGATTTGCTTGTCATCTTGACCGATCAGGGCGGTTTATATACTGCTGACCCACGTCAAAATCCTGAAGCCACACTCTTGGTAGACGCTATCGCCGGTGATCCCGCCTTAGAAAAAATGGCCGGGGGCGCTGGCAGTGAACTGAGTAAGGGTGGAATGTTAACTAAGGTCTTGGCAGCGAAGCTAGCTTGTCAGACTGGAGCCACAACAATTATTGCTTCTGGGCATGAGCCTCATGTGCTAACTCGTCTTTTAACTGGCGAGAAAATCGGTACTTCCTTAACTCCAGCTTAAAAACTAAGATTCAATTAATCTGACCAAAGGAATTGGATGGCTTGGTGCCGCCAGTAAAGTCTCTAGGATTGAGTGATTGAAGCACCTTAT
Organism: uncultured beta proteobacterium; assembly: GCA_903918115.1. Classification (GTDB taxonomy): domain Bacteria; phylum Pseudomonadota; class Gammaproteobacteria; order Burkholderiales; family Burkholderiaceae; genus Polynucleobacter. The sequence goes on from CAIXDG010000203.1 coordinate 1,856, forward strand.
TAATACTTTTTTCCTGTGAAGTGAAATCGCAAAATGCCCCTTGTGCCAAGGCTGCTTGGTAGCGGTTGGGCACATTACTTTGAATGGTGCGCCAAGTGGATAAGGGATTTTCTCTCCAAGAGCCGTTTTCGAATGTGCCGTAAAGACGCCATTGAAATGAATCGCAACGAATTCCTTCATATTGTGCCTGTTGGTCACCATTGGGATTGGTCATGACTACTATGTAGCGCGTTACTCCATCGGCGCCGATCAAAATGGATTTTGTATCCACTGCAAATTTAAAGATGGTGTGTTGAGAAACGTAAAAGGGTACAAGCGTGTCTTTATTGGGTGGATTTAAGGGCATCGCTGTAGTGCCCTCTTTGAATACTGATGGGGCAAATGGGTCCAAACCACTTTGCATTGGGTCGCCAGTGCAAGAAATGATGGCGCTGAGTAATGAGATGCCAATCGCATAGGCGCTAATTTTGCGGAATAAAGCATTCATGTGTTTTTATCCGATTTTGGGGTTGAATTACCTTGCTCTTCATTGCTCGCATAAAACGATTGAAATAAATCCAGCGGGCTACCCCATGCAAGCTGTTGCATGCGGAGTCCTCGAGAAAGATATCTTGCGAGTTCGGAAAGGGCCAACTGATAAACATCCCGTTTGAAGTCGATCACGGCATCTAACTGAATCCAAAAGGGCACCCAGCGCCAGGCATCGAATTCTGGGTGATCAGAAGCGCGCAACTGAATATCGCTATCCAAGCCAACTAGGCGGAGTAGAAACCAGATCTGTTTTTGACCTCGATAAGCCGTGCGGTGCATCCGGGTTGAGTTTTGACGGCGCAAGTACTCCTCAGGGACGTCATAACGAAGCCAATCCCTAGTCCGTCCAATAATTTGGACATGTTCTGGCAGCAAGCCAACTTCCTCATGCAATTCGCGGTACATGGCCTGCTCAGGGCTCTCGCCATGCTGAATCCCACCCTGCGGGAACTGCCACGAATGCTGCCCAACGCGTTTTCCCCAGAAAACCTCGTTAT
>CAIXDG010000204.1 GCA_903918115.1 uncultured beta proteobacterium
ACCGTACAAGGCAGACTGACTGATGCACAGGGATTATTCAATTTAACGAATTTATGGACTAACCAATTTCAAGGGATTAATGCGGGTGGTGTAGCAGCTTATGGGCGACTATTAAGTGCCTTAGGACTCGATGCTAATTTAGCCCAGCAAACTGCCCAAACTGTTCTACAGAATCAAATTCCTTTGGTTGATCTTGATGGGCTAGCTAATTTGCCTGGCTACACTCCCGCCTTGATTGAAAAACTACGCCCTCATGCGGCAGTTTTACCGATTAATACTGCTGTTAACGTCAATACGGCCACTGCTGAGGTATTAATGGCTGCTTTTGCAGGCTTATCTCGCAGTGCAGCAAATAATATCGTCCAGTACCGTACGGGCGCACCGGTGAAGGCCTTGGATGAAATTGCCACTCTTTTAACCCGAGCTGGTGCTGGTTCTAGCGTGACTGTTGACGGGTCCTTAGTCAATGTAAAGTCCCAGTTTTGGCTAGCTAGATCAGAAATTCGTCTTGGAAGCGGTATATTTGTGAACTCAGCCTTAATACAGCGTTCGCCAACACCATTACCTAGTGGAACTTTTACCCAAGTGATGTGGAATAAAGCAGTCAGGATATTGCCGGAATGAGTTTATTAATTATTCATTGCCCTCCAAAACCATTTTCTAGTGCGACTAGCAAGGTGGCTGAAAGTTCTCGCGCTGATCAATTTGCTTGGTATCTATGCGAAAACCCGGCACAAGAAACTGCTGAAGATACTGTACCGGGACAACATGGTGTTGGTAGTCCGGAATCGATGCCCTACGCGGATGAAGTGTTGGTATTAATTCCAACGCTCGATGTGCGTTTAATAGAAACTAAAGTTCCTTTGGTGAAAGCGAAAAAATTACAACAAGTATTGCCTAGCTTAGTTGAGGAATACTTATTAGCAGGAACTGATGGAGTCCTTGTCCATGCCTTACCGCCGCTACCCGGCCAAATTGGCTCACAAAGAACCTTGGCCATTATTGATCGGGCTTGGTTTTATTGGCTTAACCAACAACTTGCTACCTTACTTGCGCCGCGGATGCGTTTTATTCCCGATTGCTTAGTCTTGTCTTATATCAAAGAGGGTGACTCTTCATTAGTCAATGCTGCGCAAGAAATTACCATTCCCAGTCTGGCTTACAAAAATAATGACAATGAAATAATTTTTACTTGGCGTAAAAGTGAGCAAGTTGGGTTAGCCTGGGTTGAACAGGTGGTAGACGATCAATTGTCGAGCGCAAATTTACCCAGTACGATGGGCTCAGTTACGCCGGTTGAATGGTCTTGGGATTGGTTAGCGCCCAGTGCAATTGCCTTTAGTCGCCGCACCGATATAGCGGCAGCGAGTCTCAATTTAATGCTAGCAGCACCTAACACGCGTAAAACTCCCTTGAAATTAAATGCGCGTTGGCAAGCTGCACAAACCAAGGGATTAAGTGGCCTCTCTAACGTCTATCAATCTTGGACTGATCGTGATCTATGGTTAACGCCTTCACGTTGGGCGGTTTATGCCATCAGTAGTATTTTGATTGGCTTTAGTTTGAATGCTGCTTGGCTTGCCGTTGATTATTGGCGTTGGGGGCGAAATTTGGAAATGACTGCCACACAATTTCTATCTCCAACTTCAGTTGCACTGCTAGCACAAAATAAAACGACAGACTCTGTAGTCACCACGTTAGTTAAACAGTTAACGCAAGAGGAGCGCAGAAAAGGATTAAGTACCGACGCTGATTTTTTGCCAATGGCAGCAAAATTACAGCAATTAAAAGTTGCCCTAGGGAAAGAGACATTGCAAAAAATTACTTACGATGGCTTTCACATCGACTTTGAATTTAAGCCTAGTGCAAGCCCTATAAGTGCTAGTGAGATCATTGGCAAAGCGCAATTATTGGGAATGATGGTGAGTGAATTAGGTAATGATCGCTTTCGTTTAGAGCCTTATGCAGGATTAGGTAACAGCATCAAGGAGTCAAATTGATGACCCCTTTCACATTCAAAGACCAGTTGAAAAAGATCAGGACTACCTTAAATCAATGGGCTGGATCTATGCAGGCAGCGCTTACTACATTAAGACAGACTAAAGCCACGCATGAGGGTGGCACACTCGATTTTGCTAGCGTGATGCATTTGGCACGTGGGAAACAAAAAATATTGGTGACGATATGTATTTTTGGCGTTCTTTGGGCTTTCATGCAATTTTGGGCTGCGCCTTATGTCCAACGCTTGGAAGGGCAGATGTCTTTACGCCCTGCGCAGTGGGCCCAATTAGAAAATTTAATTAAGCTATCTAAAGGCAAACCTTTGCAACTCGATACAGTCGTTTTAGTAGATGAGGCTGAGTTACAAAAAATTCGCAATGTATTAATAGCGCGAGGGCTAAAGCCTAGCGTTCTACGCTTGGGAGTAGAAAATCCGCCGCGGATTGAATTGCAGGCTAGCGATGTGATGTTTGCAGTGATAGTCGATGTGCTAGAAGAGTTACGCATAGTTTGGCGCTTATATCCAGAAAGAATCGAGCTGGTCGCCACACCTTCGACTGCAATCGTCAATTTAAGCGCAAGTTTGGTGCAAACGAGCGCCTCCAGTTATTCCAGTAATGTTTCCTTGCTTGACGGCGTTTTATCCAAATGAAAATAAGGCTTGATGCAGGGCGCCGACACTTGCCAAAGTTGTTGTGGCTTGCTTTGTTATCTACCGTATTGCTCGTTATCGTCAATCAACTTCCAGCGAGCTGGCTTACTAGTTTAGTTAGCAGTCAGACAGCCTGTCGGGTCACTTTGCACCAACCGATCGGCACAATTTGGCAAGGGAGTGCAGCGCTGGGATTTGCAGAACCAAATTTAGTCGGCGGCGGCTGCCGCGAAGCAAGCGCCTTAACTGAGCGCTTCCATTGGACCACTCAGTGCAGTCTATTAAAAGGGGAATGTGGTTTAGCCCTCGGCTTTTCGGCGCTCGATCAACCACTACAAATCCGTTTGAAATTAGGGCAGGCAGTCATTGCTAGTGGTGAAATTAGCTTGCCCGCCACGATCTTAGAGGGTTTAGGCAATCCATGGAGTACGCTTCGGCCCCGCGGGCAGTTATCTGCTCGCTGGACAGAGCTTAAAATAGGCCAGGAGACAGGGGGAGCAATTCGCATTATGATGAGCAGCCTAAGTAGCCCAATTAGTCCGGTAAAACCCTTAGGTAGCTATGAAATGCAGGTTAATTTGGCACAAACTGGTACAGTATTTAACCTCACCACTACAGTGGGGCCTTTGTTATTAAACGGTAAAGGCAGTGTAGGGGTTGGAACAAGTTCAGGCTTACATTTTTTTGGCGCTGCTTCAGCCTCAGCTGAGGCTGAAGAATCGTTGATTGGATTATTGTCGTTATTAGGCAAAAAAGACGGTGACATTTACCGCATGCAATATTAAATGGCGATGAATAGCGGAATAGAAGACGGATGCAGTTTAGGAAATTAACCCAGCAAATTCAGTTAGCGAAGCAAACTCAGCTGACCCTTAAGGGCGCGAGTGATAGGGCGCGCCATGCATTTTTTTCGCGTAATAGTTTACGTAAAGCCTGCTTACAATTTCTATTGTGTTGCTTAATGGGTGATTTTGTTTTGGCGCCAGCGATGGTAATGGCGCAAACGACCCCTAGCGTAGCGAGTAATAGTGAAGTTGGTACCGTCACTTTATCTTTCATGAACGCTGACATAGACTCAGTCGCAAGTGTTGTCGCTAAGGCTACTGGTCAGACCATTTTAGTTGACCCTCAAGTTAAGGGTACGATTAATCTCATCAGCAATAAGCCAGTCAGCAAAGCCAAGGCTTTAGATTCTTTTTCGACTGCGCTTCGCACTGCAGGCTTTGCTTTGGTTGAAGTTAATGGGGTATATCGGGTTGTTACCCAAGCCGATGCAAAATTAGTAAGCACTTCGGTTTCAACAGGAAAGACCAAGCAAGAGGGTGATCAAATCATTACTCGGGTTTTTAAATTGAACTATGAATCTGCCAATAATTTATTGCCTGTATTGCGACCTTTAGTTTCACCAAACAATACGATTAACGCTTATCCAGGTAATAACACCATTGTTGTAACCGATTACGCGAGTAATATTCAGCGCATTGCAGCATTAATTGACTCTATTGATGCGCCCACTTC
>CAIXDG010000205.1 GCA_903918115.1 uncultured beta proteobacterium
ACTAGGACGAATAAAAGCCTGTTCATGGACCGATAATTTTTCCATGCGAGTTTTATCACCCAAGATCGATCCGCCCGATAAACTCGACGAAGGATCAATTGCTAAAACAGCTACGCGGTGACCCTGCTCAATAAGATATAAGCCCAGAGTTTCAATTAAGGTCGACTTTCCTACGCCAGGAACACCTGAAATACCTAGGCGAAATGAGCGACCCGTGTGCGGTAACAAGGTATTTAAAATGTCGTCAGCCCGCGCGCGATGATCAACTCGAGTCGATTCCAATAAGGTAATCGTTTTAGCGAGAGCACGACGCTGCGCAGCACTTGGCGGCGCAATAATAGCGTCGACTAAAGCTTGATCGGCAGCCAGCAGCGAAGAAGTAGAAGGCATGGCGTCTTAAGTTAAGCTCTGCCGAATTTGCTCAAGTATGTCTTTGGCTGATGCCGGTATTGGCGTGCCTGGCCCATAGATGCCCTTCACGCCGGCTTCATACAAAAATTCATAATCTTGCTTCGGAATGACTCCGCCTACAAACACAATGATGTCGCCACCGCCAAGTCTTTTTAGTTCCTCAATAATGGCAGGCACCAAGGTTTTATGACCCGCCGCTAAAGTTGAAATGCCTAAGGCATGCACATCATTCTCAATTGCTTGCCGGGCGCATTCTTCAGGAGTTTGAAATAAAGGACCAATATCAACATCGAAGCCTAAATCGGCAAAGGCCGTGGCTACCACTTTAGCGCCGCGATCATGGCCATCTTGCCCGAGCTTAGCAATCATGACGCGGGGTCTTCGCCCCACGTCTTTCGCAAATTGATTAATTTCAACTTTTAGTTTATCCCAGCCCTCGGCTGAGTCGTAAGCAGCTGCATACACTCCGGTCACCTTTTGCGTATCGGCGCGATGGCGCCCGTAAACTTGTTCTAAAGCATCAGAAACTTCACCAACAGTAGCGCGTAAGCGCACTGCATCAACCGCTAAAGCCAATAAATTCCCTGACTTTTCTTCAGCCGCCTTAGTTAATGCAGCCAATGCCAATGCAACCTTGGCATTATCACGTTTGGCTTTTACGCTTTTTAAGCGCTCAATTTGATTATTACGAACTTTATCGTTATCAATAATCAAAACATCAACTAAGTCTTCTTCAGGCAGCTGATATTTATTAACCCCTACAATCACATCAGCACCTGAATCTATTTTGGCTTGTTTCTCGGCAGCTGCGGCTTCAATTTTCAGTTTTGCCCAACCACTCTCAACCGCTTTAGTCATTCCACCGAGTGCATCCACCTCTAGAATAATCTCCCAGGCCTTATCAGCCATTTCTTGCGTCAAACTTTCCATTAAATAAGATCCGGCCCAAGGATCGATGACATTACTGATATGCGTTTCTTCCTGCAAAATGAGTTGCGTATTACGCGCAATCCGGCTCGAGGTTGCCGACGGTAAGGCAATGGCTTCATCAAATGAGTTGGTATGTAAGGATTGGGTACCACCAAAAATTGCTGCCATCGCTTCAACCGTAGTGCGTACCACATTGTTGTAGGGATCTTGCTCGGTTAACGACCAACCTGAAGTCTGGCAATGCGTGCGGAGCATTAATGACTTTTGATTTTTAGGATTAAATTCTTTCATCATGCGCCACCACAATAAGCGCGCCGCCCTTAACTTGGCCACCTCTAAATAAAAGTTCATGCCAATAGCAAAAAAGAACGATAAGCGACCAGCAAAACCATCCACATCAAGGCCTTTAGCTAACGCAGTTTTCACATACTCTTTACCATCAGCCAAAGTAAAGGCCAACTCTAGAACTTGATTGGCCCCCGCCTCCTGCATGTGATAGCCCGAAATAGAAATCGAATTAAATTTCGGCATATGCAAAGTGGTGTACTCAATAATGTCGCCAATAATGCGCATCGATGGCTCAGGCGGATAGATATAGGTATTACGCACCATGAACTCTTTTAAAATATCGTTTTGAATCGTGCCCGATAACTCCGCTTGACTTACGCCCTGCTCTTCACCAGCAACTATGTAGCCCGCCAAAATAGGTAGTACAGCGCCATTCATCGTCATCGACACAGAAACTTTATCCAGTGGAATTCCTGCGAATAAAATATTCATGTCTTCAACTGAATCAATTGCTACCCCAGCTTTGCCGACATCACCAGTTACGCGAGGATGATCGGAGTCATAACCACGATGCGTGGCCAAATCAAATGCTACCGATACACCCTGACCACCGGCAGCTAGCGCCTTGCGATAAAAAGCATTCGATTCTTCAGCCGTTGAAAAGCCCGCGTATTGGCGAATCGTCCATGGTCGCACCGAGTACATCGTGGCTTGGGGTCCGCGTATAAAAGGTTCAAAACCCGGCAATGAATTGGTAAACGGCAGATCGCGCGTGTCGGCAGCGGTATAGAGGGCCTTAATGTGAATTCCATCGGGGGTTTGCCACCCCAGTTGATCGACCTTTCCCGCAGGCGCCGACTTTTCAGCCTGCTTTTGCCAATCATCTAGGTTACTTTTAGCCGGTTCAGGCCAAGCAGGAATGTCGGGTTTTGATGGTTTTCGATCTTTACTCATTAATGGCTCCTATTTAGCCTTTTTTTGATTAAAGCAACTAATACAGCAATTGTGCTTGACAAATGCGGCAATGTCTAGCTATTGTATACATAATTATGAATACAAAAATGAATTCAAGGCCCTTATATGAGGAAGTTGCTGAGCGACTAAGGGGTCAGATCTTCGCCCACGACTTTGCCCCAGGCAGCTGGCTAGATGAACAAAGCCTGGCGGAACAGTATGGAATTAGCCGCACGCCCATGCGGGAAGCCATTAAGGTACTGGCGGCTGAGGGATTAATAACCATGAAGTTACGCCGCGGCGCCTATGTAACCGAGGTAAATCAGACCGATTTAGCCCAAATCTTTACTGTTCTTTCGCTGTTAGAGGGTGAGGCTGCCAAAACCGCCGCCCTTAAAGCCAGTGAAAGTGACCTCAATCGCTTAGACGATTTGCATTTAAAGCTTGAAAAAGCTGCTGCCGATCGTGATTTAGAGCAATTCTTTGAAATAAACGTGCGGTTTCATGACCTTTTACTTGAAATTACTGCCAACCCATGGATGACGGGAGTCATTGCCGATTTACGTAAGGTGCTTAAGCTCCAGCGACGTAATTCCTTGGATCAAACAGGCCGCTTACAGAATTCATTACTGGAGCATCGTGACATCTTAAAGGCCATTTTGCAACGCGATGGCGACCTAGCCGCTAAGACAATGCGCGCGCATTTAGCACAAGGCTTGGTGGCTAGTCGCTAAAAGAGTTTGTGTCAGCCCAAAAATAAGGCCTGCCAGACCGGTTATTTTTTTACGACGAGAGGACCCGGCAAGGAAGCTAGATAAGCAGCAATATTCCGTATTTGTGGGTCTGTCAATCCTTTGGCCTGAGAGCCCATCACAGCATTTTTACGCCCATAGTTAGCATTCGTCTCAACTTGGTATGAGCGTAAAGCGTAATATAAATAGTCTTCATGCTGCCCTGCTAGCCTAGGATAAGTAGGCGCAATCGAGCTGAAGTAATCAGCGCCGTGACAAGAAGCGCAATTGCGTTCAGCAACTAATTTTTTACCACTCTCAATATCAGCCGCAGACGCTAAGCCAATGCTTGCAAGAAGAAGGAGGTAAATAGCTATAAATTTCATAAACAAACCTTTAAACCAAAATTACTTCAAGGAATTCATTGGGGAACTACTATTTTGTGCGGCATAGTATTCGCCAATATCGACCATATCCTGATCAGACAAGCTAGCAGAGATGGCGCGCATGGTGGGATGTTTCCGCTCACCTTTTTTATAGGCCTGCAAAGAACTAGCAATATAAGCCGAATTTTGCCCCCCTATTTTGGGCACGTGATAGACCAAGGGGTAATCGGCACGGTAATCAGGAATTGAGTGACAGCCTGAACACAGCCATACTTTAGCTTTACCAGCTTCGGCAGAGCCTTTAAGGTCTTGCGCTTGCACGGCAGAACTCAGACTCATACAAGCAAAAAAAATCCCGCCCAATAAAAGCATGAAAGGATTCAGTGGCTTAGGGGAGAAAGGCTTAGTAGCGGATAATTTATTCATGAAAAAAATACACAAAGTC
>CAIXDG010000206.1 GCA_903918115.1 uncultured beta proteobacterium
CATCATCTGAACCGGGCTCCTTCCAGAGCGTATCTAAGGCAAATCCACCCAAAATACCAGTTTTAAGCGCAGCAATTACAGCGGACCTATCCATACATTGAGCTCGAGAAACATTCACCAGCCGAACGCCTTTTTTCATTTTTGTAAATGCCTGGTGATCTAATAAGTTCTCCGTACTTGGCGAAGATGGTAACTGAGGAACTAACCAATCTGATATGGCTAACAAACTATCTAAATCATAAAATGTGAGTCCGAGATCTTTTTCGGTTTGTGGATCAAGAGGCGTGCGCTGCGTATAAATAACCTGCATATCAAAAGCGCGAGCGCGCTTTGCTATCTCTTGGCCAATCTCACCCATACCAATAATACCTATTACAGATCCATATAAGCAAGTAATCCCGCTAACTCTAGCCCAATTCCCACTTGGGGTGTAACGCTTATCAAACGCCTTTGGTTTAAAGCCGGCACTCTCTAACCGCTTGACGGTAGTTAAGCCATTTAACTCAGGCAAGCGTTTAGCCAAAGCTAAAATCATCATCATAGCCTGCTCAGCGCATGCTATATTGGCTCTTCGGCGGAGTGTTAGCACCTTGATTTGTGCGTTCGAACAGGCCATCAAGTCAATATTTTTCGTGATATAGCCGTATTTTTGCACCGCACGAAGACGAGGAGCGCATGCAATTTCGGCGCGTCCAAATGATAAGGACTCAATGATCGCAGCGTCCGCATCTTTTAAAGCGGCCTGTAGCTCGTCTTGTGAATCCACAAAAGTCATCTGGCATTCGCCTAAGTTCTTACAGGTATTTCTTAGATTCTTTGCAAAATCCAAAAAATTCGGGGCGTCATGGGCAAAAAAATCAGCAAAGGCATCAACCTTCTCTTGGGGACAAGTTGGATCTAAGATGATTTCTAAAACCCGAGTAAATACGTCATTTTCAATGACCAAATGCGTCCGTCTTGGCATTATTTAGAATCCTCAGGGTCTATTTGTAAGGCATTAAATACTCGCGTGTGCATATTATAGGTTCCAACTAGAACTGAAATTTCGACGATTTCACGCTCATTCATCCACTCCTTCACTTTTTTAAACACTGCCTCCTCTACATTTGCAGTCATCGTTAATGTATCTACGTAATGAATAATGGCTAAATCACTTTCACTAAAAACATCATTAGTTACTTTCGTTTGCAAAAGTGCTAGGCACTCTTCATCAGTTAGTCCATCTTGTTTTGCAAAGTTGGCGAGATGAACATCAATTACATACCTGCAATGATTTAAGACGGCTACTCTTATAATAGCTATCTCTCTGATTCTGGAGCTGAGGGTTGTTTTCCAGCGCACCGCGTTTAGGAGTTCCATCCAAGTCTTTGCTACTTCAGGACTATGTAACAGTAAACCGTAAACAGGTATTAATTTACCCCGGCGCTGCTCTCGAATTACCTGAATTACTTCTTGTAATTCGGGATGAGATATTTCATTCACATAACTAATTCTTGCCATTACACTTTAACTATTCTTTACAAAATTTTAAAAAATGAAAGCTCTTATCACACATAAAAAAACAAACTAACGGTTAATACGTTTGATTTTAATCCACTCGAATATTCGCTTTTATAACAACGTCTTTCCAAACACGTTGCTGTTGCGTGATCAAGGCCGCAAACTCCGCTGCAGGACCGCCTCCAATCAAAGCATCTTCACTCGCAAAACGCTCTGCTACGTTGGGGGTTCGTAAAGCCTTAAAAGATTCTTCTTGTAAACGTTTAATAATATTTTCAGGAGTTTGAGCGGGAACTAATAAACCGTACCACTGTACCGATTCAAATCCCTTATAACCTGATTCAGAAACTGTGGGAATATTTGGCAAGGACGGAATGCGTGCGGGAGTACCAGTTGCAATTGCGCGTAATTTACCCGAGCGGATATGCTGAAGTAATGCTGGTGTACCTGCAGAAAAAGCCTGTAGTCGCCCCGCTAAAAGATCAGTCAATGCTGGCCCAGTTCCCTTATAAGGAATATGCGTCATTTCGATGCC
>CAIXDG010000207.1 GCA_903918115.1 uncultured beta proteobacterium
CAGCTAGACTTGAGGAATTAGCACCAGTACCGCCATTGGAAGCAGCATCTGAAATCCAACTAATTGATGAGTTCCAGTTACCAATATAGAAGCCACTGGAATGCGCATAATCAAAACCACCCTGTATTGCGGGATTGAAGTTGGATTGGGTAATACCTCGATAAATGTAATTATTGGCTACGGTAACGTTGGCAGTTATTGGGCTAGTATCCGGTCCACTAATAGCACCAGCAGGTTCTGCGGGCAATGGATTTGGGTTTGGTGAGGCGGCATTTTGGGCAAATGCATTTGTACTTAAGAGCCCCACAACGGCTAAAGCGATAGTCGATTTATGAAAAGTTTTCATTCCAACTCCTTATTCAGATTAAAAAATTAAAAAACTTGCACTTCTAGCTGAGGTCAATGATCGCTCTGGGCAACACGCTTTTTTGCTTGTTTTTCCCTGCATTTGGGCATGCGCCCCAAAATCATGCAGTACTTTTGCACTATTTTGGTGCAAAAGTACTGCAAATTGCCATTTCAGCAAGGTGGAGATCAATCAGTCTTAAAATAAGTTCTATTCCTTTAGCTGTGCACACCTTTAAATCGGTCTTTTTATGCAAAAACCCAACGAAATTCTGGAACAAATGCAGCGTGTTGCAACTGAAATGCAAAATAAAGTTGGCGAAGCGATTCGTAACTCGCCAGCCAAAGATTTAGAAAAAAATGTACGCACGATGATGACGCAAGGTTTTCAAAAATTAGACTTGGTCACGCGTGATGAATTTGATTTGCAAGCTAAAGTACTTGCTAAAACCCGTGAGAAACTCACAGCACTAGAAGCCAAAGTAGCTGAAATAGAAAAGCTGCGCTCGTAATTGCCGCTTGCAGTGATTTTTAGTCGGGGTCTTAGTGGTCTCGATGCTCCACAGGTGCGCGTTGAAGTTCACCTTACCAATGGCTTGCCTTCCTTTACCATCGTTGGCTTAGCCGATACAGGGGTTAGAGAAAGTAAAGATCGGGTGCGGGCCGCGATCATCCAAAGTGGCTATGAATTTCCCAACCGACGCATTACTGTTAATTTAGCGCCGGCCGATTTACCAAAATATTCTGGACGTTTTGACCTAGCTATAGCGCTAGGAATTTTGGCTGCTAGTGCGCAACTGCCTTGCAATCAATTAGATCAATATGAATTTGCTGGCGAACTTTCTTTGTCCGGTGAATTGCGACCCTTTAGTGGCTGCTTGGCAATTGCTATGGCAATGCGTAAAGAAAAATCTTTACGTCGCTTTATTATTCCGCAAGAAAATTGCAGTGTCACTAGCATCATTCCTGATCTGAGTGTTTTGGGGGCCAATTGTTTAGCACAGGTTTGCGATTTTCTGTGTGGCCGAATTCAGCTTGAAAGACTAAGCAACCATGCCAAGAAACTGACGGCTGATTTAAAGGAGACAAGCGACCACGATATCGCCCATATTCAAGGACAGTTGATCGCTAAACGTGGCCTTGAAATTGCTGCCGCCGGCTTTCATTCGCTCTTGTTGGCAGGCCCTCCAGGTTGCGGAAAATCGATGTTAGCCAAATGCTTGCCGCAATTACTGCCGAAATTAACGCTCGATGAAGCCCTCGAGGTTGCTGCCCTACATAGCCTAAGAGGGGCGCGTCATCATCGTGCTCTAGCAACAGCGGATTTATCGCGCTTACGCCCCTGGCAGCATCCTCACCATAGCATTACCACTGCAGCGCTCGTGGGCGGCGGAGCGCACCCATTGCCAGGCGCAATTACCTTGGCTCACCAAGGTGTTCTTTTTTTAGATGAGTTACCGCAGTTTGCTCGGCAGACGCTCGAGGCCTTACGCGAACCCTTGCAAAATCGTGTAGTAACAATTACTCGCGCGCATCTTTCTAGTCACTTTCCCTGTAACTTCATGCTTGTGGCGGCGATGAATTTATGTCCCTGCGGTTACTTTGGCCATCCCGAGAAGGTTTGTATTTGTTCGGCTACGCAAAGATTACGTTATCAAAATAAAATCTCTGGTCCGCTTCTTGATCGCATTGATATCAAAATGATGATTACACCTGTACCGCACGAGTTATTTTTTCAAACCCAATTGACCACAACCGCTAGCGCTAATTCAAACCAAGTGGCAACCCGCATCGCTAATGCATGGGCGCTGCAAATAAATCGCCAAGGAAAACTGAATCATGCCTTAAATGACCAGGAAATAAAAAACTGGGTAGAAATTGATGCGGCTGATGAACATGATTTATACGCAGTATGGAAAGGTCTTAATTTGTCGGGTAGGGGTATGCATCGCTTACTGAAAATTGCCCGTACGATTGCTGATCTTGAGGGCGCTACCTCAACCCGAGTAAAGCGCGCGCACCTTCTGGAAGCGAGTGCTTTAAGTAAGCCTATTAATGGGATGATGAACTAATTTTAGTCTGGATGAAAATCAGTAAAAAAAGGTGCGTTATTGTCATCACTTAAATTTGCTTGAAGTTCAACTTGGCTTAATGGCCCACTATTTTTTGGTGCAGGCTTGAGTAAGGATAGTTGATAAATATAAAGCCCTAAGCCCGGAATACTGCGCATTATCCAGCGCACGCGCATCATCCGCTCTACTCCATCTACTGGTTTCATCAGCAAAAAATAATCGGCTGTAGGTGAACGCATTGGCGAGCCGCTGGTTAGATAAAAACTATTCACCGCTAGAACACTTGCCGGATCTACATTTGCTTGCGTAAAAATTGCTTGCTGTAATTGCTTCATTAATTCATCAGCACTACTAGCAATAGCAGGAGGCACCTGAATTGTCGTAATAGAATAAATTTGGTCAGCTACTTTTGCTACTTCAAGCGCTTGCTTTAGAGTATCCCCCTTATAGCTCAACTGACGCTCGAGGTGCTGCGGCTTGGCAGGAAAAAGTGCTGTGTATGCTTGTTGTTCTACTCGGACTGTGCGCCAATCGAACGGTGGACTACACCCATATAAATTCAAGATCAAGCCCGCCTGTAATACCAAAACTAAAAACTTAGACAAGCCCAGCCCCATATGCTTGTTCATCGGCATGATAACTAGACCGAACCATTGCGCCAACAGCTGCATGCTTAAACCCCATTTCATAAGCAGCTTCTTCAAAATCTTTAAATACCGTGGGATGCACATAACGCCGCACTGGCAGATGATGTGAAGATGGGGCCAAATACTGCCCCAGGGTGAGCATATCAATTTGATGTGCACGCATATCTCTCATCACCGCTAAAATTTCGTCATCGGTCTCACCCAACCCAACCATCAACCCACTCTTCGTGGCTACTGCTGGAAAGCGGTGTTTAAAGTCGGCCAATAGTTTAAGAGAGTGCGCATAGTCAGCGCCGGGGCGCGCTTCTTTATAAAGCCTTGGTACGGTTTCTAAATTATGGTTCATGACATCGGGTAAGCCGTTACTTGTATGAGCAGAGAAAACATCTAAAGCTTTTTCTAAGCGGCCACGAAAATCGGGTACCAAAACTTCAATCCGTGTAGTTGGTGAAAGTGTGCGGGTTTGCACAATACAGTCGACAAAATGCTGCGCCCCGCCATCGCGTAAATCATCACGATCTACACTGGTAATAACCACATAACTTAAGCGTAATGCTGCGATAGTACGGGCTAAATTTAAAGGCTCGGCGAGATCAAGTGGATCAGGTCGGCCATGACCAACGTCACAAAATGGACAACGGCGGGTACATTTATCACCCATGATCATGAAGGTTGCTGTCCCTTTACCAAAACACTCCCCGATATTTGGGCAGCTCGCTTCTTCGCATACTGTGACCAATTGGTTGGCCCGTAGAATCGTTTTTATTTCAGCAAAACGGGAATTATCAGAGGCCGCTTTAACACGAATCCAGTCGGGTTTTTTTAAAATCTGTTCTAAGGGAACAATCTTAATTGGGATCCGTGCCGTTTTTTCAGCAGACTTTTGTTTACGCGTGGGGTCGTAAGGAAGATTGGATTCGGTTTTGTTGATGGCCATACTTAAAATCAATTTCTATTTTGCAAAAGTTGTAGCAGGTGAGTAACCACGTGCTGTCCGACGATGTCTATATTGTCCTCGATCCCAAGGGTTTGCATATCAACTGTTTTTAAACCCTTAAAGCCGCAAGGATTGATTTGCGTAAATGGGCTTAAATCCATGGCTACATTTAAGGCTAACCCATGATAGGAGGCTTGGCGAGATACTTTAAGGCCCAGAGCACCAATTTTGGCGCCCACCCAAGTTGGTGAAAGTTTTGCTTGCTTTGCCAAATAAATTCCAGGTGCCCCCTTGTGCCTTTCTGCTTGAAAACCATAGTCGGCTAAAGTATTAATGAGGGCCTGTTCGATATGGTGAACCAATTGCTTCACCAGCAATGACTTACGCTTTAAATCGAGCAATAGATAAACAACTAGCTGACCTGGTCCGTGATAAGTAATTTGACCACCGCGATCGACTTGCACCAGGGGTATAGTTTGGCTAGGCTCTAGTAGATGGCTTGCATCTCCCGCTAAACCCAGGGTATATACAGGTGGATGCTCGAGCACCCAAATTTCATCAGGGGTATTTTTATCCCGCGTTTGCGTAAATTGGCGCATTGCTTCATAGGTTGTCACATAGTTGACTAAACCTAATTGCTTAACCAAAATAGTGGCGGGATTATTCATTGTTAGGGAAGCAACTAGAGCACCATACTAACCAAAGGATGGGTTGAGAGTGTTCGATAAATTTCATCGAGTTGCTCTCGGCTAGTCGCATTGATGGGCAAAGTTAAACCTAAATAATTACCATCTTTCGATGGACGTTGCTCTATTAAGCCAACGTTAAAAATAGGATCGAATTGCTGGGCAATATGAACAATCGCTGGCAAAAATTCCGGGTTCGCTTTGCCCATCACTTTTATCGGAAAAATGGATGGATATTCAATCAGTGATTTCTCTTCCACTACAACCCCTTTATTAAAATATAAATTATTGTGTCCAAGCAGCCTGGCCAAGCCACTCGCCGAGAATAATATTGCGTATGCAATGTAAGCGTCGATGAAAAAAATGATCTGCTCCGGGAACTACCTGGACAATCAACTCTTGTGGCTTAGCCCAATCAAACACAGCTTTTAATGGAATGGTTTCGTCGAGCTCACCGTGAATTAAAATCGTGCTAGCTGGTACCAGTGCCAACTCCCACTTTCCTGCCGCCGAGCCCACCATCACTAGTCGCTCAACTGCTTGACCTGCTTGAACTAAGCGCTCGCATAAGTGACTACAGACAAAACTACCAAAGGAAAAGCCGGCCAATACCAAAGGTAATTTTTCAATCTGCTTAATCTCAAGGCCTAAAGCTTGCCAGCTGGCAGGCTCACGCATCCATTGCACAACCAAATCTAAATCATCTAGTTCACCACTGCCCGCATCATGTATACCTGCTGATTCGCCTACGCCACGAAAGTTGGGGCGCACAGAAATATAGCCTAATTGATTGAATGTTCGCGCTAAAGTTTGCGTAACCTTGTTATCCATAGTACCCCCCATCAAAGGATGTGGGTGGGCGATAAGGGCTAATCCACGCACTACAAAATTGGGGTCACGGGTAAATTCTTCAGGATAGTCAATCGATATTTGGATTAAACCCACCAAACCTGAGATAGTAATGACTTGTGTACGACGATTCATGCGAATGAGGTTTATCTTAAGCGAGTTGGAGGCGGTCTACTATTTGACCCTGAATGAGGTGAGTTTGAATAATTTCTTCAATATCATTGGTATCGATAACGGTATACCAAACCCCTGCTGGATAGATAACCAGAACCGGCCCCTCATCACATCGATCTAGGCATCCCGCTTTATTTACGCGCACCTGCCCTGCACCAGCAAGGCCTAATTCTTTGATTCGCCTTTTAGCAAAGTCAAATAAACTTTGCGCGCCATGTTGCGCACAGCAATTTTCGCCATTACTACGTTCATTTAAACAAAAGAAAAGATGGTGTTGAAAATACATAAAAAATTATATCGCTATCTAAAATTAGTTATTTCTGGAAAATAGACTTATTACTAAGGTTTAGCCACAATAAAGCAAAGGGCAGCCAGAGCCATGAAACCCATTGCATTAGATCATTAAAATGCAACAAGCGTCCTTGATGCCAGGCTCTTAAAGTTAAAACGAAATACGGATTATGTGGCAACCAATTTACCGCAAAAATAACGAGTAACAAGCATGCCAGCGCAATTGAATAGCGGATTTTTGTTGCTAAACGTAGGCCGAACTTTAACCCTACCGCGCCAATAATCATTCCCCAGACTGAGCCTGCGGTGAGCCATGAAAAACCAAACTCAAACCCAAACTGTAATGCGGTAAATATCGTTTTAATTACCACTGAAATAAATAGCAGGATATTCAACAAACGCCAAAGGGGCGCTTTCTGATTGATGCCTAATGAAAACAAAAGACCTGTTCCTAACCAACAAATGGCTGTAATCAACATCTCTTGCAGGGCAGGATTCAGTACCAAGAGCCCCCAATCGGCGCCAATAAACGCCTGGTTACTCCAGGCGCCCATCCCCAACCATGAGCTTTGTGGGTAAATTTGGGCCCAGGGAAATAGTAAAAATAAAACGCAGAGGGCCCAATTCATGCCAAACCAACGATCAAACTGGCGTCTGAGAATGCTGCCTGAAAGCCACCTCGGGCCTAAAGGTATCGCTAAAAGAGCACCAATCAGCCCGCCAGATATATTGGCCCACCAATCGGTTTTACTGGGAATGCGGGTGGGCAGCCAAATTTGCATGGTTTCAACACTACTCGCCAAGATGGCCGAGAAACCTACTGCAAGAGCTAGTGCCGTTATGCCTCGCCAACGCGGATATACGGCAAAGACGATTAAAAATCCGAGCGGAATGTAGGCTAATACATTGGCAATTAAATCGAATACGGGAATCGCCCGTGGCATCGGCGCATCCCACCAGGCATCTGCAGTTACGCCATTCTGAAAATCAAAGTCGAAGGGGTTGATGCTGGCATAAATGACTAAAAGCCCATAAATAATGGCAAAGGCCCGCGCCAATGGCATTGCTGTTAATGGCCACGCTAGCTTTCGCGGTACACGTCCTGACGATTTCATCTCCCCATTCTAGGTCAGACCTTTCTACAATAGCAAAATGAACAGGAATTGCATCTTAGAGCGGGTTGCCCATACCGCCTCCACCAATGACGATCTGCTGAGCCGTTGGCGAGCTGGCGAGTTGATCGACCCGATTGCCAGAATGGCCAGTGTACAAACTGCCGGCAAAGGTCGAGCCGGAAGAAATTGGCAAACCCAGTTAGACGACTCCCTCTGTTTTTCTGTAGCCTATCCATTTCAATGTTCACCCGCAGAATTAAGCGGCCTGAGCTTGGCGGTTGGCATTGGCGTTATCAACGGAATTAGTTCCGCACTCAACCTACCCTTAAAAAAGCTTTATGAAATGGGTTTACGGCTAAAGTGGCCAAACGATATTTTATTGGGCGAAAGAAAACTTGGCGGCATTCTGATTGAGGGGGGACAAGCTCAGCCCGATCAGCCTACCTGGATGGTGATTGGTATTGGTCTGAATGCGGCAAAAACTTCTGCCCTAGAAAGCGCTGTTGGCAATGTCATTGCAGGACTCGAAGAATTACTAATCAAGCCAGCCGCATTGCCTGCGCTCGATATTATCTGGCTCAAAATTCTCGACCAATTAGGACTGGTATTACATGAATTCGAAGCGCATGGTTTTACTGCTTTCCAAAAAATTTGGCTGGAATGGGACGCCTACGCTAATCAAGCTGTTGTCATTACTAGCCCTGGCATCAGTCCACAATCAGGGATTGCCGTGGGAGTCAATACCGTGGGCGCCCTCATACTGGAACAAGGCTCTCAGCAAAATTTCATTCATGTAGGTGATGTTTCTTTGCGGAGTCAGAAGTGAGTTTCTTACTCTTATTTGATCTGGGTAATACCCGTCTTAAATGGGCGGCTGTTGAGCAAGATGACCTGCCTAGTGAACGCGATAAAAAAGTCTGGGCCTTTAGTGGCGCGATAGATACCAAACTTTTACTCTCACCTGAGCATTGTCAAGAGCTCGCTCAATATATTTTGCAGACTATGCCCCAACCAATATCGGTTGCGATCTGCAGCGTGGCATCTCCTCAGGCAAAAAATAATTTAAAAAATGCATTAGCCGCATGGTCAGCGACGCCATGGATTAATTTACAGGGCGATAGTCCTTTTGCTGGCTTACGCACGCAGTATGCAAACCCATTATCTTTGGGTGCTGATCGCTGGGCTGCACTGATCGGGGCGCGCGCCCTCTTTGGGGGAAATGCTTTGGTCGTAAGTACGGGAACCGCGAGCACCATTGATTTATTAGGTAGCAATGGGATTCATTACGGTGGCTGGATTTTGCCCGGCTTTACTTTAATGGCGAATAGTTTGGTCAATGGCACAGCGCAACTACAAGCCCCAAAAGCGTTAAGCGTAAGTCGCGCGTTTGCCTTAAGCAGTGAAGCGGCTATTCAGAATGGATGTCTGGCGGCACAAATCGGGGCCCTCCATGAAGCCATTACTTTAGCTGCGGAATTGCATCACCCAATTGAGCGTATTTTTATCGATGGCGGTAATGCAGACGTATTGGTCGCAGCAATTCACGCTCATCCCGGCTTAAAAAATAGCCCGCTTGAGATAGTCGACCGTTTAGCCCTTAGAGGCTTATGGGCTTTCGTAAAACAAAATAATTAAGGTTTTTGACGAATTCGTCCGAGTAAATTCGTAGTAGAACGTTCGAACAAGAAGGGGATTGATACTGGCTTGCCACCCCAGGTTTTCACTAAACGCGCTTCTTCTAAGGACTCGATGTCATAATCGCCCCCTTTGACATAGATATCGGGACGAATCTGGGCAATTAAATGTACCGGGGTAGCTTCGTTAAATAACACCACCAAATCAACACTAGCTAATGCCGCGAGTAAAGCCTGGCGATCATCCTCCTGATTAATTGGCCTATCGCTCCCCTTACCCAACAGCCTGACAGAAGCATCTGCATTCACGCCGACCACTAAACTAGCCCCCAACTGGCGAGCCTGGGCCAAATAACTGGCATGACCCCGATGCAAAATATCGAAGACGCCATTGGTAAAAACTAAGGGGCGCGGCAGCTTCGATACGGCCAGAAGTAGGTCTTTTGGCTGAACAACTTTAGTCTCAAAAGCAGGTAAAGGTAAGGTCATACCAGCATATTAAGCTGGAATGTCTTAGACTTGCACTTTGCCATTCGCGCCCCAACCATTTTTGTGGTTTTACCATGAGGTCAATAAGCATGATGAAGTTCAAATTGCTGGCTTTTTTGTGCCTTCTTTTAGGCACTCCTTTTGCACTCGCTCAGGCCGCGCCTAGTCAGTGTAGCCCCCTGCTTTCGCATACTTTTCCACGCCTACAAGATGAGGCGCCACAAAACTTATGTCAATATCAAGGCAAGGTTATTTTGGTTGTTAATACTGCGAGTTTTTGTGGTTTTACAAGCCAATATGAAGGCCTAGAAAAATTGTATGCCACCTTTAAAGATCAGGGCTTAGTGGTGCTAGGCTTTCCGTCAAATGATTTTGGTCAACAAGAACCCGGTAGTAATAAAGAAATCGCTGATTTTTGCAAAAATACCTATGATGTGAAATTTCCCATGTTTGCTAAAACTGCAGTTACCGGAAAAAATATAAATCCACTCTTCAAAATGCTTGTAGCGCAAACTGGGACGACACCGAAATGGAATTTTTATAAATATGTGATTGATCGCAATGGGAAAGTAGTTGATTCTTTTAACAGCATGACCAAGCCCGATAGCAAATCAATTACTAGTGAAGTAGAAAAACTGCTTAAAGAAAAAGTGCTGTAATTTCAATGACAATAAAAAAACGGGTCGCGATTGTTGGTGCCGGTATAGCCGGTCTAGGCTGTGCTTACGCCTTACGTCAATCGGCCTTAATAGAGCTAACGGTATTTGAAGGTGGTGATCACCTTGGTGGCCATAGCAATACCTTGGATATCGAGATTAAAACGCCTACAGGAAAAATTCGTCACGGCATTGATACCGGATTTTTAGTCTTTAATCGTCAAACCTATCCACGTTTATTACGCTTGTTTGAAGAGTTGGCAGTGCCCATTGCAGCCTCTGAAATGTCTTTTTCAGTTACGCTTGAAACACCAACAAAAGCAACGCCTGACGGTACTCAGAGACGAGTACTAGAGTGGGCCGGCACCAATCTCAACGCCTTTTTTGGCCAACGCAAAAATATTTTTAAGCCTGCTTTCTGGTTAATGGCGTATGACATTATGCGTTTTAATCGTTTGGCAACTGCCCTGGCTTTACAGCAAAAACATGAGTCCCATACTAACTCTGGCAGAGAAGAAAGTATTGCCGTTTTTTTAAAGCGCCATCGCTTTAGTGCGCATTTTCGTCAATGGTATTTCTTACCAATGATTGGCGCGATTTGGTCGTGCCCAGTTGAGCAGATGCTAGCATTCCCCATTTCAGCAATGGCCCGTTTTTGTCATAATCATGGCTTATTAAAAATTCAAGGACGCCCCCAGTGGCTTACTGTTCAAGGCGGCTCACGTGAATATGTGCACCGCTTAGTTAGCGCACTGCAATTGCACTCAGTAGCTATTACAAGACAAAAGGTATTGTGCGTAACGGTGAATGAGGACCCGAAAACTGGCGGGAAAATTGCCATTCAAACTGCACAAGGCATACAGTACTTTGATGAAGTGGTCATGGCCTGTCATAGTGATGAAAGTTTGCACTTGGTACAGGGTAATAGTGCTGCTGAGAAAGCAGTCCTCGCGAAAATTCCCTACCAACAGAACCGCGCTATTCTTCATACTGACAGCTCTTTTTTGCCCACCGAAAAACGTTGCTGGGCCTCGTGGAATTACATCGCAGAAGTTGCTCAATCGGCAAATCAAGCGGCAGCTGTTAGCGTTAATTATTTAATTAACAAACTCCAACCGTTGCCAGCAGAACTCGAGCAAATACCAATTCTGGTGAGCTTAAATCCGCTCCGGGAACCTAAACCAGAAACCATACATGCGGTGATTCACTATGCTCACCCTATTTTCGACGCTAGCGCTTTACAAGCGCAATATGATCTAGCCTTGATGCAGGGTAAATCATCAGTCTGGTATTGTGGCGCTTGGACAGGCTACGGCTTTCATGAAGATGGCTTGCGTTCTGGTGAGCTAGTGGCAGCTGATTTACTTGAGCGTCTTCATTCGCTTACCTTACCTGCGCAATTTCAGCGCACTGTTTAAGCGATTCGGATAGATGAAAGAAGCTCAACTCACTTTCGGCGTAGTGAAGCACACGCGTTTTCGACCTAAACACAATTCATTTGGCTACCGTGTTTTTACCCTCAAAATTCCCTTGCGCTTACGTCAAGCTGACCCACGGCTATTAAGCCGCCATGGCTTGGGTGACAATCAATTTCGCTTGATTTCTTTTTATGATAGAGATCATGGCCAAGGCGAAGTAAATTCCCTCGCCTGGATAGAGGCGCTCTTAACTCAATATCAGATTGATGGCGTTGATGGAGAAATTTGGCTACAAACTTTTCCGCGGGTATTGGGTTATACCTTTAATCCAGTCAGCTTTTGGATTTGTACCCGTTCTAATGGCGAAGTACGTGCAATTGTGGCCGAAGTCAATAATACCTTTGGTGAGCGTCACTGTTATTTACTAGCTAAAGATTCAGGAGAGTCAATTCGCTCTGGTGAGACTTTGGCGAGCCGCAAAGTTTTTCATGTGTCACCATTTTGCGAAGTACAGGGTGATTATCATTTCCGTTTTCTATTTTCTGAAGATAGCCAGGCAAAAAATCGCACCCTTTATCGCATTGAGTTACTTGAGGACAACCAACCCCTCATCAATACTAGTATTAGCGGTACTGAACGACCCTTAAATCGGCGCAATTTATACTTGGCAATCTTGAGTTATCCTTTAATGAGTATCGGAGTGATTGTCCGCATTCATTGGCAAGCGATTAAACTGTGGCTTAAAGGCGTACCCTTTCACTCAAAACCCCAACCACCTGAATTTGAAGTAACCCGATGAATCGACCTGGACAGCCTTTACTAGCAAAGCTAAATTTCTCTAAAGCAACTACTGATACTGCTGGCTATCGCAATATTCCACTAGCTGCTAAAACCATCTTAAAAATGCTTGGGCATTTAAGCGCTGGCCATCTCTCCATTGGGCTACCAAATGGTGAAATTCAATATTTTGGGAATCCAACTGCTCCTCTCCATGCTGAAATTCATGTGCTTGATTGGAGTCTATTTAGAGATGTCCTGCGGCATGGGGATATCGGTTTTGCTGAAAGCTATATTCGCGGTAAATGGGAGACCCCCAACCTTAAGCTACTACTTGAATTGGCAATACGTAATCGGACCATTTTAGAAAAAGCCATTTATGGCAGTTGGGCCGGATCACTAGCCTACCGACTCAAACATTGGCTAAGACGAAACTCGAAAGCCGGTAGCCGCAAAAATATCCATGCCCATTATGACTTGGGCAATGATTTTTACAGCCTCTGGCTAGATGAAACAATGTCCTATTCGAGTGGATTTTTTGCATCTTCTGACCAATCATCGTTAGCTCAAGCACAAAATGCAAAATATCAGCACATCCTTAATTCACTCGAATGCAAAGCGGGTGATAGCGTACTTGAAATTGGTTGTGGCTGGGGCGGTTTTATGGAGGTCGCTACCCGTGCGGGTCTGAACATCACTGGGCTTACTCTTTCAACTGAACAAGCGAAGTTTGCGCTTGAGCGCATTGCGAAGCTTGCTCATGACCCAATACTCAACGCTAATCAAACGCGTCATCATCCTATCACTCACAGTGTGCGCTTACAAGATTATCGCGATTGCCATGACCAGTTTGATGGCATTGCTTCTATTGAGATGTTTGAAGCGGTTGGTGAAAGTCATTGGCCCGAATATTTTCAAAGTATTGCAGCCTGCCTAAAACCCAATGGGAAGGCCTGTGTACAAACTATTGTGATTGCTGTTGAATTATTTGAGCGCTATCGTAATAGCACTGACTTCATTCAGCAATACGTTTTCCCTGGCGGTATGTTGCCATCCCGCGACGCTTTTATTATCCAAGCAAACCTGGCGGGATTACAAATTGATAGCGAACTTTCTTTTGGCAAAGATTACGCAAAAACATTAGAGATCTGGTTTGAGCAATTTAACGCTAAATTACCCGAGGTAAGGCAACTCGGCTTTGATGAGGCCTTTATTCGCTTATGGAATTTTTACTTAATGTATTGTGCTGCTGGCTTTTCAGAGCAAAACATTGATGTAGTGCAATTTACTTTAAGCCACCGGCCAACTAAAAAATATATGCAATGAGTATGCAGCAACCCGGCGTTTCTCAATATTTAGGCCTGCGTGTCTGGGTGATTGGCGCTACCAGCGGAATTGGTGAGGCATGCGCAAAAGCGCTCATTACGGCAGGGGCAAAAGTTGCCTTATCGGGGCGACGATTAGAGCGCCTTGAGGCCCTTTGTGCCTTGGGCGAAGATCATCAATGTTTGAGCTTACCCTTAGACGTAACGGTAGCAAGCCAAATTGATCTCGCCTACCAAACCATTACTCATGATTGGCAAGGGCTTGATTTATTGCTATTTGTTTCGGGAATTTATATTCCGCTACGTGCCGATAATTTTGCGCTTGCAGCAGCCGAACAAACGATCGATGCGAATGTACTTGGCCCCATGCGCGCTGTTGCGGCAGTACTTCCCGATATGCTTAAACAACATTCTGGGCATATTGCCATTGTAGGTAGTGTTGCCGGCTATAGCGGCTTACCTAAGGCGCTTGCTTATGGCCCAAGTAAAGCGGCGATGATTAATTTTTGTGAAATTTTATTTTATGATTTACAGCCTCGCGGATTAAGTGTCCACATGATTTCACCGGGTTTTGTCGCAACTCCAGCAACCGCCAAAAATGATTTTGCGATGCCCGCACTCATCAGTCCAGAAAAAGCAGCGCAAGAAATCTTGGCTGGCATACAAGCAGGTGAATTTGATATTCACTTTCCTAAGCGTTTTTCACGATTTTTAAAATTCTTACGCATCCTGCCATATCCAATTTACTTTTGGATTTTGCGTAACTTTGTCAAAATTTAACTTCGTCCATACGCAAGCTCTACTTGTACTTTTCTTTACGAACCTTGTCGACTAAATAGTCCATCGTTTGAATCGCTTTAGCTTTAGTACCCGCGATCGAAGGTGAAGTGACATAACGCCCCTGAATAATGACCGTTGGTACACCTTCAATTCGATAGGTGGTCGATTGTTGATTCGCGTTTCGCGCTTTTGATACGGTGGCAAATGAACGAAACGTGGTGAGAAAAGTATTGCGATCAAGGCCTTGACTCACTGCCCAATCGGCAATATCGTTTTCTGTTAGAAGCCGTTTATTTTCTTTGTGAATGGCTGTCATCACCTTGTTATTTAAGGCGTCACCTTTGCCCATTGCTTCAAGGGTAAAAAATAATTGGCTATGCACCAAAAGATCATCTCTAAATGCAACTGGTATACGCTTAAATACGACATCTTTGCCTTGGCGACTAGCCCAAGCTCCCAGTTCAGGCTCAAACTCAAAGCAATGTGGGCAACCGTACCAAAAAAATTCAAGTACCTCAACTTTATTTTTGTTTTCGACTGGCTGGGGCGCGGGTGAAATTCGGTAATCAATACCCTCTTGAATTTTTTGATTGCCTATCGTTTGCGCAGTAATTTGCCCTAAGGGTAAAAAACAAAAGACTGCCGTTATCGCTAGAACGCAAAGTTGACGAAAAAAAGATAAGGATGAAATCATGATTTATTTGCTCGAATAATAGTGGGTTTAATGCCAAGCCCGCTTAATTTATTGGTAATGGGTTTAGTCTCTTCAGCAGTGGCGAAGGGGCCAATGCGAACTCGCCAGACAACATTGCCATCCACTGTTGCCTCACTCATTTGCGCTTGAATTCCCTGCATCGCCAAGTTTGCCTTTTGGGCATCGGCCTCTGCTTGTTTGCTATAAGCGCCTACTTGGATAAAAAAAGTTGCTTCTGTAGATTTGGTTTCAGTCGATTTTTGCTCGGGTTTTTTGCCATTAGCTATATCGCGAATGGGGTCGGAACTAGCCTCTGCATTAGTTGCTTGTTTTTTGCCCTGTAAGGGCTTATTTAAGTCTAATGGAGGAGGCGTACTCGAAGCGCCCTCTTCTTCAACCGGCACAACCGGCTTAATCGTCAAGGGTAAATTGGGTGCACGAATTCCTGGCTTTTCTTGTGGCGGCGTTTTGGATAAATAAAAAGCCACCCCTAAAGCTAAAGCTAGTCCGATTGTTAGTCCTAGAATTAAGCCTAGTATGGTGCCGCCAAACTCTTTCGTCGATTTCACTTTCATCCCCTCATCTTACATTTTGCTGGGGGCTGATACCCCTAAAATAGCTAAGCCATTTTGAATTACCTGACGGGTCGCCGCTAACAAAGCTAGGCGCGCATTTTTTAATTCGCTATCGTCTACTAAGACACGATCTGCATTGTAAAAGGTATGAAAATCGCCCGCTAAATCGCGTAAATAAAAGGCGAGCGTATGGGGGGCTAAATCTGCCGCGGCAGTAGCGAGTAATTCTGGGTATTCAGCTAAGCGGCGCAACAAATGATCGGCAGCTTTACTGCTCAATAGGCTAAAGTTTGCCTTAGCTAAATCAGCAGGCGCACCATGCCACTGCGCCAGTATGGAGCAAATTCGGGCGTGGGCATACTGGACATAAAAAACTGGGTTTTCGTCGTTCTGTTGTAATGCTAAATCAACATCAAAAATAAACTCGGTATCGGCTTTGCGCGAAATTAGAAAGAAGCGCACGGCATCACGGCCGCGTTGTAAGGCCAGTTCACGCTCCCCTGGTGTCATGGCGTCATGAATGCCGCCTGACCATTCAATTAAATCGCGCACTGTGACATAAGATCCAGCTCGTTTCGATAATTTCACGACTTCGCCATTGCGCATCACCGTTACCATCTTATGCAAAACATAGGCTGGATAAGTGCTGGGAATGGTCCACTGACGTTGCTGTGCCACCCCCTGCAAACCTGCGCGGACGCGCATGATGGTGCCGTGGTGATCGCTACCCTGAATGTTAATGACCTGCTGATAGCCCCGCTGCCATTTACTCGCATGGTAGGCAACATCGGGTACAAAATAGGTATAGCTGCCGTCAGATTTACGCATCACCCGATCTTTATCGTCGCCATCTGTAGTTGTTTTAAGCCACAAAGCACCATCCGCTTCATAGGTTTTACCTGCACCCTCTAAGTCAGCGACAATTTGCGCTACGCTCCCATCAGCATACAAGGAAGACTCTAAGTAGTACTGATCAAATTGCACCCCGAAAATAGTTAAATCGAGATCTTGTTCTGCCCGTAAATAAGCAACCGCAAATTGCCGAATGGATTCAAGATCAGTCTCTGACGGATACTCTGGTAAAGCGCGATATGCCGTTGCAATATCGGCAATATACTCACCGTTATAAGCTAGCTCTGGCCATGCACTGTCGCCTGGCTTAAGCCCACTTAAGCGGGCCTGAACTGAAAGTGCTAAGTTGGCAATTTGTACACCTGCATCGTTGTAATAAAACTCGCGATGCACTGCAAGCCCTTGTGTGCTGAGTAAATTAGCAATGGCATCTCCTAAGGCCGCCTGTCGTCCATGCCCAACATGTAATGGCCCAGTAGGATTAGCAGAAACAAATTCAATCATCACTTTTGCTGGCTTTGCATTCGCCGCTGGCGGCGCTAAATTCACTAAGCCAAAGCGCGCTTGCTCAACTAAGATCGCTTTGATGACAGCTGTTTTAGCTTGATTGGTCAGCCGAAAATTAATAAAACCAGGCCCAGCAACTTCAGTGGAAGCAATGAGGTCGGCATAATTGGCTTGGGCTGTCAAATGACCAATTAATGTTTGCGCTAAATCACGCGGTTTAAGTTGCCAGAGCTTTGCTACCTGCAGGGCAATATTACAGGCCACATCACCATGATCAATCGACTTTGGCCGTTCGAGCTGGGGCACTGGTAAGTCAGTTGGCGACAAATTGTAAGCGAGTGCTGTCTGTTTTAAAGCCTCGCTTAAGAGCTGAATTAATTGGTTCTTTTGGGTTATCAACATAGATTAATGAGTTTATCAGGCGCTGGTGGTAAGCTCGACAGATGATTTACCATTTTCATTCTAAAGCTGGTCCCGAGGTGATCATGTTAAGTGATCTCACTGAACGAATTTTTACTATCTTGGGGAAGCCGCTAGCGCAACGCGGCATTCTTACCGCTGCCGAACTGCCGAATCTAATTTTGCTGCTTGAAGGCGCTATTATTCAAGACCAACAACAACGTCAATCGCAATCTAAACCCCAACTGGAGTCACTGGAGGCTAGCAGCGCTAGTCGAACGGCGCCAAAGGGTGACCCACTTGGAAGGCGGGCCTTTCCATTTTTGGAACTCATGAAGCAGGCGGCGACAGCAGCTGAACCGATTGTGTGGGACATCTAAAAAATTACTGCTTGACTAGTTCAACGTGCCGCTAATCGAATTGACTTGCTAAGGAGCGTTGCACCACTTCAATCGTTTCATTGCGTCTTTTCGCCAAATCGACTAATTGGTCTTGCCCCACTTTGCCCACATTGAAATAGCGGGCATCGGGATGCCCTAAATAAAAGCCGCTGACGCTCGAAGCTGGATCCATCGCGAACGATGATGTTAAGGTCATGCCAATATCTTCTGAGCCCAGTACGCGCAATAAATCTAACTTAACTTCGTGGGCAGGACAAGCAGGGTAACCCGGTGCAGGACGAATACCTTGGTACTGCTCAGCAATCATTTGCTCATTACTTAGTTGTTCGGCCGTCGCGTAACCCCATAAATCCGTCCGTGCGCGCCAATGCATTAATTCCGCGAATGCCTCGGCTAAACGATCAGCTAGAGCCTTGAGCATAATCGCGCTGTAATCATCATGTTGCGCTTGAAATTGGGCCACTTTTTTCTCGACTCCGTGGCCTGTAGTCACCGCAAAACAACCCACATAATCAGCAATGCCGGTGGCATGAGGCGCGACGTAGTCCGCTAAGCTGCGATTCGGGCGCCGTTGACCATCGACTACGGGGCGTTCGCTCTGTTGCCGCAAGTTATGCCAAACAAATAACGGATGATTGCGCGCTTCATCAGTATATAAAACAATATCGTCGCCTACCGTGTTGGCGGGATAAAAAGCCATTACGCCATCTGCCTGCAACCATTGGCCTTTAATTAATTTTTCCAACATTGCCTGCGCATCTGCAAATACTTTGCGCGCCTCTACGCCAACAACTTCATCGTCCAATATTGCTGGAAACTTGCCTGCCAAATCCCAAGTTTGAAAAAAGGGGGTCCAGTCAATAAAGGGGGCTATTTCAGCAAGAGAGTAATTTTTAAAGAGCCGCCTACCAATAAATTTAGGTTTGTGTGGCACCCAATTTTGCCAATCAATCCGCTCCCGATTATTGCGTGCTGCCTCTAAAGAGATTAAAGGTGTTTTGCGCTTATTCGCGTGCTGCTCACGAATGCGAACGTAGTCTTCCTGTAATTCTGTAATGAATTTTTTTGCGCCATCATCGGAAAGCAAACTTGATGCTACCGAAACTGAGCGTGAGGCATCGGGAACATAGACTACTGGGCCATCATAATGCGGCGCAATTTTGACGGCAGTATGCACCCGTGAAGTGGTTGCGCCACCAATCATTAATGGTAGTAAACGGTCGCGAAAATAGGTATCACGTTGCATTTCTTGGGCGACGTAAGTCATCTCTTCGAGAGACGGCGTAATCAAACCCGAAAGCCCCACAATATCGGCCTGCTCTTCTTTGGCCTTCTTTAAAATTTCGGCGCAAGGCACCATCACACCCATATTGATCACATCAAAGTTATTGCATTGCAGAACTACAGTAACAATATTTTTACCAATGTCGTGCACATCGCCTTTGACTGTCGCCATGACAATTTTGCCTTTGGCCTTGGCCTCTCCCCCGCCGGCAATGTGTAAGCGTTTTTCTTCTTCGATATAGGGAATTAAAACAGCTACTGCCTGCTTCATAACGCGCGCGCTTTTAACTACTTGCGGTAAAAACATTTTTCCTGCGCCAAATAAATCACCAACCACATTCATGCCATCCATTAGAGGGCCTTCAATGACCTCGATGGGTCTACCGCCAGAACCCATAATTTCAGCGCGCAGCGTTTCGGTATCTTCGACAATAAATGTGGTGATGCCGTGTACTAAGGCATGCGTTAAACGTTCGCGTACTGGCGCCTCTCGCCAGACTAAATTCTCTACTTGCTTACTGGCATCGCCTTTAAATGTTGCAGCAATCGCTAACAAACGTTCAGTAGGGGTTTGGCCGTCTTTTTCTTTAAAGCGGTTAAGTACTACATCTTCAACGCGTTCGAGCAATTCGGGATCAAGATCGGCATAAACACCGAGTTGCCCGGCATTGACAATCGCCATGTCCATACCCGCTTGAATAGCATGATAGAGAAATACGGTATGAATGGCTTCGCGTACACGATCATTGCCGCGGAAAGAAAAACTGACATTAGAAACCCCGCCGCTGACTTTTGCGCCAGGTAAATTGGCTTTTATCCAGCGAGTAGCATTAATAAAATCCACGGCATAATTGTCATGCTCTTCGATGCCAGTGGCGATCGCAAAAATATTGGGATCAAAAATAATATCTTCCGCAGGAAAACCCATTTCACCGACCAACAAATCGTAGCAACGTTGGCAAATTTCTGTTTTACGCTTAAAAGTATCTGCCTGCCCTTGTTCATCAAAAGCCATCACCACAGTAGCAGCGCCATAACGCTTAACTAAACGGGCTTGCTTACGAAATGCGTCTTCGCCTTCCTTAAGCGAAATTGAATTAACGATGGACTTACCTTGTACGCACTTGAGGCCCGCTTCAATGACCGTCCATTTTGACGAATCGAGCATGATCGGTACTCTAGCAATATCCGGTTCTGAGGCAATTAAATTCAAAAAGCGTGTCATTGCCGCCTCCGAATCCAACATCGCCTCATCCATATTGATATCAATTATCTGCGCACCATTTTCAACTTGTTGACGGGCGACTGCCAAGGCGTCATCAAATTGATTATTCAAAATCATGCGCGCGAAGGCTTTTGAACCAGTGACATTGGTGCGCTCACCGATATTTACGAAACCTACTGCGGGGGTGATATTGCAGGGCTCTAGGCCAGCCAGCCGCATCGCCTTAAGGTCGCTCATGCCAACGCCTCAGCAGCATTTTCACGGTAAAAGGCTCTCGGTTTTCGCCGCGCTACTGCTGTCGCAATTGCCCGAATATGCTCTGGTGTTGTGCCACAACACCCGCCGACCAAATTGACCAAACCATCGACTGCAAACCCATCAATTAATGCAGATGTAATTTCGGGGGTTTCATCAAAACCTGTGTCACTCATCGGATTAGGTAAGCCGGCATTCGGATAGCAGGAGATCGCCGTATCGCAAACCCGCGCTAACTCAGCAATATAGGGGCGCATTAAAGCTGCCCCTAAAGCACAATTAAGGCCGAAAGTAAGGGGCTTTATGTGGCGCAAACTATTCCAAAATGCCTCGACAGTCTGGCCCGATAAAATACGCCCCGAGGCATCGGTGACGGTGCCTGAAATCATGACTGGCAAAAGCTCGCCGGTCTCTTCAAAAAATTCATCAAGGGCAAATAATGCCGCCTTCGCATTTAAAGTATCAAAAATAGTTTCGACTAAAAATAAATCGACACCGCCAGCGAACAAACCTTCAATTTGTTCGCGATAGGCTTTACGTAAAATATCAAAGGTCACATTACGCGCACCTGGGTCATTCACTTCGGGAGAAATACTTGCTGTTTTGGGGGTTGGCCCAATTGCGCCCGCCGCAAAGCGCGGCTTGTCTGCTGTGCTATAGGCTAAACAAGCCTCGTGGGCAATGCGTGCCGCTTGCTCATTCATTTCGCGGGCTAACTCGGGCATGCGGTAATCGTCTTGTGCCACCGACGTAGCTCCAAAGGTATTCGTTTCAATAATATCGGCACCAGCCGCTAAATATTGATCATGAATGTCCCGAATAATTTGGGGCTGCGTTAATACGAGTAACTCGTTATTTCCCTTGACATCACTAGCATGCTGCGCAAAGCGCTCGCTCGCTGGCAAACCGCGGTAGTCGGCTTCAGAAAGCTTGCGCTGCTGAATCATCGTACCCATCGCGCCATCTAAAATTAAAATTCGCTCTTGCAGAAGCTGGGGCAGCAGAGCGCCACGCGTATACCCTGCCGAACCTAACAAGGTGGGTACTTTTACAGCGGGCACTGCCGAACCATTTGATTGCATTGTGGCGTTAAGAGGATTAATCTTTAGAATCCCGTATTTTATCGGTATTACTTATCTTTAGCCAAAATGGAGAATTTATGTTTGGAACCATCCCAGAATTTAATCAAAGCTTAGAGATGTTGAAAAATATGTGGGGACAAGGTGTGGCCGGACAAAATGCGGGGCAATTTCCTTTTACCGCTGATATGAATAAGGCCGCCAGCGGATTTAATGGGGCTTTTGCGGGCCTTGATATTGCTGAAATTGAAAAACGAATTAAAGATCTTAAAAGCGTAGAAAACTGGTTAAATCTCAATTTAAACGTCTTAAAATCTACCATTCAAGGCCTTGAAGTTCAGCAAGCGACCCTCTTAGCACTGCGCTCTTTTGGCGAGGCGATGGGCTCGGCACAGGAAGCTGCCATGGACAATGTGAATAAAGCAACAACTGCAGCCGCAGCTGCTGCCGCATCCGCAGGGAATGCAGCGACTAGCGGACGGAAAACTGCCAAACCCCGGCGGAAGCCTTCCGCGTAAGCTTTCCCAGGCGCCAAAGATGATTCAAGTGGGCAATTGCTTCGCCCATGGCAAAAGTCATTTGATGGGTATCTAAAGATCGTTTAAATAAAATCGGCACTAGATCTCGCGCTGTAATTGGCTCGTAACATGCGTTTATGGTATCAGCCAAGCGATCAACGTGGTGGTCCTGTAATTGCTGAACGCGAAGATGTAAGCCAGTGAACGGCTTGCCATGCGAGGGCAAAACTAAGGTGTCTGCTGGCAATTGAGCAAATAAAGCCAAGGAACGTAAAAATAATCCCAAGGGGTCTGCATCGGGATCAGCATCATAGACGCTGATGTTAGTAGAGATGCGCGGTAAAACCATATCACCTGAGATAAAGACGCCTAATTTTGCGCAATACAGGGTGGCATGTTCTGGGGCGTGCCCATACCCCATTTGTACCCGCCAAAGTTGGCCGCCAATGGTGATGACATCGCCTTCCATCAAGCGCCGATAGCGTGGTGGCATGCCTGGCACCATCCTGCTGTAATAGTCTGAGCGGCCCCGAATTAATGCCAAGTCTTCTGCGGAATTTAAGCCATGTCGCTCAAGGTGGTCTGCCGATCCGCCGCTGCCCATTTTGGCGCCAATTGCTGCGCCCCCCTCTTTATTACTTAACCACTGAGCGGTTAAGTAATCTGCCATGGACATCCATAAGGGCGCTTGCCACCGCTCGCACAGCCATTTTGCTAGCCCCACATGATCAGGATGCATATGGGTCACAATGACTCGTAAGACAGGCAAACCTGACAATTGAGTAGCAAAAATGGTTTCCCAGGCAGCCTCTGTCTCGGGATTGCTGATGCCACAATCAATGATGGTCCAGCCCTCTACCCCCTCGATTGAATCTCGCAAAAGCCATAAATTAATATGGTCCAGGGCAAATGGCAGACCCATTCTCAACCAACGCACGCCCGGAGCTACTTCTAGCGTTTCACCTAAAGGTGGCAGAGCATCTCCTAGGGGGTAATGAATTTGAGAAGTAGTCAAGTTTGGCGCGCTTCGATTAAGCTTAATGGCATGAGCCATTTTCCCAAATTATTGTCATCGCAGGTTGCTTTCGATATGGCGCAATCGCTTTTGGCCGGATTTCAACGCCATTACAGCATTTTCCGCGAGGCTGGAACTGCTGCGAAAGCCTGTTTTGAAGCACAAGATTGGTTTGGGGTAAGTCAATTACAGCGAAATCGTATTGATTATTACGACCAACGCGTACAAGAAACAGTAGAAGTTTTAGAAGATGAGTTTGACGCACAAAATTGTTCCGATGAAGTATGGCAGCAAGTGAAATTACATTACATTGGTTTAGTTTCTAATTTACATCAACCCGAATTAGCGGAAACATTTTTTAATTCTGTATGTACACGTATCTTACGCCGCGAATATTTTAATAATGATTTTATTTTTGTACGTCCTACCATTTCGACTGAATACTTAGAAAACGATGAGGTTCCTAACAAGCCAACCTACCGTACTTATTATCCAGAAAATCGTGCTGGTCTGCAGCAAGTTCTTAAAGATTTAATACTTAGTTTTCAATTTAAAACGCCTTTTGAAAACTTAGCACGGGATATTGAATTATTAAATCAATGCGTCAATGCTGAATTACAAGGCGCTACGACCCAAGCCGATTTTCAAATTCACGTCTTAACTGGACTATTTTTTCGCAATAAAACTGCCTTTATTATGGGTCGCATTATTGATGGCGAAAAAGTTTTTCCCTTAGCAATCGCCCTC
Source organism: uncultured beta proteobacterium (assembly GCA_903918115.1). Classification (GTDB taxonomy): domain Bacteria; phylum Pseudomonadota; class Gammaproteobacteria; order Burkholderiales; family Burkholderiaceae; genus Polynucleobacter. Next base: position 23,747 of record CAIXDG010000207.1, read on the forward strand.
ATGCATAACGCGGCAGGTGAACTATATATTGATGGCGCCTTGTTATCTGAAGTCGATTTGCGACTTATATTTAGCTTTACCCACAGTTATTTTTTAGTCGACATGGAAGTGCCTTCGGCCTACGTAACTTTTTTACGTAATTTGTTACCCCACAAACCCCGCGCCGAACTTTACAACATGCTCGGACTACAAAAGCATGGTAAAAATTTGTTTTACCGCGACTTCCAACATCATTTACAACACTCAAGCGATTTATTTCGGATTGCACCCGGCATTAAAGGTTTGGTGATGCTGGTATTTGATTTGCCTAGCTACCCGTATGTTTTTAAGATGATTAAAGATTACTTTCCGCCGCCCAAAGAAACCACCCGCGAACTCATTATGGCGAAATATCAATTAGTTAAACAGCATGATCGAGTTGGTCGCATGGCAGATTCACTAGAATTTTCTGATGTGGTTTTTCCGCTTGCGCGTTTTACGCCAGAATTAGTTGCTGAAATTCAAGCGCAGTGCGCTTCCTTGCTCCAAATTAGAAAGGGGCTTGATGGCCTAGATGAATTAGTAATTAAGCATGTTTATATTGAGCGGCGGATGACGCCTTTAAACCTCTGGCTTCAAGAAGGTAGCGATGCAGAAATAGAGCATGGCGTTCTGCAGTATGGCAATGCCATTAAAGAATTAATTGCCGCTAACATTTTTCCCGGTGATTTACTTTATAAAAATTTTGGGGTTACGCGCTATGGCCGGGTTGCTTTTTATGACTACGATGAAATTGAATATTTAACTGCCTGTGAAATTCGTCATGTTCCAAAAGCCCGTAGTGAGGAAGAGGAGTTGTCGGGTGAGCCTTGGTATCCAATTGGCTCAAAAGATATTTTTCCAGAAACCTTTCGGGTTTTTTTACTGGGCGATCAACGGGTCAAACAATTTTTTCTTAAACATCACCCTGATTTTTTTGATCCTGAAATGTGGCGCGCCCATCAAACGCATTTAAGGGCAGGCGCATATCCGCATTTTATTGAATATGATGCTGATAAACGTTTTATAAATCGGTTCAAATCCTCCCCATGAAAATGCACCGCGCCACACCCATTGCCTCGCCCTGTATTAATTGGTGTGAAATGAATCCTGCTAATGGCTTTTGTCGCGGCTGCTTTCGTACGCTGGAAGAAATTGCCGCATGGTCGAGCGCCAATGAAACCGAAAGACAACGCATTTGCCTACGCTTACCTGAGCGCAAAGCTAAGGCTGTTGCCAATTAAAACTGGCGTCACCAAAGCACCAGTACAGACTTTTTCTTAGCGATTCACATCCACAATTAAGCGGCCACGAATTTTTCCGGCAATTAAATCGGCGGCTAGCGGAATAGCTTCGGCCAAGCTAATTTCGTGGGCAATAGTATCGACGATGGTGAAATCGCAAAGCTGGCTTAATTGTTCCCAAGCCAAAATTCGTTTTGCTTTTTCAACCGTCACGCTATTGATGCCATATAAAGTAATGCCGCGCAAAATAAATGGGGCTACCGTGGTTGGAAAATCCATGCCTTGCGCTAAACCACAAGCTGCAACTGCACCATTACTTTTAACTGCCGCACACGCATTGGCTAAGGTATGACTGCCTACGCTATCGATGACTGCGGCCCAACGCTCTTTCGCCAGGGGCTTCCCTGGCTCTGACAAACTGGCCCGCTCAATGACCTCAGTTGCGCCCAAGCGTTTTAAATACGCGCTTTCTTCTGATCGACCACTACTAGCAACTACCGTAAAACCCAGTTTATTCATGAGCATCGTCGCAAAACTGCCTACCCCCCCTGCTGCCCCAGTGACTAAAACTTCGCCAGCGCTGGGCTTTAAGCCATGTTGTTGCAAGGCCATGACACACAACATAGCGGTATAGCCAGCCGTCCCAATTGCAAGGGTTTGTTTTGGGGTGATGCCTTTGGGTAGGGGTAAGAGCCATTCGGCCTTAACCCGCGCCTTTTGCGCTAAACCGCCCCAATGCCCCTCTCCTACACCCCAGCCATTTAAGATTACCTGATCTCCGGGTTGATATTCTGGGCTACTACTTTCTAGCACCTCGCCAGCAAAATCGATTCCTGGAACCATGGGAAATGCCCTGACAATAGGCCCTTTACCGGTAATAGCGAGGCCATCTTTATAATTTAAGGTGGAATAGAGTACTTTGACCAACACTTCACCGGCCGGCAAAGTTGTTTCGTCTAGTTCAGCTAGGTCGGCACGATAGCCTTTTTCGTCTTTATTAATCAATATCGCTTTAAACATTAAAATTCCTTAAATTTCACAACTTTACTTAAACGGTTTATTCTACGTGCACGATTGAATATGAGGTTTGCCATGAAAAAAATTCTACTCTTCACTGCCGCTTTTAGCAGCATCTTGCTAAGCGCTTGTTTTTCAACCGAATTAAGCATGTCTATGGGTAATATGCGGCTCATTAATTCTAGCGCCGACCCGCAAGAAGTGATGAATTTTGCCACCAAAGTCTGTAAAAACGATTTTTATTTAGGGGCTAGTTTTCTCTCTAAAAACAGTAAAGAGTATCGATTTAAATGCGTAAAAGCTGAAGATAATGAAGTGTTAACCCCCATCCCCGGCACCGTTATTCCTTCTGGCGAGCCGATGATGAGCCCAGCCGCTGTTAATAAATCATAACGAGTCTAACCTAGCAATAACGCATGTCCAGTTCTTTAATGAGTAGCCCCCCTGCAACCGAGGAGATACGGCAGGGCTTCGCTGCCTTTCCCACTGGCGTGACGGTAATTACTGGGCTTGATGCTACGCTCGCACCAATCGGCATCACGATTAGCTCCTTCAATACGGTTTCACTCAACCCCCCCTTAATTTTATGGTCGATTGCGCAGCAATCTCCCTTAGCAGCTGCTTTTGCCAAGGGGGCTAAACACATTATTCATGTGTTGAATCATGCACAAGAAGATCTAGCCATTACCTTTGCAAAGCGCAGTACTAATCAATTTACTCACGTAAATCATCAACTCAATCGCAGCGGCATCCCCTTCATACAAGATTGTGCAGCCCATTTTGAATGCGAAACCGTGGCTGTATACCCGGGTGGCGATCATCTCATTATTCTGGCTGAAATTCATGATCTTGCGCACGACCTAACCAAGGCTCCACTGCTGTTTCATCGCAGCCAACTATCGGGCCTCAAAAGCACTAACAAGTAGTAAAAGATTTTATTAATAAAAAGGATTGATATTTCATGATGCGACTCTGGGGCAGGAAAAGCTCAATCAATGTGCAAAAAGTATTGTGGTGTTTAACCGAACTTCAGCGCCAAGAGCAGCGTGACTTTGAGCGTATTGATGCAGGCTTACATTTTGGCATTAATACCACCCCCGACTATCTCAAGCTAAATCCCAATGGTTTGGTGCCAACCTTACAAGATGGCCAACTAACGCTGTGGGAATCGAATTCAATTTTGCGCTACTTAGCTCGTACTTATGATGCTGCTGGAACTTTTTTCCCCAGCGACAATCTTAGTCAAGCTAACTCGGATAAATGGTTGGATTGGCAAATTTCGACCCTCTGGCCTGCTTTACGCCTACCGTTTCTGGGGTTGACGCGCGTGCCAGAAGCGGAACGAAACTATGCCGCCATTAGCAAAGGCTTTACTGATACCCATCAATTTCTTGGCATCCTTAACACTTGCTTACAACAACACGCCTTTTGCTCGGGTGAGCGCTTTAATTTAGGCGATATTCCTTTGGCTTTGTGCGTTAATCGCTGGATTTTATTGGCAGAAACTTTTCCAGAACAATTATCGGCACGCCCACATTATGAGCACTTAGAAAAATGGTTTAAGCGTATTCAAACCGAAACTCAATTTGCCACCATTGCTGAAACGCAATTAGTGGCAAGTAAGCCGTAAATTTAAGCTTTGCTTGATTTAAATTTATTCGCGTGATGATCAGCGCCAATAAAGAGATACATTGCCGGCACGACAAATAAAGTAAACAGGGTACCAATCGATAGGCCGGTGAAAATAACAATTCCCATCGATTGTCTACCGGCTGCCCCAGCCCCAGAAGCAATTACCAAAGGCACTACACCCAAAACCATTGCTGCTGTGGTCATTAAAATTGGGCGCAAACGGACACTACTTGCTTCGATGATGGCTTCTAGTTTATTGCGGCCTGCCATTTGTAACTCATTCGCAAATTGCACAATCAAAATGCCATGCTTACTAATTAAGCCCATTAATGTGACTAAACCTACTTGGGTATATACATTGACCGTAGTGAAGCCTAGATTAATAAAAATTAAAGCGCCAAATAAAGCGAGCGGCACCGAAACTAAAATCACTAAGGGATCGCGAAAGCTTTCAAACTGAGCCGCAAGCACTAAAAATACAATCAGGATTGCAAAGAACATTGTCACTAAAAACCCACCTGACTCAGCAATAAATTGCCGTGATGGGCCTGCATAGTCAATGTTATACCCAGTAGGGCCTGCTTCTTTGATGGCATTTTGTAAAAAGGTTAATACTTCGGCTTGTGAAACGAATGGGGTACTCACGCCCGAAATCGTGGCCGAATTCAATTGTTGAAAATGGTTAATAGACTGTGGAACAACGCGCTGCCGAATCGATGCGATTGTACGGGCCTGAATCATACTGCCGTTGGGTGTACGAATATAGTAATCTAAGATTTGATCTGGGTTTAAGCGATCAACTTGTTTCACTTGCGGAATAACCCGATAAGATCTACCAGCGACAGAAAAATAATTCACATAGCCACCGCCTAATGCGGCTGAAAGTGCGCTACCAACATCTTTTTGGGTCATCCCCAAAGCTGCAACTTTTTCTCGGTCTATCTCGAGCACATCTTGCGGTTTATCAATTTTTAAATCGGTATCAACAAAGAAAAACATCCCGCTTTTACGTGCTTTATCAAGCACGGCTTGCGATACTTCATTTAAATTATCGTAGGACTCCGTCGTATTAATGACCACTTGCACCGGCAGCCCCTGGGCACCAGGTAGGGCTGGAAACTGAAACACTGCCACGCGTGCACCCGCAATACTATTCCACTTTTTTTGCATATCTTGCTGAAATGCACTGGCACTACGACTGCGCTTGGCCCAATCTTTTAACAGTACGCCGCCAAAGCTAGAGGTTGGGCTAGTAATTTGAAACATTTGTTCGTATTCTGGTTCAGCACTAGCAATTTGGTACAGTTGATTCGCATAGATCTGCATTTGATCAACCGTTGAATTGGGTGGGCCCGCTGCTTGCATTAAAACTATGCCCTGATCTTCTGTGGGCGCTAATTCAGACCAAGCTGTAGCATATAAATAGGCTACACCAAGCAATAAAAATGCGCCCATCACAATGACTACTTGCCAGGTGGTCAATAAATTGCGTAGTAGTGCTTGATAACGGTGATGAACGCGATCAAATATTGCGTCTATCTTTTGAACAAATGGTGAAGCTTCTTGTTGTTCGGTAAAAATTTGTGCGCACATCATCGGCGAAAGCGTTAAGGCAACAACGCCCGAAACAGCCACTGCTCCGGCTAAAGTAAAAGCAAATTCAGTAAACAACGCACCGGTTAAGCCGCCTTGAAAGCCAATTGGTATATATACCGCAATTAACACAATGGTCATAGCTAAAATAGGATTACCTAATTCGCGGGCGGCAATCAGTGCAGCCTCAAGTGGCGATTTGCCTTCTTTCATATGACGATCGACGTTTTCTACCACGATAATCGCGTCATCAACTACGAGGCCAATCGCCAAAACTAAGGCTAAGAGAGTTAACAAATTAATCGAATAGCCCAAGACTTGCATCATAAAAAAGGCGCCGATTAACGATAATGGCATGGCTATAAGCGGCACTAAGACGGCCCGAAAACTGCCCAAAAATAAATAAATGACTGCAGTGACGATGACCAATGCCTCTAATAAGGTTTTGATCACCTCATCAATTGAGGTATTAATAAAAGCAGTGGAGTCATAAACAATTTTGCCCGTCAAGCCAGTGGGTAATTGCTTTTGAATGGGGGGAAAAGCGGCCTTAATGCGTGCAGACACATCTAATAAATTAGCTTCTGGGGCAACTTTAATGCCAATAAAAACGGATTTTTTACCGCTAAACGCAACATTGGTGTTGTAATCTTCCGAGCCCAAGCTAACATTAGCAACTTGATCTAAATAAACAAGATCTGCACCATTGCGTTTAATGATGAGCTTCCGAAATTCCGCTAAATTATGTAAATCAGTACCAGCAACTAAATCAACCGCAACCATCGAGCCTTTTGTACTGCCAACTGCGGATAAATAGTTATTCGCTGCCAGAGCGTTATACACATCATCTGGCCCAACCCCTAATCCCGCCATCCGATCGGTATCTAACCAAGCTCGTAAAGCAAACTTCCGTCCCCCTAAAATTTCTGCGTTTTGTACGCCGGCAATCGAATCCAGTTTCGGCTTGACGACCCGCAATAAATAATCCGTAATGCTGTTATTCGGTATTTCATCGCTATAAAAACCCATATATAAAGCCGCAGTTGATTGCCCCAATTGCACCGTTAAAACCGGTTGTTGCGCCTGCGGAGGTAGTTGATTGCGTACGGAGGCAATCTGCGTATTGATTTGCGTTAAAGCTTTATTTGAGTCGTAATTTAGCCGCAATGTGGCGGTTATAGTAGAAATACCGCTGATGCTTGCTGAAGATAAATAATCGATCCCCTGCGCCTGTGCAATAGCCGACTCAAGTGGCTGAGTAATAAAGCCAGCAATGGTTTCTGGGTCGGCGCCAAAATAGGCAGTAGTAATCGTTACAACTGCATTTTGGGTTTGTGGAAACTGATTGACTGGCAAAGTCGTTACAGCCTTTAAACCAAAAATTAAAATCAGGCTGCTCACTACCACTGCCAGCACTGGCCGACGAATAAAAATGTCGGTCCAATTCATCGCTCAGACCACCGGCTTAGACACAAAGAACTAAATGCATTCATTAACTCTAATTTTCCTGTGGTTTAGGATTAGGAGAGTTGGCGGGGAGAACCTTATTGTTAATAATTAAAGGCGTACCATTTTTTAATTTCAATTGGCCGCTAGTGACCACGGTGGCGCCCGCCTCTAAGCCCTTTGTAATGGCAACTTGATCGCCACGGGTTGAACCTGTGGTGACAAATACTTGTTGCGCTTCTAGCACTGGCTGACCATCTTTACCTAGGCGTTCGGTTTTCTTGGCTATAAATACAGTAGAGCCATAGGGGTTGTAAGTCACAGCAGTTAAGGGCAAGGTAAGTAACTTCACCTTGTCGCCTAAATCAATATTTACATTGGCAAACATCCCCGGCAAAATTTTCTTATCCGGATTGGCTAACAAGGCTTCAATTTGAATATTGCGGGTATTCAAATCGACCTTAGGACTAATTGCCGTAATTTTTCCAGCGAAGATTACGCCCTTATAGGCATCAGTTGATAAGGCAATCGATTGCCCAATATTAATTGCACTTACTGTGCTTTGCGGCAAAGTAAAGTCGATAAAAATAGGGTCAATCGTTTGTAAAGTCATTAATTTCTCGCTTGGACTAACATACTGGCCTGGATTCAGCGTCACTATGCCAACCCGACCGCTAAAAGGCGCCTTTAAATTCTTTTTAACAATTAATGCCTCTTGCTGCTGGACCAAAGCCCGTTTTGACTTTGCATCGGCTGCGCTCGTATCAAAAACATTTTTGCTAATTGCCTGAATTGCCAATTGCTGTTTATCGCGCTCATTTATTACTTTGGCTAATTCAGCCTGGGCTTTTAATGACTGTAATTGGGCTACCTCTGCCGCATCGACCAGCTTGATCAATAAGCTTCCCTCTTTCACATCCATTCCCGACTTCACCGGCACCATCTCTACCAATCCCTCTACTCCCGTACTCAATTCAACCCCACGATAGGCCCGAATATTGCCCACACTACTCAGCATCGGCTGCCATTCCTCGAATTGAACGACCGTGGTAGAAACGGTGGCCGGTGGCAAACCGGCACTGGAAATAAAATGCTTAATCAGCATTGTTTTAGCCTGATTAAAGGCAAAAATTAAACCAAGCAATAAAAAAACCCCAACTAGCATCACCGTCATGCGGCGGCGCATTTCTGTCATCGCCATTAATTTGGCGTATGCACGCGTATTTTTAAAACGCTGATAGGGACGCAGTTTTTGGGCTATACGCGCATAGGTATTTTTTATTTTGGTCCACAAAAGACACAATTTCTCACGCACTTGCCAAGTTTTTAGTAAATGCAATACTTTATTTTTAAGAGTTTCAACAAGCTTCATTATTTAACAATCAGGTTGGCATTTGAAATGGGTAGCTCTGCCGAAGTAAGCGGCGAACCTGCCGAAGTAGCTGTGGGGCCACCTTCGGCGGGTCCTACCAAGATATTTGTTAGCGGAACTTCATTCGCGCTCTCGCTGCTAGCAATTGTTTTAGCTTTATAAGCAGGCCCTTCTCGATTCCACCAGCCGCCGCCTAATGCTGTAAATAAAGCAGCTGTATCAGAAAAACGCAGTGCTTGCGCTAGCAAGGAGCGAATTTTGGCATTTTGATATTGCGTTTGGTAGTACAACACCTGTAAATAACTAGCTGTGCCAAAGCGATATTGATCTTGTACCAAATTGAGTGTTTCTTTGGCATAGCGTTCATTATCAGTAGCGGCAGCTAAGGCCTTTGCATCCGCATCTAAAGCTTGCAAAGCATCTGCCACTTGTTGAAATGCGGTAATCACTGCAGCTTGATATTGAAATACAGCTTGCTCATAATTTGCCATTGCACCGCGGCGCTGTGCCAATAATTGGCCGCCCTGGAAAAGCGGCTGAAATAGTCCGCCGGCAATCGACCAAAGCGCAGCAGTGGGCCCAAATAATGCGCCCGTGGTTAATGCTGCACTACCCTCCGCCCCACTCAACGTAATTTGTGGCAGTAAGTTAGCCGTGGCCACACCAACCAAGGCATTGGTTGATTTCATCACCGCTTCTGCAGCAAGAATATCGGGGCGTTGACGCACTAAACTCGACGGCAGGGAGAGCGGCAACTGATCTGGTAGGTGTAAATCATTTAAATTAAAGCCCTGGATCACTGCACTTCCCGGATATTCACCTGTTAAAGCAGCGAGTTGATTGCGCGCAAAGGCAACATTTTTTTCATACACTAACAATTCCGTCTGCGAGCTAGCTACTAAAGCCAGCTGAGAAGTGAGGTCTACTTTAGAAACGCTACCAATTTCGAGTTGCTGCTTAATAATATTGGCAAAAGAAGTTTGCGCCTCTAAAATTTCTTTAGTAGCTTGGTATTGCGCACGTAATTGAGCCTCGCGTACTGCAGACGTAACTAAATTTGAAGTTAAATTCAGGTATGCGCCCTCAAGTTGATATTGGCTAATCTCCGCTTGAGCACGGGCATTTTCTACGGTTCTGCGTGCCCGGCCAAAAAAGTCAGGCACATAGCTAATATTCACTGTGGTGTTATAGAGATCATAAATGGGGTCGCCTCGCGGTAGACCGTAGACCGCATAGGGTAATTGTTCGCGAGTCGCACTTGCATTAGCGCCAATTTTAGGAAAATACTGGCCGCCAATTTGGGCGCTGACATTTTCTTGCGCTGCCCGTAAGGCAGCATCAGCTGCAGCTAAGTTTGGGTTTTGCTCTAAGGCTTTGCGAATTAATATATCCAACTCGGGGGATTTAAATAACTCCCACCATTTTGCTGGGATGTCTTTACTCTCAACTAAAGTCTGCTCGCTACCTCCAGGAACATCTGGAGTGGTTGCCAACTTGGTGGGAATGGGTTTTTCTGTCAATGCGCTGACTTTAGGCGCATCTGGTTGCTTAAAGTCAGGCCCTACCGCACAAGCAGCCAAAATTCCCAATAGAAATACCGCTAATAGCAGGCGCGCTATACGGCAAACTTCAAGTTGGAAGGCAATAGATGGGTGGCTAAACAAAATATTCACGAAGCTTATTTAAACACAAATGTGCATTTTCCCCTGATTCTTAAAGGGATTAAATGAACTACTCGACTGTCACGCTTTTAGCTAAGTTGCGGGGCTTATCGACATCGGTACCGCGGGCGCAAGCGGTATGGTAGGCCAATAATTGCAGGGGCACTACTTGCAAGATGGGGGAAAGATCGCCGTAGTACTCGGGGAGGCCAATGACATGAATGCCATCGCTACTTTTCATTTGCGTATCGCGGTCGGTAAACACATACAGCATCCCGCCCCGGGCCTTGACTTCCTGCATATTTGATTTTAATTTTTCCAATAAAGCATCATTTGGTGCAACCGTAACAACCGGCATTTTTTCGGTTACTAGCGCTAACGGCCCATGCTTTAATTCACCAGCAGGATACGCTTCGGCATGAATATAAGAAATTTCTTTTAACTTAAGGGCGCCTTCAAGGGCAATGGGATAGTACAAACCACGCCCTAAAAAAAGCACATTTTCGCATTTAGCAAATACTTCGCTCCACGCAATAATTTGTGGCTCTAGAGCCAAAACAGCATATAAGGCTTTTGGCAGCCGACGCAATCGACGTAGCAAGTCTTTTTCTGCCTCGGTATTTAATGCTCCAGCGCGCTTGGCAATTGAGGCGGCTAATAAATACAGCGCCACTAACTGCGTAGTAAAGGCCTTCGTAGAGGCTACACCAATTTCAGTGCCGGCTTTGGTAATAAAGTGCCATGGGGTTTCACGCACCATTGCACTGCTGGCAACATTACAAATTGCCAACGTAAAACGATGCCCCAAACTTTTAGCGTGACGTAAAGCAGCGAGCGTATCAGCAGTTTCGCCTGATTGAGATACTACGATTACCAATGTATTTGGATTAGAGACCGTTTTTCGGTAACGATACTCGCTCGCAATTTCAACTTGCGTGGGAATGCCTCCCAGGTCTTCAAGCCAATACTTACCAACACAGCTGGCGTAATAACTAGTTCCACAAGCCAAAATTAAAATTTGCTCAAACTCTAACCACTGCTGCGGGTTAGCGCCAAATAATTCTGGACCAAAACCACTCACATTTGCTAAGGTATCTGCTATAGCACGGGGTTGCTCAAAAATTTCTTTCTGCATGAAATGGCGATAAGGGCCTAACTCAACAGCATCGGCTTGTGCTGGCATGGGCTTACTGTCGCGCACTAAAACGACGCCACTATGATCCATTATTTGAATGGCGCTACTCGTGACGATGGCGATATCACCCTCCTCCAAATAAAGCATCGAGTCAGCTTTACCCGCCAGCGCTAGTGCATCTGAGGCTAAGAAATTTTCATGCCGGCCAAATGCCGCCACCAAGGGCGACCCGGCTCTGGCGCCAATCAGCGTTTGCGGATTATCCTGCGCTATGACAGCAATCGCATAAGCGCCATGTAAACGGGGCAGTACCAAACGTACCGCTAAGGCTAAATTGCGCTCGACTTGTGCGGTGTAAGCCTGGTGAATTAAATGCGCAATGACTTCGGTATCAGTTTCTGAGGTAAAAATGTAGCCTGCCTGCTTTAATTCAGCGCGCAAACCTTCGTAATTTTCAATAATGCCGTTATGCACTACTGCAATCAAATTTTGTGAAATATGGGGATGGGCATTTTCCGTGTCTGGCTTACCATGCGTAGCCCAGCGGGTGTGTGCAATGCCGAGGGTGCCTGTAAATTGATTAGCTTGCGCAGCTAAATCGGCGACGCGTGCGGTAGTGCGGGCCCGCTCAATTGGATGTAGGGGGTTTGCCGCATTGATCAACGCAAACCCACAGGAATCATAACCGCGATATTCTAAGCGGCGTAAACCCTCGATGAGGGTTTCAACTACATTTTGTGTGGAAGCCGCACCGACAATACCGCACATCTATTTTTTTCCCTTGCTTGATAATTTTTTCTTTGCAAGTACTTTTTTTTCTGGACGTTGCCACGGCACTGAAACTTGTTTGGTACGTGATACGGTCAGTTGATTTGCTGGGGCATCTTTAGTTAAGGTGGTGCCCGCACCCAGTGTAGCTCCGCGCCCTACTTTAACTGGAGCAACCAGCTGCGTATCAGAGCCGATAAATACATCATCCTCAATAATTGTTTGATGCTTGTTAACGCCATCATAATTACAAGTAATTGTGCCCGCGCCAATGTTCACGCGCTTACCCACGATAGCATCGCCAACATATGCTAAATGGTTAGCTTTACTGTCCGCACCCAAGTGACTATTTTTTATTTCAACAAAGTTACCAATATGCACATTGTTAGCTAAATTAGCGCCAGGCCGTATTCGCGCATAGGGTCCGATGATGCAATCATCCCCGATCATTGCGCCATCGAGATGACTAAAGGCTTGAATCACAACCCCCTTGCCAACTTGAGTATTTCTTAATATGCAGTTGGGTCCAACCTTAACGCCTGCTGCCAAAGAAACAGCGCCCTCAAACACGCAACCAATATCAATGGAGACATCTTGGCCACACGTTAATTTGCCCCGCACATCAAGTCGCGCAGGATCGGCGAGAGAAACTCCATTACTTAATAAATTACGCGCAATTTCTTGCTGAGCAATCCGCTCTAAGGCGGCCAGCTGAGCACGATCATTAACGCCAATCGTTTCCCATACATTAGTGGCCTGGGTGGTGCGAATCGGGACGCCATCCTTAACTGCCATGGCAATCACATCGGTTAAATAATATTCCCCTTGCGCAGTGCTAGTCTTTAAAGCCTTGAGCCAGCGCTTGAGATGCTGACTTGGCAACACCATGATGCCGGTATTAATTTCTTGAATTGAACGTTGCTGTCGATTAGCATCTTTTTCTTCAATAATGGCCGTTAATTCACCAGCAGCATTGCGCATAATCCGGCCATACCCCCGGGGATCGACTAGGTCTTGTGTCAGCAGAGCTAAAGCGGAATCTTGGCCAGCAACACCATCGGCCAATTGAATCAAACGCTTTAAGGTCGAGGAGCCAATTAAAGGTACATCTCCATATAAAACTAGAGTTGGTACAGTTAAGTTGAGCTTAGGTAAGGCTTGCAATAAAGCATGGCCAGTGCCATTTTGCTTGGCCTGCAAAACGGTACTTATTTTGGCGGCGAGTTTTAAGGTGGTTTTGTTTTGTGCAGCAAAAGTCATTAAAAATTGGCTTACTAGCGGCGCACCGTGGCCAATGACTACGAGTGGAGCAGTTTTAGGGCTGGTAATGAAGGCGGTCTCAAGTACATGCTGCAACATAGGCTTGCCAGCTAAGTTTTGCATTACTTTAGGCAAGGCAGAGCGCATGCGCTGACCTTGTCCGGCTGCCAGAATAACGATATTCATAAGCTTGCAGTATAAGTGCCTAGAGCACCTATTGCACTCTCAGGCGCGGCTGGGGCACTCTCATCAAAGGCCCTATCCCCATCTCTTTCGGCCATAAAACCAAATTCTGCTTCTGCTGCGGCAAGATTTTTAAAATTAAATGCAGCTCCATCCAGCAAATGCGAAGGCACAATCTGGTGCATGGCGCGAAAAATATTTTCCACTCTGCCAGGATTTTTTTTCTCCCAGTCACGTAACATTTGCTTCATTGCCCCGCGTTGTAAATTAGGCTGGCTGCCGCATAGATCACACGGAATAATGGGAAACTGCATAGCGCTAGCATAGCGCTCAAGTAAGCGCTCTGGAACATAGGCAAGGGGGCGAATCACAATATGCTTACCGTCATCTGAGCGTAATTTTGGCGGCATCGCTTTTAATTTTCCCCCATAGAATATATTCAGCAAGAAGGTTTCTAAAATGTCGTCGCGATGATGCCCTAGGGCAATTTTAGTTGCGCCTAACTCGCTCGCAACGCGATATAAGATTCCACGCCGCAAACGCGAACACAAACCACAGGTTGTTTTACCTTCAGGAATCACTCGCTTCACAATGCTATAGGTGTCCTGTGTCTCAATATGAAATGGCACCGCCAGGCTAGATAAATAATTAGGCAATATTTGTGCTGGAAAATTTGGTTGCCGCTGATCTAAGTTAACCGCAATGATGTCAAATTGAATTGGTGCGCGCTCTTTTAACTTCAACAAAATATCGAGTAAAGCATAGCTATCTTTACCACCAGAGACACAGACCATAACCTTGTCGCCAGGGCTAATCATATTAAAATCGCCAATCGCTTGACCAACCAAGCGAGATAATTTCTTTTCTAGCTTATTTTCCTCAAATACAACTTTGCGCGCATCCATTTTTATTATGTCCAGAGGCTGATTTAAGTTGGCTTTACTCGGAAAATTTCAACCCCCACTGAAGCACAGTCAGGATAAACATCGGGCTTTGCGGTGGAGATTCTGACTGCTACCACCTTTGGATGTTCCAGCATCGCATCGGCGATCGTGTCACATAAAGTTTCTTGTAGATGAATGTGGCCCTTTTGGGTGCGTAGCCGAATAGTCTCACGCATAAAATCATAATCAACCACTTCTTCTAAGCGATCCTCCTTAGGCGTATTGATTTGAATCGGGATATATAAATCGACATTCAAAATCACGCGTTGCTCCGCTTTTTTTTCATGATCATGCACGCCAATATTGATATATACCTCGTAATCTTCTAAAAATAAACGCCGGTACTCCATGAGATTAAGTAGGGGATGATTCACTTGCATAAATTTGGCCTAAGGGGTTGTAAACATAATATCGCGTGTCGAAGGGAATAAATGCTGACCCCCGTCGACGTAAAGTGTAGTGCCTGTGATGGCTTTAGCACTAGCTAAAAAGACTGCTGCTTTGCCAATATCTTCGGGAGTTGATGATCTACCTAAGGGCGTCATTTGATGTGCCTGAGAAAATCCCAATGGGGTTTGATCACCCGATGGCATCGTAATGCCAGGGGCTAGGCCGACAACCCGCAGTTGCGGAGCAAAATCTAAGGCTAATAATTGGATTGCACCTTGCAGCGCATATTTTGAAAGCGTATAGGAAAAGTAATCCGGATTCGGATTAATTAATTTTTGATCCAACAACTGAATCGCCGCTGGTACAACCCTGCGCTGCGCATTGACACTATTTAGCACTTGTTTTTTTTGCTGCAAATACAGTAACTGAGTTAGCAAAATGGGGGCCGCCAAATTCAACTTCATAGCATCTAGCAAAAATGGGGTTCGAAATGGGCTTTCAAGCGAACTGGGTCGATCGTATTCAAAACTAGCGGCGCTATTAACTAAACATGCAAGAGGGCCAAACGCCTTTTCTACACTAGTAAATAACTGCTGGATATCAGCCTCAATTGATAAATTGGCTTGGAAGATGAGGCAACGTCGATTGAGTGCGGTAATTTCAGCTTGTGTAGCCTCAGCTTCAGCCTGCGAATGGCCATAATGTAAAGCAATGTCCCAACCCTGCCGAGCAAACTCAAGGGCGATCTCGCGACCCAAGCGTTTAGCCGCTCCGGTAATTAATACCGCCTGATTTGGGGATGGATTGGCAGGGCTAATGCTCATGCAAACTGAAACTCTCTTAGACTTGTGAGTTATGGATATTACCTTGAGCCGATCAGAAATGGAGCGTAGCCAGTTGCTCCTGCAAAAAATTAAGGCCCAAATTAGCCAAAATGGGGGTTGGATCCCCTTCTCGCGCTATATGGAGACGGTGCTCTACGCTCCTGAATATGGCTATTACAGTGCAAATTTACCTAAATTTGGGCTAGCAGGCGATTTCATTACCGCCCCGGAACTATCTCCCTTATTTGGCCAAACCATAGCAAATTGCCTAGCGCCATGCTTGCATGCCCTGCAGCAAGCTGGACTACCAACCCATATTTTAGAATTTGGCGCTGGTAGTGGAAAGCTGGCAGAAACTCTGGTGCAGCAACTGACCCAACTTGGAGTGCCGCTTGCGCACTATGACATTCTAGAAATTTCACCTGATCTGGCAAACCGCCAACAAGAGCGCTTAGCAGAGGCCAAAAAGCAGCATGCTTGGCATACTGAGCTACGGTGGTTGCAAGCGATGCCCAAGGCATTTGTTGGCATCATCTTAGCTAATGAAGTTTTAGATGCCTTGCCTTGTGAAGTGATCATGTTGCAACAAGATCGTTGGTTTTTTCAAGGTGTTGGTATTGTGGCCGAACAGTTGCAATGGTCAACTGGTGGAGAAGTGCCTAAGGAGTGGCTTCCCCAGAGCCTACAGAATATCGCTGACTTTCCTGAAGGCTACACCACAGAAATTCATCCCCAATCAAATGACTGGATTAATACTCTCTCCCGCAATTTACAAACTGGCTTATTTTTAAGTTTTGATTATGGTTTTCCGGCCCATGAGTTTTATCACCCGCAGCGTCGAGCGGGGTCGCTCATGGTTCACCATCGCCACCAGAGCATGACCGATCCGTTTTATCTACCGGGCTTATGCGACTTAACTAGCCATGTTGAGTGGAGTGGAATTAGTAAAACAGCACTAAATTCTGGTGCAGATGCGCTTTATCTAAACAATCAGGGCAGTTTTCTACTGGAGGCGGGTATTGGCGATTTAGCCCTACAAGCTGGCGATCCAAACAATCCAAAACAATTTTTACCGATTTCTCAAGCGCTCCAAAAATTATTATCGGAAGCAGAGATGGGTGAACTTTTTAAAGTCTTTGCTTTCACCAAAAATCTGCGTGCCATTTTTCCTTTGGCAGAGGATTTATCGATATTGCCAGGTTTGGGTGGGCGCAATCGCCTCGCTGAATGAGTTAAGGTGCGTTAGCGCAAAATGGTACGATGGCCTTTAAGCGAGCTGCCTCGATCGCAATTCGAATGGCCTCCCCCGGATTTTTTTGGGCATCGACCGACTGAGTATTGAGGTCTTGCAGGCTCGTATTCGCCTGCGCGATTTGTGCAGCATCAACCCCTTGCGCTGCCCCTAATGCTAATCTCAAAGACTCAGGAAGCAAATTCAATTGTTTCAGCAAGTGCAAAAGTGCTTGTGCGCGTTCGGGTTTGCGCCAGACATCGGCACGATTAAACCAAGTCATTGCACCTTGTGCGCTAAGCGGACCTGCCAATACTAAATTCCGCAATGCAGAAAAAAGGAGGGCATAGTCACGAATTCGATTTGGCATGCGTACTTGTTCGGCCCACTGGGTAATTTCGGCAGTAGATAAATTACTTAATACGACTGCACAAACGTCAGCGGCTTTATCTTCACTTAGCGAAATTAAATTCAGCGCTATCGCTAAGGCTTTAGAGGCCTCCCCATCGGCGAGCTGTTCCTCAGTGCCGCGAGCCAGTAGGTATGATGCTGCCCCAGTTGTCAGGAATACTTCAAGCATCCGTAAGGGCTGAGTTGCCCCAAAGCCGCGGGATATTTCTTGCCATATACGCTCGGCTGATAAATCTTGTAACTCGCCCGAGCGGACAATACTTTGTGCCACCAGCATTGTTTCTGGTGCAATAGCAAAACGCGGTAGTGCTGCTGCAAATCGCGCCAGCCGTAATAAGCGCAAAGGATCTTCAGTGAATGCCGGCGAAACATGGCGCAAGATGCGGCTTGATAAATCGGCTTGGCCGCCATAAGGATCAATAATGGGTCCACTTAATTGCCCCGTACTATCGAGCGCTTGCGCCATCGCATTGATTGTTAAATCACGTCGCCCCAGATCTTCCTCCAAGGTCACATCTGGCTCAGCATGAAATATAAAGCCCTGATAACCGCGTCCCGTTTTACGCTCAGTACGCGCTAAGGCATATTCGGCTTGCGTAGTTGGATGGAGGAAAACTGGAAATTCGCTACCTACTGGCCGATAACCTAAAGTAATCATTTCCGCTGGGCTAGACCCTACTACGACATAGTCAATATCATGCACTGGCAATCCCAATAAGGTATCGCGGATTGCACCGCCGACAGCATATATTTTCAAGTCAGCATACTTTCTAAGCGTTTACGAGCAATCCCAAAATCGAGGGTGAGCGCATCGCGACCATTACTTGGTAATACATTAGGTAAAGACATTGAGGCAATATTATCTCGCGACATGAGGGTGGGGCCCGGCCCATATTCAAATGCCAGGGCCTGTAGATAACCAATTGCTGCCGGTAGCGGAATAATCCAACCTGGTGCATCCGCTTTACGGGCGGCAAAACGAATCAGATCGGCCATCGAAAAAATTTCTGGGCCGACTAAATCGAAAACCTGATGAATGGTCTGTGGGCGCTGTAACGATTGAATAAACGCCGCGGCGACATCATCCACACTTACAGGTTGAAATAAAGCAGTGGAATGGGCCAAGGGAATGACCGGAGAAATTTTAGTTAGCTTGACAAAGAGATTAATAAATTGATCCTCCGCGCCAAAAATTACGGAGGGTCGAAAGATCGTCCAGTCTAAATGACTTTCTTTAACTAATTTTTCACCATCACCTTTACTGCGTTGATACATCGAGGGGCCATTAGCGTCTGCGCCAAGCGCGCTCATGTGTAAATAGCGCTTTAACTTCAATGCCTTCATGGCTGCAATGATATTGCGGGGCAAATCGACATGAGCCTGCTTAAAAAATTTGCCATAGGGCTGGGCGGGACGATCGTGCAACATGCCAATAAGATTAATCACCGCACCCTGTTCAGTGAGTTGGGCGCAAAGCTCGTGTATGACTTGAGCTTGATTAACGTCCGCTTCTTGGAGATGAATATTGGGCAATAAGCGAAGCTCGCGCGCAGCGGCTAAATGACGGGTTGGTATTAGGACTGAATAGCCTGCGGTTTGTAATTTACGCGCCAACACACGCCCCACAAAACCATTGCCCCCTATTAATAAAATTTGATATTTCATGGTAACTCGCTTTGATTGACAGCTTTAGGGGTAATAACTCCAAGCCGTTGTTTGAGAGATGGTGTCTGTCCTGAAATTACTGTGGTGTAGTAATTAGCATTCGCTAATACATTTTTAACATAGGTACGAGTTTCATTAAACGGAATTGTTTCAATAAAAATCGCTCCCTCTACAGGTCGTTCTAATTTTTCGCGCCATTGTTTTGGCCTGGATGGGCCTGCGTTATAAGCGGCTGAAGCCAATACCCAAGAGCCATCGAGGTCTATTAAAACCATATTTAAATAATTGCTTCCCAAAATCATATTGGTATTCGAGTCTTTTAATTGTTCAACGGTAAATGAATTCATGCCAATTTTTTTTGCTACATACTTAGCCGTAGCTGGCATCACCTGCATTAGTCCAGATGCGCCGACTGAGGATGCAGCATTAATGATAAAACGGGATTCTTGGCGAATCAGCCCATAAGCCCAGGCTAAATTTAAATTGATTTCCCGGGCAATTGGCGTAAGCTCATCTCGAAAAGGCATTGGATAGCGCAGACTTAAATCATGATCTATCTTGGTTCGATCGGCTGAGCTCACGACGCGGTCAAAGAGTTGCACTCGTTTGGCATATTCAGCAGCAGCTAGCAACTGTTTATCCGTCATCCCCCGTAGCTCCCAATTCCACTCTCGATTCCCTTCAAAGCGTAAATTCATCGCATAAAGACGTGCACCTCTAATAAAGCCACGGCGCTCTGCCATTGCCTTCACATCTTGCTCAGCAATCTTGGAGTGAACCGTGGCGCTATGCACGCCTTTGCCCAGCTCTTCGCGCGCTAATTGGCCATAGAAATTAAATTGATCTTGAATAGCTTCGAATTGCTCACGCGCACGCTGCTCAATTTTAGGATCTTGAGCAGCCGTTGCTTTCAACGCGCGCCCATACCAATAAGTCCAAGCGGGGTCGCGCTGCCGTACCGCTGGATTCATCCCTTCAATGGCCTCTTTAACCAATATCCAGTCTTGTGCGCGTAGTGCTGCGCGCACTTTCCATTCTTGTGATTCCGTTGAAAGTAATTCATTAAAACCTAAATTTTGTTGTTCACGATAGGCTTCATCTGCTTTTGGGTCTAATTTTTTGGCTAAAAATTGACCAATCACCCCCCAAGCAACTGCTTGATTTTCTTTATTTAAGCGGTTGCTGTTTTGCGAAAACTCGCTAAACGTTTTACGCGGATCTTTGCTCGCACTCTTCACTATCTCTGCAATGGGATCTTCTCCACCCAGCCGTCGCGACATTGTGTCAAAGTTCATTTCAGCAGCCGCCCTTCCGACTGCCTTTGCTTCACTGATAGATAGGCCATTTGCTTGGACTAAAAGGGGTACCAGTTCTTGGCAGGCTTGGCCAAAATAACGGGGATCAATTAAAACTGCTTTTGCATCAGTGCCCACTTTTTCTGCACTTTCCCCTTTAGCTAAGCGAGATTGCAGGGCATAACATTTCACTGCAGTATCGTCATCTAAGACAAACTTGGCATACTCTGTATCAAAATTACTCCAGTCTTTTCTGCGCCCCAAAACCAACAACCAATCATTGCGCATCCGATCAGCAATGGCAGTTCCCTGATGCTGATTCAAAAAAGCCTTAACCTGGCTATCGGCTGAAGTATCGCCCCGGGGGCCGCCGCCGCTGTCAAACAGTTGCGGCTTAATTCTAAAATAGCTTACATAATCATCAAAGTCGTAGTTAACAAGACTACTAGCCAATTGTTGGGCACGAAAAACATCATTACGTTTTGCCGCTTCACGTAAATCGATAAATTCTTTGTCAGCTGGACTTAGTTCGTCAGTATTTATTTTGCTGGCGTAGGATTGTGGCAACTTAGACTTTTTGGTTGCTGCTTCGACAGCGGTAAGGGCTAAGAAGGCCACGCATAAAAGCCCTACTGCCAGGTGTAGCGGCCATTTTTTGCTTAAATTTTGCTTTGGTACTAATTCTTGCATGGGCTGGTCGACAAGCCGAGTGTATTGCTGCATGTTAAATTGACTTTCTATTCTTTCAACATAATACTGTTTACCATGACAACTGACCCCTTCCGAGAGCTCCGCAAAGATTTGCTTGGGCAACGTATTGCTTTCACGCGCGCGCATGACTACATTGATTTAAAGGATAGGCTGATTCTGGCCCTAAATCAATTTCTACTCGGTCCAGG
Source organism: uncultured beta proteobacterium (assembly GCA_903918115.1). Classification (GTDB taxonomy): domain Bacteria; phylum Pseudomonadota; class Gammaproteobacteria; order Burkholderiales; family Burkholderiaceae; genus Polynucleobacter. The sequence goes on from CAIXDG010000207.1 coordinate 44,735, forward strand.
ATCGGGCATTCAATCGATTGCACTTTATAGCCCCATTCGCAATGAAGTTGATTTTCGTCCCGCCTTATTGCATTGGGCTGAACAAGGTAGCTCAAGAAAATTAGCCCTGCCTTTAGGGTTGGCCAATAAACAGCTTGATTTTTATGAATGGCGTGGTGAGGATGCATTAAGCAAAAATAGTTTTGGCATTCTAGAGCCCGACCCCAACAATCTGCAGCGTCCAAAAATAGACCCGGATTGCATTCTTCTACCCGTAGTTGGATGGTCGCAATCGCAAGAAAATGGTCAGCCCCGGTATTGGCGGTTAGGCTATGGTGGCGGATACTTTGACCGTACCTTGCTAGCCCTAAAAACCAGAAAACCCAGCACAATGAACATTGGGGTTGGCTTTGATTGGCAAGAATTAAGTCCAACTCAATGGCAGCCTCAAGCCCACGATCAGCCCTTAACGTATTTGCTCACGGAATCTGGTCTGCGCTAATCTGCGTTAGTGCTTGCTTTGCTGATTAATGCTGTTGCCCAAGGTTTAAATTATTAGCAATTGCCAAAATCGCATTCGCCTGATTTAAGGCATAAAAATGTAAGCCGGGCGCTCCCGCTACAAGCAGTTGGTCGCAGAGATCGGTAATGACCTCCTCACCAAATGCGCGAATCGAAGCGACGTCATCACCGTAAGATAAAAGGCGTAGACGAATCCAGCGTGGCATTTCTGCGCCACAAGAGTCGGAAAAACGAATTAACTGACTACTATTGGTAATGGGCATAATGCCGGCAATAATGGGCTGCGTTACCCCCAACGCAAAGGCCTCATCAACAAAACGAAAATAGGCATCGCTATTGAAAAAATACTGGGTTACGGCTGAGTTTGCACCCGCTTGCATTTTTTGCGCAAAGAAAGCGACATCACTTGCCGGTGAACGTGCTTGAGGATGCATTTCGGGATAGGCCGCGACATCAATATGAAACCAATCGCCTGTTTCTGCCCGAATAAATTCAACCAATTCATTAGCATGATGGAATTCACCATAATGCCCCATGCCTGAAGGTAGATCGCCTCGCAAAGCCACAATGCGACGGATGCCTAAATCACGATATTGCGCCAACATCATTCTGACATTTTCTTTTGAGCTACCCACACAAGATAAATGGGGCGCTACCACTTGACCATCAGCATGAATTTCGCTGACGATTTTTAAAGTACCTGCCTGTGTCGAACCGCCAGCGCCAAAAGTCACCGAATAAAAAGCGGGCTTAAGCTCGGTAGTTAAACGCTCGCGTACGAGACGTAATTTTTCCTCGCCCTCATTCGTTTTTGGCGGAAAAAATTCGACGCTCAGTTCCATGATGTTGGCCTGTTCTTCAAATTGAAATACATTAATCGTTTAATAACGATAGTTTTCCGGCTTATAAGGGCCTTCTTTGCTGACGCCAATATACGTTGCTTGCTGAGCAGAAAGCTCAGTTAATTGCGCGTTTAATTTTTTAAGTTGTAAACGTGCGACTTTTTCATCAAGATGCTTGGGCAAGGTATAAACGCCAATCGGATATTTCTTCGTGCCCACAGCGCCCCATAATTCAATTTGAGCAATGACTTGGTTGGCAAACGACGAGCTCATCACATACGACGGATGGCCAGTACCACAGCCTAAATTAACTAAACGCCCTTTAGCCAAAATAATTAATCGTTTTTCAGGCTTACCATTGGCAGCCGGGAAAATTACATGATCAACTTGGGGCTTAATTTCTTCCCACTGATATTTTTCAATACCAGCAATATCGATTTCATTATCAAAGTGACCAATATTACAAACAATTGCTTGGTCTTTCATCAGCTTCATATGGTCTTCGGTAATGACATGGTAATTGCCTGTTGCCGAAACAAAAATATCAGCCTTGTCAGCCGCATATTCCATTGTGACAACCCGATAGCCTTCCATGGCGGCCTGTAATGCACAAATAGGGTCAACTTCCGTTACCCAGACTTGCGCTGACAAAGCCCGTAAGGCTTGGGCTGAGCCCTTGCCAACATCGCCATAACCGCATACAACTGCTACCTTGCCAGCAATCATGACATCGGTAGCGCGTTTAATTGCATCAACTAAAGATTCACGGCAACCGTATAAATTATCGAATTTACTTTTGGTTACTGAGTCGTTGACGTTGATGGCTGGAAAACGTAAATCGCCTTTAGCGAACATTTGATATAAACGGTGAACACCTGTGGTTGTTTCTTCAGTAACGCCCTCAACTTTAGCTAAGCGTGTTGAGTACCAGCTTGGGTCACTCGCCAGCTTCTGTTTAATGGCGGCAAATAAAATAGTCTCTTCTTCACTAGTCGGGTGATTTAAAACCGCCTGATCTTTTTCGGCTTTAGCGCCAAGGTGAAGCAGCAATGTGGCGTCGCCACCATCATCCAAAATCATATTGGTGAAGCCGCCATCGGCCCACTCAAAAATACGGTGGGTGTAATCCCAGTACTGCTCGAGTGATTCGCCTTTGATAGCAAAGACAGGGGTGCCATTAGCGGCAATTGCAGCTGCAGCATGGTCTTGGTTTGAAAATATATTGCATGAGGCCCACTGCACCTCGGCACCGAGCGCCTCTAAGGTCTCAATTAGTACTGCAGTTTGAATGGTCATATGCAAGGAACCGGTAATACGTGCTCCACGCAGCGGTTGGCCGGCGGCAAATTCATTGCGAATTGCAATTAAGCCAGGCATTTCGGTTTCGGCAATGGCAATTTCTTTGCGCCCAAAGCTCGCTAATGCAATATCAGCAATAGCGCAACGTGTTGCAACAAATTCATTTAAATTAAAATCAGCTACGGTATTCATTCCTGCTCCAGCTAAATAGAGATCAATGCTGGGCAAGTAAACTCGCCAACCATTGATTACGGGTTAGCGAGCGCGGTTGCAAAAGCAGACTGGGTCTGCCCACTTCAAGCCTGGGGAGGCGATTCAACTAGCCCCTTGCAACGCTCCTTGAAGATCATTCGAAATTGTAAACACTTTTTTAGCTTCCTGCATAACTTCAGCTAAATTCGCTTGAAAGCCTTATCAGATCAGACTTTCAAGCGGAAATTATATTCCGGCGGCAGCTTTTAAGGCAGCAGCTTTATCGCGTTGCTCCCAAGTAAAGTCAGGCTCTTCGCGGCCAAAGTGGCCATAGGCAGCGGTTTTACGATAAATTGGCCGCAATAAATTAAGCATTTTGACAATTCCTTTAGGGCGTAAATCAAAATGTTCGGCAACTAATTGCGCAATTTTTTCATCGGGAATTTTGCCGGTGCCATACGTACTCACCATTACTGATGTGGGATGAGCCACACCAATTGCATAGGAAATTTGAATTAAACAACGTGTCGCTAGTCCTGCTGCAACAATATTTTTTGCCACGTAACGCCCTGCATAGGCTGCTGAGCGATCTACCTTAGAAGGATCTTTGCCGGAGAAAGCACCGCCGCCGTGCGGTGCCGAGCCCCCGTAGGTATCAACAATAATTTTTCGGCCCGTTAAACCACAATCGCCCTGTGGACCACCAATCACAAAGCGGCCAGTCGGATTGACCAAATATTTAATCGCGCCCTTGATTAAATGCTGAGGGAGAACCGGCTTAATAATTTCTTCAATTACGCCTTCACGCAAGCGCTCCAAGGAAATATCTTCAGCATGCTGCGTCGAGAGCACTACTGTGTCGATTGAGTCTGGTTTGCCATCGACGTAACGTAAAGTGACTTGCGACTTAGCGTCGGGACGCAACCAATTTAAACGACCGTCTCGCCGTAATTGCGATTGACGCTCTACTAAACGATGGGCCAAATGAATTGGCATTGGCATTAACTCTGGCGTTTCATCACAGGCGTAACCAAACATTAAGCCTTGATCGCCAGCACCTTGATCTAATCCGTCATCGGCAGCATGGTTGACACCCTGAGCAATATCGGGACTTTGTTTATCGTAAGCCACCAAAACTGCGCAACCCTTGTAATCAATTCCATATTCAGTGTTGTCATAGCCAATTTCTCGCAAGGTATTGCGGGCAACTTGGATGTAATCAACATTGGCGTGGGTGGTAATTTCGCCTGCAAGCACCACCAAACCCGTATTGCAAAGCGTTTCTGCAGCAACTCGAGCCGTCGGATCTTGCGTTAAGATGGCATCTAAGATGGCATCAGAAATTTGATCCGAAACTTTATCGGGGTGACCCTCAGTGACGGACTCTGAGGTAAAGAAATATTCATTTGCCATTGCATTTTCCTTATAAAAAATAAACACGATCGATATGACAACAGACGTGCCGGAAATACAACGGCGACGCTTTAGCAGAATTTTTGAATCGCCCCGCAAGTTGTCTTAACTCGGCGATTTTGATATTTTAACTGAAAAAATGCTGATTTACTGAAGGGTTTGTAGGCATCCTGACTTTATGAATATCATTGGTAAATGCTTTCTTCATTGATTAACCTCGCGCTCCGGATGGTTGCCGCTTTGCCTTTGGTCCTTGCTCAAGGTTTTGGTGGATTTTTAGGCTATGTTGCTTATCTAGCGTCTGCAAAGTATCGCGCTCTTTTCAAGGCTAATTATTCCCAGGCGCTAGCGGTAAGCCAACTAAAAAGCCAATATTTAAAGGCTATTCCTGGTTCTGGGATGCTGCTCGCCGATAGTTTGTGGATCTGGCATAACCCCAAAAAAGCCCTTTCCCTGGCTGAGGTTGCTAACTGGAGCCTCGTTGAGGCAGCAATTGACGAGGGTCATGGTCTCATCATGCTCTGCCCCCATTTGGGCGGTTTTGAAATTATTCCACGCATTTTGGCAAACCATTTTCCGGCCACTATTTTGTACCGCCCTGCAAGACAAGGTTGGTTAAATAAGGTGATTGAATCGTGGCGGGCTTACCCCAATATGCATTTTGTGCCCACCAATCTTCATGGTGTTCGGCAAATGGTTCGGGCCCTGAGTCGTGGCGAGGCCATCGGCATTTTGCCGGATCAAGTGCCCAGTGGTGGCGAAGGGGTGTGGGCTCCTTTTTTTGGTCGCTATGCCTACACCACTACCTTGCCTGCTCGGCTGGCGGGTCGTAAACAGATTCCGGTCGTGCTATTTTCTGCACAACGTAAAGGGTTTGGGCAGGGCTGGCTTATTCATGCAGAACGCTTACCTGCATTTTCTAACGATGCTGCGCTAGCTGCTGTTGAATTAAATTTAGCCTTAGAAAAAATTATCTGCCGTGCACCCAATCAATATATTTGGGCCTACAACCGCTTCAAGCACCCCAGTGGCGCAGAATTGCCCCCTACTCAGTAAAAAAATTTCATCATGCATTGGCTACAAACCCCACTTCATTTCTTGGTACTTGGTCTTTTGCGTTTTTTTTCTGTAATGCCTTATGCCTTCACGGTACATACGGGCTATGTACTTGGCTCACTTGCAGCGCGCCTACCTAGCGAAAGAAAGCGCGTGGTTAAAACCAATTTGCGCTTATGCTTTCCCCAACTTTCACCTGCAGAAATTGATGCCTTAGCGGTAGCGCATTGGCGCCTCTTGGGACGAAGCGTGGTTGAGCGAAGTCGCATTTGGATGGGCAGTCCCAAACAAATCTCTGCGCTGGTGGACATCAAAGCAGAGATTCAATTGGGAGATCGTAAACCCCGCTTATTAATCACCCCGCACTTTGTTGGTATTGAAGGTGGCATCTTAGCGTTGGGCGTGCTGGCACTTGACCGAGATCTGCCCAAAGGAACTGGCTTATATCAAAACATGAAAAATCCTTTTTTTAATCAAAAAATTATTCAATGGCGTGAGCGCTTTGGCGGCAGATCGATTGCTCGCCAAAACCGTTTACGTGATCTATTGCGGGAAATTCGCGGTGGTAATTTTGTTTTTATTGCGCCTGATATTGACCTGGGGCCGAAAGACAGCGTGTTTGTGCCATTCTTTGGAATATCTACGAATACGGTTACTTCGGTGTCACGCTTAGCAAAAATGGCTGGCGCTGAAGTTTGCTTAATGGTTACGGCACTAAAGCCTGACGAAAGTGGCTATATTTGCTCTATAAGCAAGCCTATTGAAGGCTTTCCTAGCGATGACCCCGTTGCCGATACTGCGCGCCTCAATCGACTCTATGAACAGGAGATTATCAAAAATCCCGCGGAATACTACTGGATTCATAAACGCTTTAAACATCGCCCTCATGGCGAGCCTGGTTTATATTCAAGTTAATGACAACGCAATCGCCACGAAAAATTCGCTTTACTAAAATGCATGGTGCCGGCAACGACTTTATTGTGCTGAACGGCCTCACCAATGATTTGAGTGCTGTAACCAAAGAACAATGGCGTAAATTAGCCCATCGCCAACTTGGTGTGGGCGCAGATCAAATCTTGATTGTCGAAAAAACCACGCGTTCAGATGCTGATTTTCGCTACCGAATTTTTAATGCTGATGGCGGAGAGGTTGAGCAATGCGGTAATGGCTCGCGTTGTTTTGTGCGCTACATTCACGAGCAAGGACTTTCTGCTAAAAATCCGCTGCGGGTCGAGGTGGCGCATTCCATCATCACGCTTGAAGCGCTTGCCGATGGGCAAGTTAAAGTCAATATGGGTGCTCCCATCTTTGAGCCCCAGCGCATTCCGTTTGATCCAACTGGACTGCCATCCAAGCTAGAGTTTCATGAAACCCTCTATGCATTACCCATTAGCCGTAATGCTGGCACTCATGCCGATTGGATCGCTGTCATATCGATGGGCAATCCCCATGCAATTCAAGTTGTCGATGATATTGAGAGCGCCCCCGTTGTTTCAGAAGGTGCGCAGATTGAGGCAAATTCGGCTTTTCCTCAGCGGGTCAATGCTGGTTACATGCAAATTTTGGATGCCCACGCCATCCGCTTGCGGGTCTACGAACGCGGTGCGGGTGAAACGCTGGCCTGTGGTACTGGGGCCTGTGCGGCAGTAGTTTCGGGCATTCGGCGCGGCTTACTGCTGAGCCCAGTACGGGTTGAAACTCGGGGCGGGAATTTAGAAATTGTCTGGCCAGGCATGCTTGACGGTCAGCCTCAAGCGGTTGAGATGTATGGTCCGGCAATGACTGTTTTTGAAGGTGAGACGATCCTCTAAAGCTGCTTCTTAAGCATCGATTCCGTACTTTAATCGGTACGCCTTTACTGCTGGCAAATACTGCTTTAATTCTGCATCGGCTGAGGCAGTTAAAAATGTCATCACATCATTTAGGCTAGCAATTGCAACTACCGGCATGCCAAATTCTTGTGAGACGCTTTGCACCGCTGAATAGGCTCCTATATCCATCGCTGTACCTGACTTCTCCATGCGGTCAAGGGCAATTAAAACTGCCGCTGGCTCGCCCCCCGCAGCACGAATTAAATTTACTGATTCACGTACCGAAGTACCAGCAGAAATGACATCATCCACAATCACTACCCGCCCTTGAATTGGCGCCCCCACCATGGTGCCGCCCTCGCCATGATCTTTTGTCTCTTTGCGGTTATATGCAAAAGAAATATTGTGGCCCTGCTCGGCTAAAGCAATGGCAGTTGCTGCTGCCAAGGTAATGCCCTTATAAGCTGGTCCATAGAGCATCTCAAACTGAATACCCGAAGCCAATAAGGCCTTGGCGTAATACCGACCCAAAGCGCCCAATAAAACGCCGCTACTAAATCCTCCGGCATTAAAGAAATAAGGTGATAAGCGACCCGCTTTCGTTTTAAACTCGCCAAACGCTAAGACACGTGCTTCGAGCGCAAAGCGAATGAAGTCGTGTTGATTATTTTGGGTTTGATTATTTTGTGGGTTCATAAGCCTCTATGTTACGCATCATTTCCGCCAACCTCAATGGCATTCGTTCAGCCGTCAAAAAAGGCTTTTTACCGTGGATGCAAAACCAAGCGCCGGATTTTGTCTGTCTGCAAGAGCTCAAAGCCCAGCGCGATGATCTTGACGAGACAATTTTGAACCCAACCGGCATGACTGGCTATTTTCATCATGCCGAAAAAAAGGGCTACAGCGGATGTGGCATTTACTCAAGGCATCAACCCCAAGAAGTACTTTATGGTTATGGCGACGCCGAATTTGATGCTGAAGGTCGTTATGTGGAAGTACGCTTAAAGAATTTAGCCATTATTTCTGTTTACATGCCATCTGGCTCTAGCTCGCCAGAGCGACAAGCAGCAAAATTCCGTTTTTTAAAATCGTTTCTACCGCATCTGCTGCAATTAAAAAAATCAGGACGCGAAATTATTCTCTGTGGCGATGTGAATATTGCCCATCAAGAAATTGATCTTAAAAATTGGAAGGGTAATCTGAATAATTCAGGTTTTTTACCTGAAGAGCGTGCTTGGCTGACGCATTTGTTTGACCAGGTCGGCTATGTAGACGTATATCGCCTGCTAGAGCCGGCGGCCACTGATGCCGGCTATACCTGGTGGAGTAATCGGGGCCAAGCGTACGCCAAAAACGTGGGCTGGCGCATCGACTACCAAATCGCTAGCGGTGGCATTGCTGCTGCAGCAAAAGCAGCGCGTATTTACAAAATTGAACGCTTCTCCGATCATGCGCCCTTAACCATCGACTATGACTGGCCCATTTAAATCTTCCAAGAAGCGCTACTCTATTATTTTTTTATTCTGCCCAATGTTTAAATACATCGTCAACCAAATAAGCATTAACACTGGTACGCCAATAATCGCAGTACCAATGAAAAACGTTTGATAGCCAAACGTATCTACAAATACGCCAGAGAAGCCCGCTAGCCATTTGGGCAATAAGAGCATCATCGAGCTAAATAAGGCGTACTGTGTTGCTGAATAGCGAATATTTGTTAATGAGGATAAGTAGGCAATAAATGCTGCGCTCGCAATTCCGGAGCTTAAATTATCAGCAGAAATAACCCAAATCAAACCCTGTAAATCGTGGCCTTGTGCTGCTAACCAAGCAAATAAAAGATTACTGACTGCTGATAACACGGCGCCCACAAATAAAATTCGCATCACACCAAAACGTAAGGTTAAGACGCCGCCAATAAAAGCCCCAAGTAAGGTCATGATGACGCCAAAGACCTTGCTCACAGCAGCGACCTCGTCTTTGGTATAGCCCATATCCACATAAAAAGGGTTAGCCATAATGCCCATCACTACATCGCTTATCCGATAAACCGCAATTAAGGCCAAGATGATGATGGCCTGCCAGTGATAGCGCTGAATGAATTCAGCAAAGGGCTCAATCAAGGTTTGGTATAGCCAAGCTTTTGCATTACGTGCTTGTGGCAGCAAAACTTGCGCTGGTTCTTGGCTAAATAACGTGGTGATGACGCCAACGCTAATTGAGGCAGCCATACAAAGATAGGCAAATTGCCAAGCACTCACATCATAAGAGCCACTGCCTGTCTCAACCCGTGCTGCCAGCCATAAAACACCGGCACCAGCCCAGATTAGTGCAAGCCTATAGCCTGTTTGATAGGTGGCTGCCAAGGCTGCCTGATGATCGCTATCTGCTGATTCAATCCGAAAAGCATCTAAAGCGATATCTTGCGTGGCAGAACCAAATGCCACAATGAGTGCGCACCAAACGATGGGATTCAATGCTACTTTGGGATCAATACTGGCCATCCCCAAAAGACCGAAAATAATTAATGCCTGGGCAAAGAGCAGCCAACTGCGTCTACGTCCAAACCATTTGGTGAGAAAAGGAATCCGCAAACGATCGACTAATGGCGCCCACATCCACTTGAACGCATAAATTAAGCCTACCCAAGTTAAATAACCAATGGTGCTGCGGTCAATGCCTGCCTCACGCAGCCAAAAACTCAAGGTGCCTAATATTAGTAAAAGAGGCAACCCCGCAGAGAAGCCTAAAAAGAGCATTCGCAGACAAGGCCATTCGAGATAAACCCGAAAATCTTTAAGCCACGACTGAATTACATTAAGCACGTCGAATGCGAAATAATGCCAAGCTGCCGAACAAATTCGGCAGTAAAGTGACCTCTCTACCTTCATGCAAAATGCATTGATCAATCACCTTGAGGCCCAAGCTCGAAGCTAGTTTTTCAAAGTCAGCGACAGTTAAAACGCGAACGTTCGGCGTGTTGTACCACTGATAGGGCAAGCTCTTTGAAACTGGCATATGCCCAAAGCCCACCGCCAGACGATGTGACCAATGGCCAAAGTTTGGAAAAGAGATGATTGATTCTTTTCCTACCCGCACGACCTCGCGCAGGATTTTTTCAGTCTGGTGAATAGTTTGTAGTGTCTGCGAGAGTACTACGGTATCAAAACTCTGATCACCAAACAAAGCGAGGCCGCCCTCGAGATTTTGTTGAATCACATTAATATCTTTTTGCACACACGCTAAAACCCGCGCATCATCGATTTCGACACCATAGGCTTGCACCGGTTTTTGCTGGCGTAAAAATTCTAGAAAACTACCGTCGCCACAACCCAAATCTAATACTTGGCTAGATGGCGCAATCCATTTCGCAATCGCAATAAAGTCGGCGCGCATCATACCTTTGACTCATCCATGGTCTGGAAATAAGACCGAATTAAATTGTGATAACGCGCATCATCCAATAAAAAAGCATCGTGGCCATGCGGCGCATCAATCTCGGCGTAGCTAACCGTACTTTTATTAACCAACAAGGCCTCAACGATTTCGCGGCTTCGATTCGGTGGGAAGCGCCAGTCGGTAACAAAACTGATCACTAAAAACTTCGCCTGCACTTCAGCTAATGCGCGACTCAAACTACCCTCCGAGCGCCGCGCAGGATCAAAATAATCAAGCGCCCGGGTAATTAATAAATAGGTATTCGCGTCAAAATACGTTGAAAACTTTTCGCCCTGATGACGCAAATAACTTTCTACCTCAAACTCAACGTCAAAACTAAAACGGTATTCAGCAGATGCCCCAGCTGAGCGCTGCAGTTCGCGGCCAAATTTTTCCGCCATATCGTCATCAGATAAATAAGTAATGTGTCCAACCATACGCGCTAAACGTAAACCGCTTTTGGGCACTACACCGTGCGCATAGTAATTACCGCCATGAAAGTCGGGGTCTGAAAGAATGGCATTTCTCGCGACCTCATTAAAAGCAATATTTTGTGCCGACAGCTTGGGAGTCGATGCTACTGCAATGCAGTGGCCAATACGCTTGGGGAAATGAATTGCCCACGCAATTGCTTGCATACCGCCTAGACTTCCGCCCATAACGGCTGCAAAACGGCGAATGCCCAATTTATCTGCTAAACGTGCCTGGGTATTAACCCAATCTTCCACGGTAATGACTGGAAAGTCGGCACCATAAAAAGTGTTAGTAGCTGGATTAATGCTCATCGGACCCGTTGAACCAAAACAGGAACCTAAGTTATTGACCCCAATCACAAAAAAATGGTTGGTATCAACTGGCTTGCCTGGACCAACCATATTGTCCCACCAGCCAATATCGCTGGCATCATCAGGATTAGGGCCAGCAACGTGGTGGGAGGCATTTAAAGCATGGCAAATTAAAACTGCATTACTTTTAGCGGCGTTCAGTTTGCCGTAGGTTTCGATCACTAAATCGTAATTAGGCAAGATTGCACCACTTTGCAAAGGCAAAGGCTCGGCAAAATGAATCGTATTGCGAGAAAGGTTTAACTCGCTCATTCTGAGAGCAAGATACGCAGGCTAAGCTCTGAAGCCTCTGTGGGTAGTTTTTTAAAGCCGCTGCGCGCAAAACGATGCCAGCGCCCTAATATATAGCTCATGAGAATGGCGGCACGAATGCTAATCTCTTCCTGCCCCAATTTGGCTATATGTCCCTCTTGGGTTTGCGCAATCCGCAAAGATTGCTTGAGGGATGCCTCAACACGATCTAAGACCTGACTAATACGCTCTTGTAAGCGCTCGTCTTCTTGCAAAAGAGCGTCGCCTAACAGCACCCGCGTCATCCCAGGATTTTTTTCAGCAAACGCCAACAGCATTTGCAAAATGCCGCGCACTTGGGCCAAGCCAGATTCTTCTTTCTGGGTAATTTGGTTAATCAGCCCAAATACGGTTTGCTCAATAAAGCCAATCAGCCCCTCAAACATTTGGGCTTTACTGGCAAAATGCCGATATAAAGCGGCTTCAGAAACTTGAATTTTTGCTGCCAATGCTGCAGTTGTAACCCGCTCACCTTTCGGATGTTGCAGCATTTCCGCTAATACTTGCAAAATTTGTAAGCGCCTCTCGCCCGGTCGTGGTCGTTTGCGCAGCTTGTCAGAGCCCTGGCTCTCACCTTGAGATTCTGCTGCAACGGGGGCGGATTCTCTACTCGGGCTCATTCAACAATTTTCCAGAACTTAGCGTGATCGAATCATGGTACCAAAAGCTTGCTCGGTCAAAATTTCTAACAGCAAAGAGTGCTCAATTCGACCGTCAATAATATGCACTGAATTCACCCCGCTTTTAGCTGCATCGAGTGCCGAAGCAATTTTAGGCAACATTCCCCCAGAAATTGTGCCGTCGGCAAAAAGGCTATCGATTTCTCGTGCTGTTAAGTCAGTCAATAAATTTCCTGTTTTATCCATTACGCCATGGGTATTGGTCATCATGACTAATTTTTCAGCTTTGAGAATTTCTGCCATCTTGCCAGCTACTAAATCGGCATTGATATTAAAGGCCTGTCCTTCGGCGCTAAAGCCAATTGGGGAAATCACTGGAATAAAGGCGTCGTCTTGTAATGCCTTTACTACTGCAGGATTAATGGCCTCTATTTCACCCACAAAACCGAGATCGATCGTCGCGCCCGGCTTAGATTCATCTGGCACAAACATTTTGCGCGCATGAATTAGGCCACCGTCTTTGCCAGTCAAGCCTACTGCTTGACCGCCATAATGATTAATTAACATCACAATGTCTTGTTGAACTTCGCCACCCAACACCCATTCCACTACTTCCATGGTTTCTTCATCGGTGACGCGCATACCCTGAATAAAAGTGCCGGTCTTGCCAATCTTTTTTAGCGCTTCATCAATTTGTGGTCCACCACCATGCACGACAACAGGATTCATGCCAACTAGTTTCAACAAAATGACATCACGCGCAAAACTTTCTTTAAGACGCTCCTCAATCATGGCGTTACCGCCATACTTAATAACGATCGTTTTGCCATGATATTGACGTATGTAAGGCAAAGCTTCGGCCAGAATCTCCGCCTTTAACAAGGGGGAAATATCGGCAATAGTGGGTAAATTCTTCGTCATTAGCTCGGTTTAGTTTACGCTTGCCTGGAGTTTATATTTGACTTAATCGCCGAACAGTTTTTGACGTAGTTCACGCCGTTCTTGGGCTTCAAGCGATAAGTTGGCAGTTGGGCGGGCAATTAAGCGTGATAAGCCAATGGGCTCGCCCGTCTCTTCGCACCAACCGTAATCACCCGACTCAATGCGTGCCAAAGCTTGCTCAACCTTTTTTAACAGCTTACGCTCGCGGTCTCGAGTACGTAACTCAAGCGCATGTTCTTCTTCTATCGTCGCGCGATCAGCGGGATCTGGCACCAAGATGTTTTCCCGTAAATGCTCGGTGGTTTCCGAGGCATTTTTTAAAATATCCTCTTTCAGGGTCGCGAGCTTTAAACGAAAAAACTCAAGCTGGGCGGCACTCATATAATCTTTATCGCCCATCTGCAGTAACTCAGCCTCAGTTACGGGAATCAGCGGGGCGCCTTTCGACGCTGGTTTTGCGGTGGCTTTCGATGGGGCTTTGCTGGTTTCTTTTGCCATTGTTGCGCTTGCTTTCTCGGCTAACTTAGCGCTACTTGCTGTTTTTACGATCATCTTTTTCTTCCCAATATTTCTGAAGCATTATTGCCCCATTCTGCCAAAGTTTTCGGTGTTTACTTTAAATCTGGCTGTGGCGCGGGATTGTACCTCAAGGTGCCCCAAGCCAATTTAAACCAAACACCCTTCCAATCCTGCCATTAATGTGTCTTTGGGTAAATCAATGCCGATAAAGACCATTCGCGTTTGCTTGGTCTCGGTTCCCCAGGGCCCCGCTAAATCGCTTCCCATCATTTGATGGACACCCTGAAACACCACCTTACGGGCACTTCCCTTTACGTAAAGCACCCCCTTATAACGTAACATTTTTTCACCAAAAACCTCAAGAATTCCGCCCAAAAAATCTTCTAACTTTTTAGAATCGAAGGGGCGCTCACTACGAAATACGAATGATTGAATTCGATCGGTATGACCAGCATGGTCATGATGCTGATGCCCATGGTCAGCATGATCATGATCTGCATGATCATGACTATGATCGTGGCCACAGTCAGTATGGTCGTGCTCTTCTGCGCCTAAAAAATGGGGGTCAATATCGAGTTTAGCGTTGAGATTAAAGCCCTTTAAATCCAATACTTCATTGAGCGGCACGAGCCCCTGAGTAATCGCCTTAATAGGCGCACGTGGGTTCATATGCATGAACCTGCTGCGTAAATTCGCTATTTCGGCTGGACTGACTAAATCTGTTTTAGTGATAAAAATTTGGTCGGCAAAGCCCACTTGGCGCTGAGCTTCTTCATGTTCCGTTAATTGCTGTTGGCCATGTTTGGCATCGACTAGGGTCACGACCGCATCGAGCACATAATGCTCAGCCACATCATCGTCCATAAAAAAAGTTTGCGCTACTGGCCCGGGATTGGCGACACCGGTCGTTTCAATTACCACGCGCTCAAACTGAATTTTTTTCTGCTGACGTTGTTCCCATAGTTGATTTAAAGCCTCAACTAAATCACCACGAATGGTGCAGCAAACGCAACCATTGCTCATTTGCACAATCGTCTCTGCACTGTTTTGTACCAAAATATCGTTATCGATATTTTCTTCACCAAACTCGTTTTCAATAACGGCAATTTTTTTGCCGTGCTGTTCGGTCAAGATATGTTTAAGTAAAGTTGTTTTACCGCTACCTAAAAATCCAGTAAGAATTGTGACGGGAATTAATGCCATTTCAGTTCCATTTCAGTGCTGAGGGAAGATAACAAGCTAGCTATCTTACGCCTTGCTGGGTTTAGCCCGTGGATGAGCCAAATCGTAGGCCTGCGCCAAATGCTGAAAATCAAGGGCGGTATAAATTTGGGTACTAGCGATGCTGGCATGGCCCAGCATTTCCTGGACTGCCCGTAAGTCATGTGAGGATTGCAAAACATGGCTAGCAAAGCTATGGCGCAACATATGGGGGTGCACATGGGTTGGCAGGCCTGCACGGATGGCTAAGGTGCGCAGCCTTGCCTGCACCGTGCGTGGGGCTAAACGTTGGCCTTTAGCGGAAATAAATAAAGCTGGGCTGGGTGACTGAAGGTCGGCGGCCTGTAGAAAGTTCCGCCACGCCCGTAATGCATTCATCGCCGGTAAACCTACAGGGATGCTCCGGCGCTTGCCGCCTTTTCCCAGAACCGTTACTTCTGCCGCATCCCAATCTAGCCAGCCTGCAGAGGCCTCCTTACGATCGCGACTAATTAACACATCAATACCAAGTACTTCTGATAAACGCAAACCAGAGGAATACAACAACTCAATTAAAGCGGCATCGCGAATCGAATCTAAGTCTTGTTTTTCTCCCGCCTCGCTCTGGGCTTGCTGCACTAGGGCAATTGCCTGCTCTACCGACAGCGCCTTGGGGAGCGGCTTATTCCGTTTTGGTGCCTTCACATCTGCAACTGGGTTAGCCAATAAGTGAATTTTGTTCATGCGTTTTTTTTCTGCGCTTTGCTGACCCAGCCAATCAAACCAGCCGCGCCATGCAGATAAGGCTCGCGCAATACTCCGTGGCGCTTGGTTTTTTGCATGTAAGCGTGCCGCCCAACGCCGCACCTGTGCATTAGTAGCGCTCAGTAAGTCACCGCTATCTTCATGGGCAAGCAGTTGTAGTTGTCTTAAGTCGTGCTGATACGCCGTCAGCGTATGGGGCGAGAGTTGTCGTAATACATGCAACTCCTGCAGGTAGGCTTGCGCAAGTGGCGGAAGATCAGGCGGAGGCTGGCTCATAAGCGCGCACACGATCGAGTGCAGCAGCAGTTAACTCCGCAATTTGGCGTAAATAAAAAGCGCCCATATCTGCCGTAAAGCGATTAGCGTCTTTACTCGCAAGCAATAGCACTGCGGGCGCTGCTGCACTGCTCAAGGGTAAACCAATCGCCACTAAACTTTGCCATTGATCATCGATTGCGATTTGCGTCGCAAGTAAATCAATGCTTGCTGCCGGCAATTCTTTGGCAGAGCCACACAATGGGCTTTCTAACCAAGACGAAAAAAATGGCTGGGGCGGCAACACCAACGCTGCATCAACTTCAAATACTTCAGCTAAACCCGTTGTGACTGCTGTCTCAACCTCAAAGCGAGTATTTGCCCGCATAAGCAATAACAACCATGCTACTAAGCCTTTTTGGGTTTTATCATTGCGGCTACCAAAATGCAGCATTTCACTAAGCCGGCGATTCAGCTCTTGATTTTGGGTGCGCAAGATCGACATCTGCCGCTCTTGTAATGAAATAGCGCTACCACCATGGGGATGCTTTAAGCGAATTTCATTTAATAAATCAGCATAGCGCTCGAAAAATTCAGGGGTAGCTCGCAACCAATCGGCAACTAGAGCCTCTTGCTCAGCCTGCTTGGAATCAATTGCGCTGTGATTAGAACTCATTCCATCTTCCTAACTTAATTTTTTACGTAATAAATCGTTCACTTGTTGAGGGTTGGCCTTGCCTTGAGAGGCCTTCATAATTTGCCCTACCAAAGCATTAAATGCTTTTTCTTTGCCGGCCTGAAACTCTGCAACTAATTTAGCATTGTCTGTCATCACTTGATCAATTAAGCGCGCTAACTCACCACTGTCGCTAATTTGTCGCCAGCCACGCTGATCAATGATGGCATCAATCGTACTGCTCTTTTGGCCAGTGCTAGCCTCATCCCACAAAATGGTAAAAATATCTTTGGCAATTTTGTTTGAAATCGTGCCGTCAGCCACACGCTCTAGTAATGGCGCTAAATCGTTAGCACTAAGCGGTGAATCACTCGCTGCTAAGTTAGCGCGATTGAGTGCCGAAGCAAGCTCTCCGGTAACTAAATTGGCAGCAACCTTTGCCATCGGCTGACCCACCAAACCAACAAGGGCATTAAATAATTGTGCCGTCGCCCGATCTTGCGATAACAATTGCGCATCGTAGGCAGAAAGGCCGAACTCTTTTTGCCATTGGTTGCGCACGGCATCTGGCAGGATGGGCATACCAGCGCGCACTTGGGCGACCCATGCCTGATCAATTTGTAAAGGCAATAAATCAGGATCAGGAAAATAACGATAATCATTAGCGTCTTCTTTACTGCGCATGCTACGCGTTTCTTTCTTATCCGGATCATACAAACGTGTTTCTTGTCTAACCTCGCCACCGTCTTCGATCAATTCAATTTGGCGACGAATTTCATAATTCATCGCCTCTTCCATAAAACGAAACGAATTCAGATTTTTAATCTCACAACGCGTGCCTAATTTATCCGACCCCATTGGCCTCACTGAAACATTGGCATCACATCGAAATGAGCCCTCTTGCATATTGCCATCACAGACATCTAGCCAAACAACCAAGCTATGCAGGGCTTTCGCATAGGCCACGGCCTCTTCTGCGCTGCGCATCACGGGTTCAGTCACGATCTCTAGTAATGGTGTACCTGCACGATTTAAATCGATACCACTGGAGGGCTCGCCATGGGGCCCAATAAAATCTTCATGCACTGATTTTCCTGCGTCTTCTTCTAAGTGAGCGCGGGTGAGTTGAATCAACTTACTCTCGCCATTAAAAATAATTTCGACTTGTCCACCCAGGACGACCGGAATTTCATACTGGCTAATTTGATAGCCTTTGGGTAAATCAGGATAAAAATAATTTTTGCGCGCAAAAATACTGACAGGTGCGATGGTTGCGCCAATTGCTAGACCAAAACGAATTGCATGCTCGACCGCTTGGCGATTTAACACCGGCAGCACTCCAGGTAACGCCAAATCAACTGCGCAGGCTTGGGTATTTGCAGGCGCGCCAAAATGCGTACTTGCGCCGCTAAAAATTTTTGATTGGGTTTTTAATTGCGTATGTGTTTCTAGCCCGATGACCACTTCCCATTCCATTACGCCACCTCGCTCGGCTGCCGCAGATGCCAATCGCTAGCCTGCTGATATTGATGGGCAATTTGCAAGAGTCGGGCTTCGGCAAAATAATTACCGATCAGTTGCATACCAATGGGTAAGTTATTTTGATTAAAGCCACAAGGCACACTCATTGCTGGCAAGCCAGCCAAGTTGGTTGATAAGGTATAGATATCGGCCAAATACATTTGCAAGGGGTCTTGGGTTTTTGCTCCTAAAGGCCATGCAACATCGGGCGCCACTGGTCCTAAAATGACATCACACTGCTCAAACGCAGTCTGAAAATCAGCGGCAATAATGCGGCGTATTTTTTGCGCTTGTAAATAATATGCGTCATAGTATCCGTGCGATAAAACATAGCTGCCAATTAAAATGCGCCGCTTGACTTCTGCACCAAAACCTTCGCTACGGGATTTTTTATACATCTCTTGAAGATCAGAATACTGCGCGGTGCGATGGCCAAAACGAACACCGTCAAAACGACTCAAATTACTCGAAGCTTCAGCGGGGGCAAGCACGTAATAAACCGGGATAGATAATTTTGTTTTAGGTAAAGTGACGGCGCATAAAGTAGCGCCTAAGGCGGCTAGCTGCTGCGCGCCGGCTTCAACTGCTTGCGCTACTTCGGGCGCTAAGCCTGCGGCAAAAAACTCGGCAGGCAAGCCAATGCGCAAACCACTTAAAGGCTTTGCTGCATTATTAATTTGCGGCTCACTCCAGCCTTGGTGCAAATAACGGCTATAGTCTTCGCCCGAATCGGCTAACGAAGTTGAATCGCGTCCATCATGAAATGACATGGCACTTAAAAGTAACGCGCAATCTTCTGCGCTCTTGCCAATGGGGCCCGCTTGGTCTAAAGACGATGCGTAGGCAATCATGCCGTAGCGTGACACCCGCCCATAGCTTGGCTTGATACCCGTTAGCCCACATAGCGCCGCTGGCTGACGAATCGAGCCACCTGTATCCGTGCCTGTAGCTATTGGGGTTAGTCCCGCGGCAACAGCTGCTGCCGAACCGCCGGATGAGCCCCCCGCTACGCAGGCTGGATTCCATGGATTGAGCACAGCGCCATAAGCCGAGTTTTCATTTGATGAGCCCATTGCAAACTCATCCATATTGGTTTTACCCAAACAGACCATGCCTGCGGCAGTTGGATTTTCCTCGTCCGGTAGCCCTAAACGAGCCACCACTGCAGCATCAAATGGGCTTTGATAATCCTTAAGCATCTTGGAGCCTGCCGTAGAGTGCCAGCCCCGAGTGACAAAAACATCCTTATGCGCTACTGGTATGCCAGTTAAAGGGCCGCCTAAGCCGCTTGCCAAGATGTTGTCGGCCAGATCTGCTTGGGCCAAGCTCAAAGCAGGATTGACATCCAAAAATGCATTCCAGCGCTTACCCTGAGCGATGCGCTCTAAAAAATAGCTAGTTAACTCGCGGCTAGATACCTGCTTGGCGGCTAAGGCCTTCGATAAGAGGGCTACAGTGGCGGTATGCCAACTCATTCAAGCACGCGGGGTACGAGAAAATAGCCGTCTTCTTGAGCTGGGGCTGAACGCATATTCGCCGTCCGTTGATCAGTTTCACTAACCTGATCGAGGCGGAGTGGCTGAGCCAAGTCACGTAAAAAAAGAATGGGGTGCGCCAGGGGTTCGCAAGCGCTGGTATCCACCGCTTGCATTTCGGCAACCAAAGCAAAAATAGCCTGTAACTGGGGCAAAAGTGCCTCAGCCTCGGGTTCGCTCAGTTCGAGCCTAGAAAGGTGCGCAATGCGCTGGACTTCATCGAGTTTCATGGGGCGCTAGGGTATCATTCTTCTTTATCTTCATTAACTTGACTATTTTCCCACTTACATTATGTTTGGTCTGATTCGTAACTATTTTGCCAATGATCTCGCTATCGATCTTGGTACCGCAAATACCTTGATTTATATGCGCGATCGGGGAATCGTACTCGATGAGCCATCGGTAGTAGCAATTCGTCAAGAAGGTGGTCCTAATGGCAAAAAAACCATTCTGGCAGTAGGCACAGAAGCAAAAGCGATGTTAGGTCGTGTACCCGGGAATATTGAAGCTATTCGCCCCATGAAAGATGGCGTGATTGCCGACTTCACCATTACCGAGCAAATGCTGAAGCAATTTATCAAAATGGTGCATGAAAGCAAATTATTTAGGCCAAGCCCGCGCATCATTATTTGCGTACCCTGCGGCTCTACCCAAGTTGAACGCCGGGCGATTCGTGAGTCGGCACTAGGCGCTGGTGCATCGCAAGTTTTTCTCATTGAAGAACCGATGGCTGCAGCAATTGGTGCTGGCCTCCCGGTATCTGAAGCCCACGGCTCGATGGTAATTGATGTTGGCGGTGGCACTACTGAAGTTGGGGTGATGTCCCTAGGCGGTATGGTTTATAAGGGCTCTGTTCGCGTTGGTGGAGATAAATTTGACGAGGCAATTTCCAACTATATTCGCCGCAATTACGGTATGTTAATTGGCGAACAGACTGCTGAAAATATTAAAAAAACAATTGGCTCCGCGTTTCCGGGTTCCGCCGTATTAGAAATGGAAGTCAAAGGACGTAATTTGGCCGAAGGCATTCCACGTAGCTTTACGATCACTAGCAATGAAGTGCTTGAAGCGCTTACCGATCCCTTAAATCAAATTGTGACTGCGGTTAAAGCAGCGCTTGAGCAAACTCCACCTGAGTTAGCTTCAGATATTGCCGAACGCGGCATGATGCTTACCGGTGGAGGCGCCCTCTTGCGTGACCTTGATCGTCTACTCCTAGAAGAGACAGGTTTGCCCATTCACATTGCAGAAGACCCCCTTACCTGCGTAGCTCGTGGCTCTGGTATTGCGCTCGAACGCATGGACAAGTTGAGTGGCGTTTTCTCGCAAGAGTAAGTAACCGTTTACTCGGTCAGAGCCTTGCAACATAGCGCTCCGCCACTTTTTAAACAGGGCATTTCAGCTCTCGTTAAACTTTTTGTCTGTCTTGCAATTAGTTTGACATTGATGATCATGGACTTCCGTTTTCATACGCTAGATCCAGTGCGTAATCAAGTCAATTGGCTCTTGCGGCCACTTGAATATGTCAGCCTTACGCCACGCCTGTTCTTCGATTGGACAAGTAATTATTTCACTACCCGCGGCGAACTCGAACGTGAAAATCAAAGTATCAAACTGCGCCAATCTGAACTAGCACTACTTGCTACTCAAGGCGAATTACTTTTAGCTGAAAATCAAAATTTACGTCAGCTACTTAATTTCCAAAAACAACTTACTTACAAAACCTTGCCGGTAGAAATTTTATTTAATCCCCCGAATCCAATTTCACAACGCATTGTGATTAATCGTGGCAGCAATGATGGCCTGAAGGCGGGTAACCCAATTGCGAATGATGCTGGTATTTTGGGACAAGTCGTGCGCATTTATGAAAACTCTGCTGAGGTATCGCTGCTCGAGGATCGTGATTTTGCAGTGCCAGTTCAGGTGGCTCGCAATGGTTTGCGTGCCGCTGTTTTTGGTACGGGTCGTAGCAATCCTTTGGAGCTAAGATATTTGCCAGTCGCTAGCGATTTAGAGGTGGGTGACATTCTTTTAACCTCAGGAATTGATGGCACCTATCCCCCTGGGTTTGCTGTTGCCATGATTACCCGAATCGAACGGAATCTAGAAAAAAACTCCTCAAATGTATTTTGTGTACCGATTGCTCCTGTGAATCGCTATCGCCATGCACTCGCCTTGCTGTATGAAACACAAGTCGATGCTAAACCTACGCCTCAGAAGTCTTCTAGCAATCCAACGGGCCCAACTGATAACGCCGGGTTTGCTCCCGGTCGCCGTCAAACACGCACCAAAGGCATGCAATGATCGACTTTCAAAGTGGCTACATCCTCCGTCCAGTAAATCGTGTATTTATCTATGTCAGTTTATTTTGCGCTCTTCTACTCAATCTTTTGCCGCTGGGTAACTATGCTTGGGTACCCGATTTTTTAGTGCTGGCACTTATTTTTTGGAATATTCATCAACACCGCCTAATCGGCGTTATATCTGCATTTGCACTTGGCTTACTGATGGACGTACATAATTCGGATTTATTAGGCATTCATGCTTTTAGCTACTCACTAGCCGCATATTTAGCTGTGACTTGGCACCGGCGCATTATTGCCTTGCCAGTTGTTTCGCAAGCACTACACATCATCCCCTTATTTTTATTAGTAGCCCTTTTTCCCCCGCTAATTCATTGGCTCTTGAGCGGGACGATTTATTGGTGGGCAATTGGTAGCGGTGTTTTACAAACCCTGATTGAGGTTCTGCTTTGGCCAGTTACTACCCGCATTTTATTAGCACCGCAACGTCGCCCGCTACATGTTGATCATACTCGGCCCCTTTAAATTTTAAGTATGGGCGCACTGAAAAAACCAGATTTAGGCTCCTTTCAAAAGCGTATCTACATTGCTACGCTATTTGTTTCTTTTTGTTTTTTACTTTTACTATCTCGGCTAGTGTGGTTGCAGCTTTTTAGTCACCATAAATACGCTACCTTGGCTGAAAGTAATCGCATTGCTATCGTGCCGGCGCCAGCGAATCGCGGCTTACTAATCGATCGCAATGGTATTGTCATCGGCCGTAACTATTCGGCCCTAACTTTAGAAGTGAACGCTGGCGAAGTTCAAGGCAGTATCGATGGCTTAATCGATTCTTTAGCAAAAATTGTTTTAATTACGCCGCGCGATCGTAAAAATTTCAAGCGTTCTTTGGAAGATTCTCGCAACATGGGCACCATTCCCTTGCGCTCGATGTTGACTGATGCAGAAACTGCCCGCTTTATGGCAAATCGCTATCAATTCCCTGGGGTTGAAATTCGGGCGCGCAGTTTCCGCGAGTACCCTTATAACGAACTTGGTTCCCATCTCATTGGTTATATTGGTCGCGTATCGCAACGCGATAAAGAGCGCATGCTAACTGAAATAGAAACAGCGCGTCCTGATATTGACCCCTATGCACTGCAGGCGTCTTTTTTATCTGGCATTCAATACGTCGGCAAAATTGGCCTTGAACAAAGTTATGAGCCAGTATTGCGTGGCACTCCAGGAATTGATCAAGTAGAAATTACTGCTGGCGGTAAGCCAGTTCGCACCTTGGCCAGCTTTCCTTCAACCCCAGGGAAAAATGTTGTGCTTTCAGTAGATATTAAATTACAGTATTTAGTCGAAGAACTGTATGGCAACTTTCGTGGCGCCTTTGTAGCCATTGAACCCGCTACTGGTGATATTTTGGCTTTTGTTTCCAAGCCTAATTTCAACCCCAATGACTTTGTTGAGGGCATCGATTCCGTTACCTGGAAAGAGTTAAACGAATCAAAACAAAAACCCCTTTATAACCGGCCATTAAAAGGCATTTATCCCCCTGGTTCTACCTATAAACCCTTTATGGCTTTGGCAGCGCTCGAAAATAATAAGCGCAAGCCGAGCGATGCGATTTCTGATCCAGGCTTTTTTAATTTTGGTAATCATACTTTTAGGGATGATAAAAAGGGGGGGCATGGTACGGTTGATATGCAAAAATCGATTGTGGAGTCTTGCGATACCTACTATTACA
Source organism: uncultured beta proteobacterium (assembly GCA_903918115.1). Lineage (GTDB taxonomy): Bacteria > Pseudomonadota > Gammaproteobacteria > Burkholderiales > Burkholderiaceae > Polynucleobacter. The sequence continues at coordinate 68,491 of CAIXDG010000207.1, forward strand.
CTTTGGCTCGGGACATGGGTGTCGATATGATTCATGACTTTATGAAGCCCTTGGGTCTTGGACAAATTACTGGCATCGATTTAGAAGGTGAGAACCGGGGCATTTTGCCTTCCACTCAATGGAAAAAAACAAACTTTAAAAAACCCGAACAGCAAAAATGGTATGAAGGCGAAACTATTTCTCTGGGCATTGGTCAAGGCTATAACACCTTTACAATTTTACAATTGGCCCATGCGCTTGCTAATATTGCCAATAACGGCGTAGTGATGAAGCCGCACCTCGTTAAGGCGATTGAAGATCCCTTTACGCGGCAAAAAGAATTAACCACGCCTAAAGAAAGTTATCGCCTGCAATTCAAGCCAGAAAATATTGAGGTAATTAAAAAAGCCATGATTGAAGTAAACCGCTCTGGAACCTCTGCTGCTGTCTTTAAAGATGCGGCGTACCAAACTGGCGGAAAAACCGGCACCGCGCAAGTATTTAGCCTCAATTCACAAGAATATAAGCACTCTGCCACCAGTGAATATTTACGTGATCACGCCCTTTATATTGCGTTTGCGCCTGCTGAAAAACCAACTATCGTGATTGCCATGGTGGTTGAAAACGCTGGCTTCGGGGCCCAATACGCCGCCCCAATCGCACGTAAAGCACTTGATTATTATCTTGAAGGTAAATGGCCAAAGGGGGTTCCTGAATGGAAAAGGGCACCCTAAAAAAATGGTTTGGACAACTATTTTTTGGTTTTGATCGACAGCTTGGGCTAATATTTTTAGGCCTCGCTGCTATTGGCTTCATTACTTTTTTGTCAGCAGGCGAAAATACAGCTGTACGTATTGAAGATGAAATACGTAATTTTGTCTTAGCCTTCATTTTGATGTGGCTAGTTTCTTGGATTCCCCCTAAATGGCTCGAAGTCGCAGCTGTATGGGTTTATAGCGTGGGCTTAGCACTATTGCTTGCTGTTGCTGCATTTGGCTTAATTAAAAAAGGCGCGCGGCGTTGGCTCAATCTTGGTGTGGTAATTCAGCCTTCCGAAATTATGAAAATTGCCATGCCCCTAATGCTGGCTTGGTATTTTCAAAAACGGGAAGGCGTACTGAAAACCTGGGACTATGCCATTGCAGGATGTTTATTGGCTTTGCCCGTCTTCCTAATTGCCCGGCAACCCGACCTAGGTACTGCCTTATTAGTCTTAGCGGCCGGCCTATATGTCATTATTCTGGCGGGCTTTCCGTGGCGCTGGATTATTCCAGTAGTGGTTGTCGCTGTTATCGGCATTATTTTAATTATTAGCTTTGGGAACACCATTTGCACGCCCGAGATGATCTGGCCCTTAGTTAAAGAGTACCAAAAGCATCGCATCTGCACTCTTTTGGACCCGTCTAGCGACCCCCTTGGCAAAGGTTTTCATACTATTCAAGCAATTATTGCAATCGGCTCGGGAGGACTTTTTGGTAAAGGCTGGCAGTTGGGCACGCAAGCACACCTCGAATTTATTCCCGAAAAGCATACTGATTTTGTATTTGCGGTTTACTCGGAAGAGTTCGGTCTCATTGGCAATATTGTTTTACTAGGTTTATTTTTTGCGTTAATTAAACGTGGCTTGGCTATCTCAGCAAGTGCGCCAACTTTGTTTACAAGATTACTTGGCGCCTCAATTACCTTAATTTTCTTTACTTATGCTTTTGTCAATATTGGTATGGTAAGCGGCTTGCTGCCTGTCGTTGGGGTGCCCCTACCTTTTATTAGTTATGGTGGCACTGCGCTTGTGACCCTGGGTTTTGGCGCTGGGATTTTATTAAGTATTCATCGCCACCGCCGCTTAGTACAAACTTAAATTCCCTTGTAAGCCATATATTACCTGGCTAGAGGCCTGAGTAAGATAATCGAATGCCAATAAAAAAGCCCGGCTAGCCGGGCTTTGCTGTATGCAAACGAATTACTTCTTACGCTTATTAACAGAATCTTTAAATGCTTTACCTGCAGAAAACTTGACAGTTTTAGCTGCGGCAATTTTTAAAGGCTCACCCGTTTTTGGGTTACGTCCCATGCGTGCAGCACGCTTGCCAGATGAGAAGGTACCAAAACCAATTAACTGTACCGAGTCGCCCTTAGTAACTGCTTTAATAATATTTTCAATCGATGAATTTAATGCAAATTCAGCTTTCGCTTTTGAAATTTCGGCATCGTCAGCAATTGCTGCGATTAGTTCTGCTTTGTTCAAGTGAGGCTCCTTGTGGATTAGTTTGCGCACATTGCGCTACTAGGATTTTAACCACAATTTATTCCAAAAATAAAGTCTATTCGAAAAAATTCTATATAGAATAAACCCTGAGAGCTAATCCAATACAATGAGCTCAGTGACAAAATATTCCGTCTCTCCAAAACAACTAGTCGGTAAGCCAATGTGCTGTTCGTACTTTAATGCAACTTTTTTGCCTAAATTTGCATTAATTTTCTGGGCTACTGCATCATTCCGCACTGTAAAAAGGAATTTTTCGGACATTGTTCCTGGCATTGAAACCATCGCCAATTCACCTTCCCAAGTTTTGCAAATAAAGCCACGGTTCGAGAATTTTTGCACATAGCCAGCTCGCTCGCCACTAGAATAGCTCCAATTCAAGGTAGCCCAGGTATAGGCAGCCAATAAGCCCCCTATCACTAGCAGGGGCAAAAGTAGGTATTTAAATAGCTTGACCATGTGTTTCTTTCGTTTCTCTTGGTAATTTAAAAGTACTTTAAACTTTACTCTATGTCAGCCAAAACTTCAGACAAAACCCTTGAGCAGCTTTTTAAAAATAATCGCCAATGGGCCGAAAAGCGCATTAAACAAGATCCCAGTTTCTTTAAGCGCCTAGTTAATCAGCAGGCCCCTAAGTACCTCTGGATTGGCTGTTCTGATAGCCGAGTACCCGCCAATGAGATTGTTGATCTGCTTCCGGGAGAGCTCTTTGTCCATCGCAATGTGGCTAACGTAGTGGTCCATACAGATCTCAATTGCCTCTCAGTTTTACAGTTTGCGATTGATTTACTAAAAGTTGAACATGTTTTAGTTGTTGGCCATTATGGCTGTGCTGGTGTGCATGCAGCACTTAGCGGCCGGCGCGTCGGACTTGCTGACAATTGGTTACGGCATGTCAAAGATGTAGGTCAAATGCATGAGCGCTATTTAGGGGAAGCCCTATCAACCGCAAAAAAACAAGATCGCTTATGCGAACTCAATGTGATCGAACAAGTAGTGAATGTCTGCGAAACGACCATCGTGCAAGATGCCTGGTCGCGCGGACAAGAATTAACTATTCATGGCTGGGCTTACCGTTTAGAAAATGGCCTTATTAACGATTTAGGCATGACCGTTGGCGCTCCCGCTGAACTGGCTATTGCCCACTCTAATAGTCTCGCTCGTTATCAAGCAGAAAAATAACAAGGTGCGCCGGGCGGTTCTGTCTTTACTAATGTGGGGCAGTTTTGAGCTGGCTTAAATCTGCACTGAACCATCTTTTGGTGGGGCTTTTAAATGCCTTAACCTATTTGCCATATCCCGCCCTAGTGCACCTGGGTTATGGCTTGGGCTGGTTAGCAGCCCATATTCCTAGCGAACGCCAGCAGGTAGTTAAGACTAACTTACAACGCTGCTTTCCAGATCTTAGTTCTGCAGAAATTTCCTCTTTAGCCGTTTTGCATTGGCGCTTATTAGGTCGTAGCTTATTAGAACGCAGCATCATTTGGCGCGGCTCAATAAAGCAACTGAGTAACATGATTGAAGTTCGTACTGCGGTTGATTTAGCAGACCGCAAGCCCCGCATTCTAGTCAACCCACACTTTGTGGGCATTGAAGGCAGTATTATTATTAGTGCATTGGCTAAGGAGCGAAACTGGCCGCGCACTTCGGGATTTTTTCAGCGCATGAAAACCCCCTTCTTTAATCAAAAAATTATTGCTTGGCGCAATCGCTTCGGGGGAAACTCGATTGAGCGCGAGGGTAATATGATTCAGCTGATCCGCGAGATACGGGATGGTAATTTTGTGATTATTGCTCCTGATATTGATTTAGGGATTAAAGACTCCGCCTTCGTACCTTTTTTTGGCATCCTTACAAACACGATTACTGCCGTTTCCCGTCTAGCACAAGTAACTAAAGCCGAAGTTTGTATTATGAGTACCACCTTAAAAGCAGATGAATCTGGTTACCTTTGTGAAATTCGTGCGCCGCTAGCAGATTTTCCTAGTGCCGATGTCAATGCCGATACCGCTTTCTTAAATCAGCAAATCGAAATTCTGGTACGTGAGCGTCCAGCAGAATACTATTGGGTGCATAAACGCTTCAAAAATAGGCCTAGTGGCGATAGTAGTTTTTATTAATCGATGAATAAAGAAAATAATGCCTGCCAATGATCCCTCGGAAAAAGTACGGGTTTCTAAATTATTATCAGAGCTTGGGCTATGCTCACGTCGTGAGGCGGATGGCTATATTGAACAAGGCCTAGTGACCGTTGATGGCGAATTCGTTTCTGAGCTTGGTACGCGCGCATTTCGTCATCAAAAAATCGAGCTTCATGCGGCAGCCCAACGTCAGCAAGAGGCGCGCATCACAGTAATTTTAAACAAGCCCATTGGCTTTATTTCCCATTTAGATGATGATCAAGCTTATCAGCCCGCAGCCTCCCTTATTACAGCGGAACACTATTTTGCCAATCCGCTAGAACCCAATCGTAGTGGGCGTTTTAATACGCGGGGCCTAGCCCCAGCTGGCCGACTTGATATTGATTCGAGTGGGATGCTGGTTTTAACCCAAGATGGTCGCATTGCTAAGCTACTCATTGGTGAAGATAGCCCGATTGAAAAAGAATATCTAGTGCGGGTAACAGGTAATTTATCGGCCGCTGGTCTTGAACAGCTGAACCACGGCTTATCACTAGATGGGCAATTACTTAAACGCGCTAAAGTGAGCTGGCAAAATGAAGATCAATTGCGCTTTGTCTTGCGCGAAGGACGCAAAAGGCAAATTCGGCGGATGTGTGAACTCGTTGATCTGAAGGTAGTTGGTTTGAAACGAATTCGTATTGGACAAATTAGCTTGGGAGCCCTCCCTTTGGGGCAATGGCGCTACCTCAAAGCAGACGAGCGGTTTTAATTGCGCGCGCACTTATAATAGGCGCTGTTCTGATATTCCAAAGATAGCGCCCCATCGAAACACATTCACCCAATAGCACCGCCGCAGAAGTTCAACGGCGACGTAGCTTTGCCATTATTTCCCACCCTGATGCGGGAAAAACGACGCTGACAGAAAAATTGCTACTGTATGCTGGCGCAATTCAAATTGCCGGGAGTGTTAAAGCCCGCAAAGCTAGCAGGCATGCAACTTCCGACTGGATGGAGATTGAAAAGCAGCGCGGAATTTCTGTAGCAAGCTCAGTCATGCAAATGGAATATCGTGATTGCATTATCAATTTGCTCGATACCCCTGGCCACCAAGATTTTTCGGAAGATACCTATCGCGTTTTAACTGCGGTTGATTCAGCCCTCATGGTGATTGATGCTGCCAATGGTGTTGAATCACAAACCTTGAGGCTACTGGAAGTTTGTCGGGCACGCAATACGCCGCTTGTAACCTTTATTAATAAAATGGATCGGGAGGTTAAAAGCCCACTCGATTTAATGGATGAAATTGAAACCGCCCTAGGTATGGCGGTGGTGCCATTTACTTGGCCAGTCGGAATGGGTAAATCATTTGCAGGAGTGATTGATATTGCCCAATCTAAAATGCGTTTATTTAAAGCGGGCGAAGATCGGGTTTCCGAAAGCAGCAACACATTTATTGATATTCATGATCCCGAATTAAAAAAACGGCTTGGCAGTGATTTAGATGAAGCGCTTACTGCCGTCGATTTAATTCGTAACGCTATGCCGGCATTTGATCGTGCTGCGTTTTTGGCTGGCAAACAGTCGCCCGTTTTTTTTGGCTCCGCAATTAACAATTTTGGCGTACGGGAAATTCTAAATACTTTAGTTGAACTTGCGCCAGCTCCTGGCTCGCGCAAGGCATTACAACGCGAAGTAGAGCCTGCAGAGCCTAAATTTTCAGCGATGGTATTTAAAATTCAAGCCAATATGGATCCTGCGCACCGTGACCGCGTGGCCTTTCTGCGGATTTGCTCTGGGCACTTTAAGCGCGGCATGCGTTTAAAAATTTGTCGTAATGGTAAAGAAATCCGCACCAATAATGCACTGTCTTTCTTATCGCAGCGCCGCGATATATTAGATGAGGCTTTCCCTGGCGATATTATTGGCCTTCCTAATCACGGCTTGCTACGTTTAGGCGATAGCTTGAGTGAAGGTGAAGAATTGCAATTTACTGGCCTGCCTTTTTTTGCGCCAGAAATTTTTCGCATGGTTGAATCGGCGGATCCAATGCGTTCTAAACAATTGCGTATCGGTCTAATGCAGTTGGGCGAAGAAGGTGCAATTCAAGTTTTTCGTCCCATTGCTGGCGGCCCGATGTTACTGGGTGCTTTTGGACAACTTCAGTTTGAGGTTGTCAGTCACCGCTTAAAAAGCGAATATGGGGCTGAAGTACGCCTACTGCCTGCACGTTTTAATTTAGCGCGCTGGGTTAGTTCGGATGATCCACTCATCCTCAAAAAATTTATTCAAGAAAATTCCCATCGCATGGCTGAGGATGTGGTTAATGCGCCTGTATTTCTAGCAGCGCATAAATCTGAACTTGATGTTGCTCAACAACGTTGGGAGGCGATTCGATTTCATGCCTTACGCGAACATGCAGGCCTGGTTTATCAGTCTGCACTGGCAGGATAAAGCCCTGAGTTGTGCGCATTCTAAAATTAGGGGCTGCTTTTAAGTCTCGCCCGAATAATTGGCCAATAAATATTAATTCCTAAGCCTGCTATCACTAAAGTGGCAGCAGCAATTTTCCAAAGTGGCAAAGGCTCACTCAAGAAAATCGCCGCCGAACCGATTCCTAAAACGGGTACTAACAAAGAAATAGGCGCAACTACTGCGGCCGGATGACGGGCTAAAAGCCAGGCCCAAGCGGCAAACCCGAATAAGGTATTGCCCCAAGACTGCCATAAGATGGCTGCCCATAAGGTGCTGTTAAGGCCGCCTAAACTCGTTTGAATTAAATCCCATCCCTCAAAGATCAGTGATAGAACAATTAACGGGATGACACTGAAGATGCTCGACCAAACCACGTAGGCGAGCATATTAACTTTACCTGCGTTGCGACTAACCGTGTTACCTATGCCCCAAGAAAATGCACCCAGCAAGACCAAAGCCAAACCTAGGAAATCAGTATCTTGATCAGTATGGCTGGCAATAATGCCCAATCCAATCAGGCATACCAACAAAGCGATAAATTGAAATTGACGAATTTGCTCACGCGCAAAGTACATCGCTAGGCCAATGGTAAAGAAGGCCTGACTTTGAACTACAACCGAAGAAAGCCCAGCAGAAATATGGCTTTGCACGGCGATGTATAAGAGGCCAAATTGACCAACGCCAATAAAAAAACCATAAGCGGCTAAGTTTAGCCAAGATACTTTTGGCTTTGGTAAAAAAAAGATTGCTGGTAATAAGGCGAAGACAAAGCGTAAGGCGGCGAATAATAAAGGCGGCAGAGTAAAGAGCGTGAGCTTAATCACCACAAAATTACTACCCCAGACGGCCACTACTGCTAGGGCTAATAAAAAATGACTGGTAGGTAATTTTTCATTACCCATGCAGGGGCTTTTGTTGTATTAATTCTGCTAGTCGCTGAGCAAGCATCATGGTGGGTGCTGCCGTATTGCCCGAAGTAATAGCGGGCATTGCCGCAGCATCAGCTACTCGTAAACCGTAAATTCCTTTAACACGTAATTCTGCATCTAATACCGCCTTTGGATCTTCCGTTGTTCCCATCTTGCAAGTTCCTACCGGATGAAAGATGGTCGTCCCAATATTTCGGGCAGCCTCTATTAGCTCAGCCTCGCTTTGAAATTGCAAACCAGGCTTAAATTCCTCGGGCTGAAAGGGTGCAAATGCAGGGCTACCGATAATTTTACGAGTCAAGGTTAAAGCCTCAACTGCAACCCGACAATCTTCTGGAGTTGATAAGTAATTGGTAGTAATTACCGGCGCTGCGTTGCAATCTGTTGAGTTGATGTGTACGCTGCCCCTCGACGTGGGTCTTAAGTTACATACGCTTGCAGTAAACGCATTAAAGTCATGTAAATTTTCGCCAAATTTTTCGAGTGATAAGGGCTGTACATGGTATTCCAAATTAGTGCGCTTTTGGTCTTGTGAACTATAGGCAAAGGCCCCCAATTGCGATGGTGCCATGGCCATAGGGCCAGAACGCTTGAGGAGATATTCCATACCAATCTTCGCCTTACCCCAAAGCGATTTGGCTTTAGTGTTAAGGGTTTCAAGGCCTTTAATTTTATAAATCATACGTAACTGCAAATGATCTTGTAAATTTTCGCCAACCCCCGGCAAATCTGCGTGAACTGGGATTCCTAATTGTTGGAGGTGGGTTGCTGCACCAATACCAGAACGTTCTAAAATTTGTACGCTACCAATAGCGCCTGCGCATAAGATTACTTCTTGCGCACAAGCTACGGTTTGCAAGTGCTGGTCTTTAATAAACTCTACGCCCTCACAGCGTTTAGTGCTGGGATTAATCGTCAGCTTTTGCACTACCGCTTCAGTAATAACGTGAAGGTTCTTCCTGCTGGCAGTGTTTTTTAAAAATGCTCTAGCAGCATTTAAGCGCCAGCCTGACTTTTGATTGACATCAAAATAGCCCACGCCAAAGTTATCTCCACGATTAAAGTCCTCACTTGCAGGGATGCCCTGTTCTTGCGCTGCCTCTTTAAATATCTCTAAGATCGGCCAATTTAAGCGCTGGCGCTCGACCCGCCATTCGCCACCAACCCCATGCCAGCTATTTTGGCCGCCATAATAATCTTCAAATTCTTTGAATCTGTTTAGGGAAGGTTGCCAGCCCCAAGCAGCATCGCCAGTTTCCTGTGCCCAGAAATCATAATCGGCAGCCTGACCGCGCATATAAATCATGCCGTTAATAGAAGATGAACCACCCAATACTTTGCCACGCGGATAAATTAAACTACGCCCATTTAAACCCGGGTCTGGTGCAGTACGAAAGCGCCAATCAGTGCGCGGGTTATCAATACAATATAAATAGCCCACGGGAATATGAATCCAGAGGTAATCGTCTTTTTTGCCAGCCTCTACCAGTAACACAGAAATTGTGGGGTTTTCCGTCAGACGTTTAGCCAGTAAGCAACCCGCACTGCCGGCGCCAATAATGATGTAGTCGTATTTTTTATCATTCATGCAATAAACTTCAATGTATTAATTTAAAGCCGAATGATTCAGCTAGTTTTTTTAAATTAATTACAGTTAAAAATATTAACAAATTGACTTTCGTTTTCTTTAAATGATGCTTTTTTGCCATACTTCACGCAATACGCATTGGCTTGTTCAGTTAACTTCTCCATCGATTCATTGCCGCTACTAATTAAGGTAACCTGATTTGAGTTCGATGCGTTAGTCAGAATATTGGCACAGGCAGTCATTCCCAGGGCAAAAAAAATGAGCGCCAAACGCATTGCCATATTTTTCTGATTCATTTTGTAGCCACCTTAACTTTAGTTATTCTGATTGATTTTAGCTTGCTCACTCTTTATCCTGCCGTCTTTGCTAGAATAAGTTGTAAATTGTTGAAAAGTGAACCTCGGTTATTAATAAAGGCCTGCATGAAAAAATTGAGCAAAAAAGCGAAGCTCACCATTGGTTGGACTATCTTGATGACGGTAATAGGTACCGCAATTCTGCATCAATTGGCTTTTTTCTTATTGGGTTGTGTATCAATTGCCCTGCTTCTCATCGCCAATCAAATGGGGAAGCTTGACTAGTCGCTGCTAGGTACCAGCAAGAAACCAATCAATACCGCAGCCAAGCCTACTATTACGCTACCAAGCACATAAGTGCCCGCAACTAAAAATTCTTTCTCGCGTAGCAAATAAAATGTTTCAAGGCCAAAAGCAGAAAAGGTTGTAAAACCACCCATAATTCCAGTAATTAATAATAAGCGCGAGTGGGTTGAAAACATTTCAAATTTTAAAATGAGGCCGGCTAAAACACCAATTACTAAACAGCCGATCACATTGACTAAAAAAGTGCCCAAGGGAAATCGCCAATCTAAGGTGTGATGAAGCACAAAGCCAGACAGCTTGAAACGGCAAACTGAACCAATAGCGCCGCCGAGAGCCACTAAAATTATCGGGTGAATAGCCTCAAACATGAATTAAGCTCGCAATTAGTATTAGTGCAGTATATAAAAAATATTTTTCAGACTATCTTTTGTAATATTTCTGTTAACCCACTCGCTTCATAAGTGGGTTGGTGGCCAATTTCTTCAAAAGGTAGCGCTTGGCGATTCACCCAGCAGGTGTCAAATCCAAACCATCCAGCGCCCACCACATCCCATGCATTACTAGAAACAAATAAGACTTCTTGCTTGGTCACTGGAAAATGATTTAGTAAAAGTCCGTAAGTTTGGGGCGCTGTTTTAAACAGCCTGGTATCTGCTACTGAAATAATTTTCTGTAGATAAGGAGCAAGATGATTACTGTCAACAGCGCTCGCGAGCATCTCTTTGCTACCATTCGACAGAATTGCACTGCTGATGCCTGCAACTTGGAGGCCCTTTAGTACTTCTATGCTTTCAGTAAAGGCCTCTAACTTTGCGTACTGGCCCATTAATTGCGCTTCATTTTCGCGCGTCAGTGGCAAGCCTAAACGTTTACAGCTATAGCGCAAGGCCCTTGCCGTAATTTCCCAAAAAGATAAGTAGTATTGGCTACCGGTTGAGTTTGGATCGCTGATAGTGATTAGACGGGTATATTCAATTTGTCGCTCACGCCATAGCTCGGTAAGCTGCTTCCCCTTAGCGGGGTAAATTACCTCCGCCAGCTGAGCAATCGAGTAAACATCAAATAGGGTGCCGTAGGCGTCAAAGGCAATTAATTTATACATAGGCCTATTTTCCTTGAAGTAGCCCACTAAATGCTATTATTCTCGCCTGAGATCACCATCCTGTGCCCCCATGGGGGGATTAATCAAGCCTATCTTCCCAAGCTAGCCTTTCTTAAGCCATCGCTAATATTATTGAGGGCTTATTTATGGCTGTTGGACAAAACCAAAGAACTAGAAAAAATGATTCTATGCTCACTAAAACTGGGAAACCACGCTTAGGACCGCTGAATCACGCACAATTAACTAAGTTGATTGAATCTTCAAGCAAGCCTAAAGATAAAAATAAGCTTGTTCGTGCGCTTGCTAAGCAAAAACCATCTACAGCTACGCTTGCTGCTGCTGCCGCAGCGGTTACTGCCGCAACAAATGCCGCCAGTGCTGCTGCTGATGCTGCACTAGCAGCCAGCGCACCAGCTGCGGAGACTCCCGCTGCGGAAACCGTTGCTCCAGCCGAAGAATTAACGCCAAATCCAGCAAGCGAATAACTATTCAGTTTGTGAAAACCTAATTACAGGCTAAATAGGCTTTTGAATTATTGGTCAGCGAATTTTTTGCAATTTCGAGGAATTGCTGCTGTAGCTCGTTTTTAATATAGCTGCTAATAATAAAATTCGGCACAATGGTATTTGGCTCAATAAAACTTTGATAAACAAAAGTGGTTCCTGTTTCATCTTGTTTTAAGCGCCAAGTGCCTTTAAACATTTTCGCGTCACCAGCGATTTGCTTAAAGTCTGTGCCTCTAAAAGGGAGCTCGGTGTATTCGATGGTTGTTTTGACAGTAACCGAAAAAAATAAAATAGATTCCTTAATAGTGCGATTGACGATAGCCACCGAGTCTGATTTACGCGTCACCTCGGACTCAAGGACGCCAGAAATTTTTTTGGCAGCCGCATAATCGGTTAAATACCGATAGGCATCACAATTATTTAATGGCGTCTTAAAGCTGGCATTAATTTCAAATATATCGCCCGTATTGATTACATTCACTTTGACTTGATGGTCAAAGCTCTGCGCTAAAGTAGAATGGCTGATAGGCCATAGTAAGGCGATGAAAAAACTAGCAGCAAGCTTCATATTTAGGGCGCCTAGTGAAAAGTTTAATTACTTATGCAATACCTTTTATTTTAGGTAAGAATTTTATTTTCTGCTTAAGGTATAAATTTGGCGGCAAAGTAAGCTTTGCTAGCTAGGGGTTTTGATTTCTTTGGTTTAG
>CAIXDG010000208.1 GCA_903918115.1 uncultured beta proteobacterium
TTAAGCCACCATCTTCGTATAAATGTTCCATGTAATGGCTACCGCTTGGTTTTAAATCAACTAGTACTGGCACATGACGGCCTAAGCGGTCAATGGCTTCTAGATCAATCTGGATCCCCAGTCTGGCGGCAATTGCAGTGAAGTGGATCAAGGCATTCGTTGAGCCACCAATGGCATGTAACACAGTAAAGGCATTCGTTAAAGACTGTGGCGTCAAAATAGCTTGACTAGAAAAATGATTCGGATTGGGCAATTGCGCTAACTCGACTGCGCGCCGACCAGTAAATTCAGCTAGACGAAAGCGTTCAGCCATCACTGCGGGTACCGCTGCCGTACCAGCTAAGCTCATGCCTGCAGCTTCAACCATGCAAGCAATCGTGCTGGCCGTCCCCATCACCATACAGGTACCAGTAGTGGGTGCTAATTTTTCATTGACCGCATCAATTTCAGTTTGATCGATTTCATGGGCGCGAAACTTAGCCCAGTAGCGCCGACAATCGGTGCAAGCACCTAAGCGATCGCCCTGATAAGTCGTTGTCAGCATCGGTCCCGTGGGAATTGAAATGACCGGCACAGTCACACTTGCAGCGGCCATTAATTGTGCAGGAATTGTTTTATCGCAGCCGCCAATCAATACCACAGCATCAACCGGTTGCGCGCGAATCATTTCTTCTGTATCTAAGGCCATCAAGTTCCGCAAATACATACTGGTCGGAAAGGCAAAGGACTCATGAATCGAAATGGTGGGGAATACCATCGGCATACCACCAGCTTGCATCACGCCGCGCTTAACCGCCTCGATCATTTGCGGCACATTGCCATGGCAAGGATTAAAGTCGCTAAAGGTATTGGTGATGCCAATAATTGGCCGATCTAGGGCACTGTCGCTATAGCCCATCGCTTTAATAAAGGCCTTCCGCAAAAATAGCGAAAATCCGGCGTCGCCATAACGTGTCAGCCCCTTTAGCATGCCGCGCGGTGCCGTCTTGGATGGATCAGAATTGCTCAATGGTTTATCCCAAAAGTTAATAAAGAATCAGGGTAGCAGGATTAAGAAAACACTTACAATGTGCCATTATTTCAAGAAAACATAAAGAGACATGATTCCCGCTAACACGGTACTTCAAGTTGGCCCCTTTTCAGGCCCTATGCAGGCAGAAATCGACCGTCGCCTACCGCACGGTAATTATGGCAAGCTTCTCAATGCCCAAGATAACCCCCCAGCTGGCTCCTATAGGGCGATCCTCACCCGCTCACCCACCATTATTCCCGTTAGCCTGTTAGAAAAATTAGGCAACTTAGAAATCATCGCCAATTGTGGTGTGGGCTACGACAATTTGCCACTCGAATACTTGCAGCAACGCAATATCGTTGCAACCAATACGCCGGGCGTGCTAAATGATGCGGTGTGCGAACTAACCATGGGCTTGCTGCTGTCTTTAATGCGCCAAATACCGGCGGCAGAACAGTATTTACGCTCCGGCATGTGGGCCCAGGGGCCCTATACCTTAACTAGTAGCTTAGCTGGAAAACGCGTGGGTATCGTCGGTTTAGGTCGGATTGCCCTCGACCTAGTTGAGCGCCTTACGCCATTTAAAGTCCAGATTAGCTACACCGGGCCGAATAAAAAAAATGTACCTTATACCTACTATAGCGATATAGTCAGATTAGCTGCTAATAATGATATTTTGATCATGCTCTGCCCCGCGGGGCCAAGCACCGTAAAAATAGCCAATGCTGCAGTATTTAATGCTTTAGGGCCTACGGGTTATTTTATAAATATTGCGCGCGGCAGCGTGCTCGATGAGGCCGCACTCTTACACGCCCTAGAAAATAAACTGATTGCTGGAGCCGCCTTAGATGTATTTGAAAATGAGCCCAATCCTAATCCCGCATTTCTTAAATTGCGCAATGTTTTGCTTACACCGCATATGGGCAGCGGCACAAATGAAACCCGCATTGCGATGACTAACTTAACCCTTGATAATCTCGACGCTTTTTTTCAACAGCAACCTCTTCTTACCCCAATCCCTTTTGATCTGGAGACCTTATGAAACCCATTGCCTCAACCCTGCCTACCATTCTTTCGCCGGTATTAACCCCCTTTAATGCAGATGGGAGTCCTAATTCCAAGGTCTTGCTAAAACAATGTCAATGGTTATCTAAAAATGGCGTTGGTCATGCCGTTTTTGGCACCAATTCGGAAGCAAACTCCATGTCGGCCTCGCAAAAATTACGGGTGCTAGATGATTTATTAAGCGGCGGCCTCGATCCAAGTCACATGATGCCAGGCACCGGAGCTTGCTCGGTAGATGATGCTGTCACCATGACTAAAGCCGCAGTCAAGGCCAAATGTGCTGGTGTTTTAATGTTGCCGCCCTTTTACTATAAGGATGTTTCGGACGATGGCTTGTTTGCCTACTTTGCTGAAGTGATTGAAAAAGTCGGTGATAGCGCTTTACAAATTTATGTTTACAACATTCCGCCTGTGAGCAAAATCGGTTTGAGCTTAGATTTACTCGAACGCTTAGTTGAAGCCTTTCCTAAAACTGTTGTCGGCATTAAAGATAGCTCAGGCGACTGGGATTACACTGAGTCGGTGATTAAAGTATTAGCGCCTACTGGCTTTCGCGTCTATGCGGGCAGTGAAATATTTTTACTACGTACCATGCGTGCTGGCGGAGTTGGCTGTATATCTGCTACCGCTAATATCAACCCAAAAGCCATTGCCGATTTAGGCGCCCATTGGGAAGATGCTTATGCAGATGAAAGTCAGGCGGCTTTAGACAAGGTTCGTGCAATATTTATGCAGTACCCGCCGATGGCGGCTATGAAAGCAGTAGTTGCGCATTTCAGTAAAGATCCGGGTTGGTTGCGTATGCGTCCACCCCTTGTCACTTTGCCAGTCGAGCAGCAGAAAAAATTAATTGCTGAATTAGCAGCTATTAATTTCACCATGCCTGGTCTTTGATTTAAAACCGCTTATTTTTCCGCTTAGGAGATACCTCATGAAACTTTCTAAATTACTTTTTGTAATCGCAACATTTTGTTTTTCTAGTGTTCAAGCTGAAAATTTATCGATTGCCACCGGCGGTACTGGAGGCGTTTATTACCCCATGGGTGGTGGTCTTGCAGCCGTACTTTCTAAATATATTCCCAATATGTCAGCTACTGCAGAAGTTACCGGCGGCTCGGTTGATAACTTAAACCTCATTGGTACCGGTAAACCCTACGTCGGTTTCTCAATGGCGGATGCGGCTAAAGAAGCGCAGATGGGCGAAGGCAAATTTGTTAATAAAAAAGTTGACTTGCGGACACTCTTAGTACTTTATCCCAATTTAATGCATGTGGTGACAGTTGAATCGACCGGTATTAAAACCATGAAAGACTTAAAAGGGAAGCGCGTGAGTACAGGCGCCCCCGGCAGTGCTACCGAGATTATGGCCTTTCGCGAACTTGAAGCAGCCGGGCTCGATAAAGATAAAGATGTTAAACGTGAGCGCTTAAGCGTCGCTGAATCTGTCAATGCGATTAAAGATCGCAAAATTGATGCCTTCTTTTGGGTTGGCGGCCTACCAACCGCAGCGGTAACTGATTTAGCTAACAGCCCTGGCATGAAAATCGTGATGATTGATAATGCGGACGAAGTTACCGCAATGAATAAAAAGTACGGCAATTTATATTTTCCTACTGTCATTCCGAAAACCATTTATAGCGGCATGAGCAAAGATAATAAAGTAGCGGCGGTGGCTAATATTTTAGTCGTGAATGCCAATATGTCCGATGCTGAAGCCTACCAAATTGTAAAAACTATTTTTGATCATAAGCTCGACTTAGTGCGTACCCATCAGGAATACATTAACGTAACCTTAGAAAATCAAAAAACTAAATCAACGCCCGTTGCTTTTCATCCAGGGGCTTTAAAGTACTTTAAAGAAAAGAAATTAAATTTGAATTGATCACCCGCTTTATTAAATTAGGTTAATCATGGAACAAGTACCGATTGATAGCATTACTCAAGCCAAACTTGAGTCATTTATCAAACAAGAAGAAGGTGACGCGAATGATTACCGGGGGTGGTTAGCAACCTTCATTACTTTGGCGGCAGTTGGAATGTCCCTATTCCACCTCTATGCAGCCTATGCCATCGTGCCCACCCAGGTGCTCCGTACGGTACACGTGGGCATTGTCTTGTTTTTGGTGTTCCTCAGCTTTCCATTGATCAACCGTTTTAAAAATCGGCTGATGTGGTGGGATGTCCTCTTGGCATTTGGCTCCATTGCGATTGCTTATTACATCTTAAGTAGTGGCGATGACTTTGCTGATCGTAATACGGCCCCCAATCCAACTGACGTTATCTATGGTATTGCCTTGATACTGATGATCTTAGAGGCAGTAAGACGTACCAATGGCTTGGTCTTGGTTAGTGTTACCGTGTGCTTCTTACTTTACGCCCTCTTCGGCAATCATTTACCTGCGCCCTGGACCCATAAAGGCTATGACTTAGATCGCCTGGTCGGCTACATGTACATGACACTAGAAGGAATTTATGGCACGGCAGTGGATGTTTCAGCAACACTCATTATTCTCTTTACTATTTTTGGGGCTTTTTTACAGTTCACTGGTGCAGGTAAATTTTTTATCGATTTTTCTTTTGCTGCTATGGGCGGTAAATCGTCAGGTGTAGGTCGAACAATTGTCTTATCGTCATTTTTACTTGGCGGCCCATCAGGCTCGGGAGTTGCTACTACCGTTACGGTTGGCTCGGTGGCAGCGCCAATGCTGGAAAAAGTCGGCTATGAACGTAATGCAGCCGGTGGCCTCTTAGCTGCTGGTGGACTTGGGGCAATTATCTCGCCCCCCGTTTTAGGCGCGGCAGCATTTTTAATTGCCGACTTCTTAAAAATTTCTTATCTTGATGTGCTGCTGATGGCTAGTATTCCGACCATTTTGTTTTATCTTGGTCTTTTTGTGATGGTTGAAATTGATGTACGCAAATATGGCATGAAAGATATTCATTTTGAAACCATCGAAAGTGCTTGGTCTTTAACTAAAAAATACTGGTACCACTTCTTTTCTTTGATTTCTATTGTGGTCTTTATGATGTATGGGTTTTCTCCCATCATGTCAGTCTTCTGGGCCACGGTGGTATCGGCTGCTTCAAGCATGCTAAGGCGTGATACTGCAATCATTCCCTATGCCTGGTTTACTGGCAAAATGCCCCTGATATCCGGGTTGTATAACTCCAATTTAACAAAGGCGTTGGCAGCAGGCTCAACTGGTGTTTTAGCAATTGCAGTAACGTGCGCGGGCGCAGGTCTAATTGTTGGCACAGTCACGCTTACTGGCTTGGGTCTTAAATTTAGCACTATTGTTATTCAATACGCTGGCGGCTCTTTATTACTTACCACTATTTTTACAGCGCTGGTGGTTTGGGTAGTTGGTCTAGCCGTTCCAGTAACTGCCTCCTATATTATTTGCGCAGTCATTGCCGCGCCAGCGCTGATTAATTTAGGCGTGCCCGCTTTTGCTGCTCATATGTTTATTTTTTATTACGCCGTATTGTCTGAAGTGTCTCCGCCCACAGCGCTCTCGCCTTTTGCTGCTGCAGCGATTTGTAAAGGTAATCCTTACAAAACCACCATGCAAACCTGGAAATATGTCGCGCCCGCTATTTTGGTGCCATTTATGTTTACTCTAGACAAGTCGGGCACCGCTTTACTGCTCATGGGCTCCATGGAGGCCCTAAGCAAAGCCAATTGGGCTGATATTGCTTGGGTCTCATTTACCGCTGCAATTGGTGTTGTCTGTTTGGCTGGTGGCTTACAAGGCTGGTTTATTGAAAAGACTAAATGGCTCGAGCGCTCAATTATGGTGGTCTCGGGCGTTGCTTTAGCTTACCCCTCAGCCGAAGCTGATTTAATTGGATTCGTCGGCTTTGCTGTGGTTTTAGCCACCCAAGTACTAAGGCACTTCCGCCTTAAGCGACTCCGTCCAACTTAATACTTAAGCAATAGTTGTCCAGGCTAATTTACCGGCTAGCTTTTTAATTTCTACTTCATTAAATTCAAAACCCAAGCCAGGAGATTGGTGCAAAATTAAATCACCGTTTTTAAACGTTAGTTGCCGATTAATGAGGCGGCGAAAATTAAGTACCTGATCGTCAGAAAAAAACTCCACAAACCGTGCATTTGGTGTAGCTGCTACTAACGGTGCATGTAAGTCATGAAACCAGTGTGGGCAAACAGTAATCCCTTTTGCATCGGCATAATTCGCAATTCGTCGCCACTCTGAAATGCCGCCGCAAACGGCAGCATCACTTTGCAAAATGCCTACCCCACCGGCATCAATCAGTTCACGAAAGCGCCAGCGGCCTGCCTCAATTTCTCCGGTAGCAACTGTAATCATCGTACTGCGGGCTAACGCAGCATGTAAATCAATCGCATCCGGTGAAAAGGGCTCTTCAATCCAGTAAGGGTCATAGGCTTCGAACCGCCGCACATAATCTAATGCAGTGGGCAAGTCGCGCCAAGCATTGTTAGCATCTAGCATCAGCAAAATATCAGGCCCAATTGCTAAACGCGCCGCTTTAACTCGTGCCTCTTCTTCGCGCGGCGAAAGACGACCCACTTTCATTTTGACTGCTTTAAAACCTAACTTCAGGTATGACTCCATTTCTTTACCTAATTTGGCAGGCGTCTTCCCGGCCAAATAGTAGCCACCACTAGCATAGGCAGGTACACGATCATTTACTACCGCGCCCAAATATAAGTGCAAGGGCAAACCAGCTGAACGGGCATTGAGATCCCAAAGGGCATTATCTAAAATAGAAATCCCTCGCATCACTGCGCCTGTGCGCCCCTGCAAAACAGATTCGTTATACATTTCCAACCACAGGCCTTCACTGCGGTGGCTTTCTTGACCCAGTAATTTTGGGGCCAGTAATTGCGCTACGGCAATCTTGGCAATATCACCAGCCGCGCTGCCAACATAACAAAACCCAATTCCCTCTATACCTTCTTTGCTGCGTACTTTTACTAAACAATAATGGCGCTCAGAAACAGTACGCGTTGAAAATGAGGTTACTTGATCTAAAGGAACTGCAATAGCAGCAACTTGAACTGACTGAATGATAGGCATAGGATGCTCTTAAAAAAACCTATTGTAGCTACAACTAAATCGCAGGTTGAACTTAATAAGTGGAGGAATCTTTAACGCACTTAAGTACATGACTATTTCGTGCTCCGCCTGTTAATTTTTTTTCATTGGCGCTCGCTTCACAAGTCGCTTTAATGTCTTTTTCACATTTTTTCAAAAAGCTCGACTTCGCTGCCCCGGTTAACTTTTTTTCTGTTGCACTTGCGGCGCATGTTTTCGCTAAAACGCTTGGCAGATAACTCGAAGCGACTATCAGCACTACTAAACCGAGGTACTTGCGCATTTAAAATCCTTTTCGCAACGAATGTACTAGGTAGAACTATGTAGGTAATTATGCTTACTATAGCGATAAAAAATGTTGCGGCACAGCATAAATAACTAGCGCGGGCCCAGCAATATTAGATAATCTAGCGGTGATCGCTCTTCCTCATACCCTGCGCGTTTTTATTCTCAAGGCCTTACTGCTTGTTTTGTGTGGATTGATGGGCCCTGTGCTTGCCCAAACCGCCTCAAGCAATACTCCCTCAGTCGCGCCTAAGCAAAGTAACCCCACTCAAAAGAAGGCTTCTACGATCGTTGTCAGGGAAAGAAAGCCTAGCAAAGTCGCCAACCCCCAAACTGGTGGTATCCAAGATCGCTCCAAAACGGGTCTGCAAGTGCTTCGACCTGCGAGTGCTCTGGTAGATTTAGATGCACAAGATGATGTGCTCATTGCTGGTGCGGGTAATTTAGATTACCGCGTTCAACGGGGCTGTGCTCGCCGCAACTTTTTGGATAGCCAGTTACTTGAGCAAATTGGAGTTGAGAATAAATCATTCAGCGCTTTTTTTGACGCCCAAGCCAATACTTTTTTTGCCCGCGCACGTGGCACTTGCATTCCCTATGCTTTAGCACTGGGGAAACGAAATCGCCTTGAATCCTTAAGTCTTCTAACGGGAAATATACGTGACGCCAAAACCGAGATTTGGACTTTTACACCCTCAGCGTTTGATGGTTTTTTATTGCAACAAGAACCCTTAGTAAATGCGTTAGGACGCTTAACGGAAATTGAAATTCCACTCAGAGCAGTTCTTTATGACCCAAATCAAGTTGAAAATAAATTACCAATTGAATTGGTCTGGGAATTAAACACCGTTGTGAAGCAAATTTATACCGAGGAAAGTAACGTAGCAGAGCAAACAAATAATATCGTCCGGGTCATTGTTGATTATGGCGATCGCGAGCAGTGGGCACAAATTTGGGCAGTGGAAATTATTACGCCACAAACAAAAGAAGTGCTGGCAAGTGCATTTTGGCTGAATCGTAATGATCTACCCGGTGGCTTCTACACCCCCAACGGCGAATCAATCGAGCGCGCGATGTGGACTAACCCCCTTAGTTATCGGCGTATCTCCCGCGGTGTGGGAATGGTGCCAGCAGGGCGGAAAAAGGCATCTTCTAGCGCCAACAAAAATACGGTACAAGCACCCCCCACGAACTCGCGCTATCGAGCGCATATGGGCATTGACTATTCCGCTCCCATTGGTACGCCTGTCTTTAGTGTGGCTACTGGCAAGGTGGTGGCGCGCGGCTATAACGGGGCTTTTGGTAACCTCATTATCTTAGAACATCCAGGTGGGTATCAAACGTATTATGCTCATCTAAGTAACTTCAATGCCGAGTTAGACGTAGGTAATGAAGTGCGCCGCGGCTTTGAAATTGGCTATGTAGGCAGCACAGGGCGCTCCACAGGTCCCCATTTACACTTTGAACTGCGTAAAGATGGGGTTTATCTCAATCCATACAATCCTAAATTACAACTCGACTTATGGACCATGTTGAATAGTGATAGCGGACAATTCACTAACTTGCTATTACTTTTTGGTAGCTAACGCTTTTTATCATGTCTACTACCTCTTCCGCCAATCATCTAGAGCAATCGTTACAACTTGAGAACCTGACTTGTACCCGTGGTGGCAAAGTACTTTTTTCGGGATTGACCCAGTCGATTGCGCCGGGTCAGCTATTACATATTGTTGGGAAAAATGGTTCAGGTAAATCCAGTTTGCTACGTATTCTCTGCGGACTACTTAGTCCCACTAGCGGGCAAGTGAAATGGACAGGGCAAGCCATTCGTGCAAATCCCGAAAACTTTAATGCGCAATTAATTTATCTTGGTCATTCACCAGCGCTTAAGGGTGATCTTACGGCCGCAGAAAATCTATTCAGTGCGGCACTCTGTCGCCAAGATACTTTATCAATAAAGGAAGTAGAAGTCGCTCTCGCACACGGCGGATTATTACCGCTAGCCAATAAAATGGTGCGCACGCTGTCGCAAGGCCAAAAACAACGTATCGCCCTAGCGCAACTACAACTCAAGCCGCGTAAACAATTTTGGCTATTAGATGAGCCTTTTAATGCGCTTGATAGTGATGCCAGTTATGCTCTACAACAATCCATTCAACAGCACCTCAAGCTAGGTGGAATTGTGGCCTTAAGCAGTCATCAAGAAATTGAAATCGATCAGCCTAGCGCAAAGGTGCGCATCGAATTATGAGCAATATCTGGAAGCTCTTTACCGCTATGGCTGCACTAATTAAGCGCGACTTAAGTCTAGTCCTACGGCGAAAAAATGATAGCCTCGCAACACTTTTTTTCTTTGCCGTCGTCGCTAGTTTATTTCCCCTGGGGGTTGGGCCTGAGCCCAAATTACTCCAGCAGATTGCCTCGGGCATGCTATGGATAGCAGCACTACTTGCTGCCATGCTTTCTTTGAATCGTCTCTTTGCTGATGATTACCAAGATGGTACGCTTGATCTTCTTTTATTGAGTACGATTCCATTACCTTTAGCGGTACTTGCGAAAATGATTGCGCACTGGCTTAGCTCAGGCCTCTTACTGAGCTTTGCTGCAGTTCTGCTAGCTTTGCAATTCAACCTCTCGGGGGAAAGTGTCTGGATACTTTTTCTCTCGCTACTATTAGGCACCCCGATATTTAGCTTGGTTGGCGGAATTGGTGCAGCTTTAACCTTGGGTACGCGGGGCGGAGGTGTACTGCTGTCACTTTTAGTCCTACCGCTGTTAATTCCCGTCTTAATCTTTGGCGCAGGGGCAGTAGATGCCTACCAAGCTGGGCTGCCCGTTGCCGGCCATTTTTATTTATTGGGAGCGCTTTTTGTGCTGAGCCTATTTTTTGCCCCTTTAGCTGCTGCGCTTAGCTTACGTATTGCCATTGAATAAGCAGATCGTCTATTCGTTCTAAAATCCCTCAACGCCATTAAATCCTTGTCCTCCATTCCCATCATTTAGAAAGCGCATTCTTTTGCCCCTCAGAAATATCAACTGGTTCAAATACGCTGCGCCCCAACCCTTTTATGGTTTGGCTGGCAAATTGATCCCTTGGTTTGCCGTAGGTGCATTGATCCTAGGAGTTGCTGGACTGTATATTGGGCTCTTGATTGCGCCCACCGATGCGCAACAGGGTGATGCATACCGGATTATTTTTATACATGTTCCCGCCGCGTGGATGTCCATGTTCATTTATCTCCTGGTCGCTTTCTGGGCTGCTATTGGTTTGATTTTTAATGCTCGCCTAGCAAGTATGCTGGCTTTATCTCTCGCGCCAACTGGCGCCCTCATGACCTTTATTGCTTTATTTACTGGTGCACTATGGGGTAAGCCTACTTGGGGTACTTGGTGGGTTTGGGATGCCCGCTTAACTTCTGAGTTGATCTTATTATTTTTATATTTTGGTTTCTTGTCACTGCATGCTTCAATTGATGACCCGCGGCGGGCTGATCGCAGCGCGGCTGTATTAGCTTTGGTTGGGGTAATTAACGTACCCATCATTTATTTTTCAGTGAAATGGTGGAACACCTTACATCAGGG
This sequence comes from uncultured beta proteobacterium, assembly GCA_903918115.1. Lineage (GTDB taxonomy): Bacteria > Pseudomonadota > Gammaproteobacteria > Burkholderiales > Burkholderiaceae > Polynucleobacter. The sequence continues at coordinate 11,026 of CAIXDG010000208.1, forward strand.
TGCCACCATCAGCATGACTAAAGCACCCGCTATGGCGAGTCAAATGCTACTGGGAATGTTATTGATGGTGGGCTCTTTTTGGCTTTATTCGATTGCTACTAGCCTGTACCGCTGTCGCACCCTGGTGTTAGAGCGAGAAGAACATGCCGCTTGGGTGGTGGAGGAAATTCAATAATGCACTGGTCTAACCTTACCGATTTTCTTGCCATGGGAGGCTACGGCGCCTATGTTTGGTGGTCTTTCGGAATATGTTACTTACTCTTTGTGGGTGAGTTAATAAGCCTGATTCGCAATCGCAAAGCAACTTATAAAAAATTAGGCAAAATAAGGGGCTATGAAACCCCGCACTAAACGATTATTGGCAATTGTTATTGGCCTCATTTGTCTTGCCATTGCTGCCTTTCTGGTTTTCAAAACCTTTCAAAGTAACTTGGTCTTCTTTTTTAGCCCAAGTCAAATTGTTGCGAAAGAGGCGCCTGTCGATAAAGCCTTTCGCATTGGTGGCTTAGTGAAGTCGGGAAGCTTACAGCGCGACCCTGCCGGCCTCAAGGTTAATTTTATTGTGACCGACTTAGTTAATGAAACACCAGTATCTTATGAGGGAATGTTGCCCGACCTCTTTAAGGAAGGTAAGGGAGTCGTAGCTCAAGGACGCCTCAATAATCAGGGCATCTTTGTCGCCGATCAAGTACTCGCGAAGCATGATGAAAATTATATGCCCCCAGAAGCAGCAGAGGCCCTGAAAAAAGCCCAAAGCCATCAAACCCAGTCAGCGCCAACCTTAAGTGCGCCTGCAGGAGGTTCACGCTAATGATCCCTGAATTAGGTCAGCTGGCGCTCATTCTGGCTTTAATAACAGCACTCGTATTAGGCGTCTTGCCACTCGTCGGTGCGCAAACGAATCGCCCGCTTCTCACCCTCGTCGCTAGACCGGCTGCTACCGCATTATTTATTTGGGTAGCAATGGCTTTTATTTGCCTGATGATTGCATTTATTCAAAATGATTTTTCAGTTTTATATGTTGCGCAAAATTCCAATTCACTCCTACCGACAATTTATCGTATTGGTGCAGTGTGGGGGGGCCATGAGGGCTCTATTTTATTGTGGGCTTTAATGCTCGCTGGCTGGACTTTAGCAGTCGCAGCATTTTCCAAACACCTACCTCAAAAAATGGTGGCACGAATTTTGGCAGTCTTGGGTTTACTCAGCGTTGGTGTGTTGCTATTTACTTTATTAACCTCTAATCCGTTCATGCGCCTTTTGCCCGCTGCAGTAGAAGGTAAAGACCTTAATCCGTTATTGCAAGACCCTGGAATGATTGCGCATCCTCCATTTTTATATATGGGTTATGTCGGGTCCTCCGTCGCCTTTGCTTTTGCTATCGCTGCACTTTTATCAGGCCGGCTAGATGCAGCATGGGCTAGATGGTCTCGACCTTGGGTTACATCAGCATGGTGTTTCTTAACCATTGGTATTGCTTTGGGAAGTGCCTGGGCCTATTACGAATTAGGTTGGGGTGGCTGGTGGTTTTGGGACCCAGTAGAAAATGCTTCCTTTATGCCGTGGTTAGTTGGCACGGCACTCATTCACTCATTAGCGGTGACTGAAAAACGGGGTGGGTTCAAAATGTGGACTGCGCTCTTAGCAATTATTGCTTTCTCTTTATCCTTACTGGGAACTTTTTTAGTCCGCTCAGGTGTGCTTACCTCAGTGCATGCTTTTGCCACCGATCCTAAACGCGGTATTTTTATTCTTGGCTTTCTGGCAGTCGTCATTGGTGGTTCTTTACTCCTCTTTGCTTGGCGCGCCCCTAAAGCCAACATTGGCGGCTCATTTACCACCGTCTCGCGTGAAAGCATGCTTCTGGCAAACAATGTTTTATTTTTAGTAGCAGCTGGTGCGGTATTACTAGGTACGCTTTATCCAATGATTCTAGATGCGCTCAACTTAGGAAAAATTTCGGTAGGTGTGCCGTATTTTGAAGCTGTTTTCTTGCCCTTAATGACCCCCGCCCTCTTTCTCATTGGCATTGGCCCGATGACGCGTTGGCGCCAATCGGCCCCGCTGGATATCGCTCAGAAACTGCAATGGGCCGCTGCAGTAAGCGCAATCACTGCCATCATTGCACCATTTGTTTTGCGCAACTGGACTCCACTCATTGGTTTTGGTTTATTTTTAGCTGCCTGGATTATCACCACCAGCATGACACAACTCATTGACCGGGCTCGCAGTAATCATGAGCGCGCGTGGTGGCAAAATTTATTAGCGCAACCAGCGAGTTTTTATGGCATGGTAATGGCCCACCTTGGCGTCGCTTTTTTTATCATTGGTGTTACTGGTGTGCGGGGCTTTGAAAGCGAACAAGATTTACGCATGTCCGTTGGTAGTACCGCCCAACTCGGCGGCTATGACTTTGAACTCCGCGCCTTAAATCCCCTGCAAGGACCAAACTATCAAGCCATGCAAGGGCAATTTATCGTCAAACAAAATGGTCAAGCCATTGCCATGATGGCGCCTGAAAAACGCCTCTATGATTCTAGTCAAATGCCAATGACCGAAGCTGCAATTAGTGTTGGCTTAACGCGCGATCTCTATATTTCGCTGGGCGAGCAGCTCAATGAGCGCGACTGGAGTGTCCGCATTCATATAAAGCCCTTTGTTGATTGGATTTGGGGTGGCTGCTTTGTAATGGCCTTAGGAGGTTTACTAGCCATTACCGATCGCCGCTATCGCAAACGTCCATGACTCTTACATCATGAAGCGATATCTTGTACCTCTAGCCATTTTTGTCCTTCTCTTGGGATTTTTAGGCTTGGGCTTGCAGCTCAATCCCCGCGAAGTTCCATCGCCTTTCATTGATAAACCAGCGCCGCAATTTACTTTAGGTATTTTAGGGAACGATACCGCCAGCTTTTCCCCCGCACAAATGCGCGGACAAGTGTGGTTACTCAATGTCTGGGCTTCTTGGTGTGTGGCTTGTCGTGAAGAGCATGATTTATTAATGACGATTAGCCAGCAGAAAATAGTGCCCATGATTGGCCTTGATTACAAAGACAAAGTAGCCGATGCAGAGTTATGGCTTAAAGAGCGTGGTAATCCCTATGCACTATCGATTTCTGATAGTAAAGGACAGGTTGGCATTGATTATGGTGTCTATGGCGTACCTGAAACATTTGTCATCGATCGTAATGGCGTGATTCGGTTTAAACAAATTGGCCCCCTAACCCCACAAATATTTCAAGACAAAATTTTGCCTTTGATTCGGAAATTAAATGCGTAAAATTATTTCAGTCGCACTCTTGATTTATGTTTGGCAAATCAGTTGTTTAGCCCAAGCGCCAAGCACAGCACAACCCCTCAGCACTAATCCTGCCCTCGAAGCGCAAGTCAATACCATTTCCAATGAGTTACGCTGTTTAGTTTGCCAAAATCAAACGATTGCAGATTCCAATGCTGATTTAGCAATTGATCTCAAAAACCAAATCCGCACCCAACTAACCCAAGGCCGAACGCAAGCAGAAATTCTTGACTATATGGTGCAGAGGTATGGCGATTTTGTGCTCTATAAACCACCATTGAAAGCCAGTACGTGGTTTTTATGGCTTGGGCCTTTTGCGATTTTATTGCTGGCGTTTTTCTTCTTATGGCGGCAAATTCAGGTGCGCAAAAAATTGCTTGGTGAACAACAATTTTCCCAGGCCGACCTCGCCAGAGCAACGGCATTATTAAATAATGGTGCGCCCAATAATATAGCGCAGCCAAAGGATCGGCCATGACTTGGTTATTTTTTGCGATCGCGATAGGAATGGTAACGCTAGCGACTCTTGCGCTAGTCTTGCCCTTTAGAAAGCCGGCGACTTTTAACACGGGTGATCAAGCTGACAATCTGGCGATTTTGCGTGATCAATTGCAACAGTTGACCATTGATTTTAGTAATGGGCGGATTGATCATGACCAGCTTGAACTGGCCCAAAATGATATTGCTAAACGTGTGCTCTTAGAAGAGCAGGCAATAGCGGCAGATTTACCGAGTCCGGCGACGAAAAAAATAAAGCTGCTGATACCTGTCTTACTCATCAGCATTGGCTTGCCTGTTCTTGCGGTTAGCCTTTATTTAATAGTGGGCAGCCCTTTCGCAATCGATGCTCCACAACGTACTACGCAAAATACGCCTAGCCAACAAGACATTGAAGCGATGGTTGCGCGTCTAGCGGAGAAATTGCAGGCCGACCCTAATAATGCCCAAGGCTGGCAAATGCTAGCCCGCTCTTATTTGGCATTGCAACGTCTACCGGAAGCTGTTCAAGCTTATAGTAAGGCGGTGGCGCTAGCCCCCAATGATGCACAGCTCTTAATTGATTATGCTGATTTACTGGCCTTTCAAAATCGCAGCACTAAGGGCGAGCCGATGCAATTAATTCAAAAAGCGTTGGTCCTTGACCCAAAAAATCTGAAAGTGCTTGCCTTAGCTGGTACTGCCTATTTTGAGATGGGTGATTATGCTAAAGCTGAAAAGTACTGGCAACAAGCTTATACCTTAGCGCCAGCAGAGAGTGACTTTGCTAAAGGCATGGCAGAAAATATAACGGCGGCAAAAAATGCCGCCGCTAAAAAATAAAACCGCGCTACAACTAGCCTAAAACTAAAACTGGCAAGGTCGCATGCACAATCACTTCTTGTGCTTCGCTACCTAACAACATGCCCTTAATTCCGGAGCGCTTGTGAGAAGCCATCACAACCACATCGGCTTTTGATTTTTTGGCAGCCTCTAAAATACCTTCGGCTAAATTCGGGTGATATAAGTGGAGTGTGCTCACTTTAAGTCCCATACCTAATAAAGGCGCGGCTTTTTTGAAAAGCGCTTTTGCATAAGAATCGCAAGCTTTTTTATGCTCTTTCTGCGTAAAACCATACCCTAAGGTACTGTCGCCATAAACCATTGGCGGAGTTGGGTCTGATACATAAGCCAAGACCACCTGGGCGCCATCTGCCTTAGCTAAAGCGGCAACCTTTTTTAAAGCCTTTTTTGTTAGTTCTGAACCATCAATCGGAACCAATAATTGCTTAAACATAAACACTCCTTGTTGAGTAACAAATCTATATCCATGATAATGCTCTTATTGATTAATAAACAACTAAAAAGGTGAACTGAATTGCTCAAGTATCTAATTACTTATTTCTCGGTTTTGCTCACCCTTTTAGCGCTCGACCTCACTTGGCTGCTGGGAATTGCCAAAAACCTCTACCAGTCGCAAATGGGTTCCTTGATGTCGCCAGATCCCAAGCTCGGTGCTGGTCTAGCCTTTTACCTTCTTTATGCATTAGGAGTCTGTATTTTTGTCGTTGGTCCAGCCCTATCGAAAGAATCATGGCTTTATGCCTTGGGTATGGGCGCACTGTTCGGCTTCTTTTGCTATATGACCTATGATTTAACCAATTTAGCCGTGGTGCGCGATTTTCCTACGCAATTGGCTTTTATTGATATTGCTTGGGGCTGCTGCGTAACCGCGATCACCTCTACATTTGCTTATTGGGTTGTCAATAAATTGGCTTGATCTAGTAAATGAGCTATCGCCCGCAATTATTAGAATCATTTGCAGGCTATAACCTTAAGCTTTTTACCCAAGATATTTTTGCTGGCATTACGGTGGGGGTTGTTGCCCTCCCCCTAGCAATGGCCTTTGCTATTGCTAGTGGCCTCAAACCAGAGGTTGGTATATATACCGCCATTATTGGCGGTGGTTTGATCTCACTCTTTGGTGGTAGTCGAGTACAGATTGGTGGGCCAGCTGGTGCTTTTATTGTCATCGTCTATGGCATCGTTGCTCACTACGGTGTTACTAATCTCCTCATAGCCACCTTCATGTCTGGCATTCTCTTATTCGTAATGGGAGTCTTCCGCTTAGGCACCTTGGTACGCTTTATCCCTATTGCTGTCATCGTCGGCTTTACAAATGGGATCGCCCTTTTAATTGCGCTCTCGCAAATTAATAATTTCCTTGGCCTAACGATTGAGAAAATGCCAGCGCAATTTTTCGGCATGATTAGCGCGATTTTTAGTGCATTAAATACCTTTAATCCAATTACGCTTAGCATCTCCATTGCGAGTCTAGGTCTGCTCATCGCTTGGCGTTGCTTGCATCAACATTGCGGGTGGTTTAGACATTTACCTGGACCCGTTTTGGTAATGGTGAGTGCAACTTGGGTCGTCAGTCTTTTTAATTTGTCTACCGAGACAATTGGCAGTCGCTTCGGAGGAATACCCGCCAGCCTACCGCAATTTAATTTGATAGCTGTGAGCTGGGATAGCGCCCAATTGATGCTTGCACCAGCCATTACTTTAGCGGTATTGGGGGCCATTGAGTCGCTGCTATGTGCTCGGGTTGCTGACGGCTTAATTCATCAGCGTCATGATTCAAATCAAGAGTTAATGGGCCAAGGTATTGCCAACTGTGTCGTGCCATTTTTTGGCGGCATGCCAGCCACTGGAACGATTGCCCGCACCGTTACCAATGTGCAAAGTGGCGGTACCACACCAATGGCAGGTCTTATCCATGCCCTAACTTTATTACTCATCATTTTATTTGCTGCACCTTTAGCGCAAAATATTCCGCTTGGCTGTTTGGCGGCCATCTTGATGTATGTAGCATGGAATATGGGCGAATGGCGTAAGTTAATCTACCTGAAGCAATTTCGTCTACCTTACCGCATCACTTTACTCAGTGTTTTTATTCTCACAGTAGTGGTCGATTTAACGATTGCGCTTGAAGTGGGTTTGCTTTGTGCACTCCTCACTTTTGTTTACCGGGTGTCAAACCTCTCGCGCTCCGAGGCAGTAAATCTAGAGGAATACCCCGAACTCAAGCCGTTGATAGGTAAGATCGCTGCCTACCGTATTTATGGTGCACTTTTTTTTGGCGCAGTTAAATTAATTGAGCGACTTGAATCCCAACTGCCAAAAAATATGTTAATTCTTGATCTAAAAAATATTATTTATATCGATACTTCGGGCATGGATGCCATACTAGAACTTTATCGCCAATGCCAAAAAGCCGGAGTCCAGTTCATTCTCTGTGGGCTGAATCACCAGCCGCATGACATTGCGCAACGGATGGGTTTATTTAGTCTTATACCGGCGGAATATTTTTATTCTGATTTAGCGCAGGGTATTCAATTCGCATTAAGTAAAACAAAAGCCACCCTTTAAGAGCGCTTCAGGTAACGACCAAGCGCGATATAAGCCAAACATTCCACTCGCGATTAACAGGCTGGCCGCAAAGATTCGTACCCAAGGGTAATGACTAAATTGCACTAAGGTGGCGGAAAAACGGGAGATCAGTAATAAATTGGGTAAGGTACCCAAACCAAAAGCGATCATTAGTAATGCTCCCGTGAGGGGGGTGCCTGATAAAAAAGCCAAAGGTAATACGCTATATACCAAACTACAGGGCACTAAACCCCACAACATACCACTAAACCAGCGGGCCGGGGTACTTGCTTGCCGACCTAAATAGCGTGCCCAATAGCGGGCCAAATGACCTCCAAACCAAAGTCCAACCCCCCCAAGCTTGCTCTTGCCACGATAAATCAGCCGTACTCCAAGAGCAATCAAAATACTGGAAGCCAGCACAAATAAAGGCCGTTGCAAGGGGATGAAATCTTGTTGCCATAATGCGGCTCCAATACCGCCCGCAAGTGCGCCTAAGAGCGCATAAGTGGTAATGCGGCCGAGATGCATGATGAGCTGTTGTTGCCATAAATGCGTTGCCGATGACCTTAAAAGGGGTTTTCCAGCTGCACCCTCAATTCCAGCCGCGATGCCACCGCACATCAAAGCGCAATGCCAGCCGCTGAGCAAAGACCCCAGAAAAATGGCCAAAATTAGACTAGTGGTTAACACGAAGCTTGTAGTTGACTCAACATGGGGTCTATCGGAATAGAATAGGGGCAATGAAAGAGCTTAAAAACAAGTGCTCTACCTGCGTCCTTGGGCAGTTTTGTTTGCCGGTAGGGCTTTCTCCTGCTGACATTGGGCGCGTAGATTCCTTGGTAGATAAGCGTATTCACCTCAAAAAGGGGGATTCTCTTTATCGACATGGCGATCCTTTAAGTGCAGTTTACAGCCTCCGTTTTGGGTCCTTGAAAACCGAACATACCCTACCCGATGGCCGTCTTCAAATTATTGGCTTTCATTTGCCAGGTGAAATGCTTGGGCTTGATGGTATTGGAGATAGTCAGTATCAATTAAATGCCATTGCCCTAGAAGAAAGTGAAGCTTGTGTCATCGATTTTCATGACCTTGAAGGTCTTGCTCAACAAATTCCAAACTTACAACAACAGTTTCATCGCATTATGAGTCGCGAATTAACTCAAGATCAGCGCCACCTTTTATCACTTGGTAGTTTACGGGCTGAAGAACGCTTAGCTGGCTTTCTCATCAATTTCTCTGCCCGTTTAGAAGCCCGGGGTTATCTGAATAATGAATTTACTTTACGCATGAGTCGAGAAGAAATTGGTAGTTATCTTGGAATTAAATTTGAAACTGTCAGCCGAATGTTTTCGCGTTTTGCCGAATCTGGCCTCATTCAATTGAAACAAAGGCAGGTGAAATTAATCGATATGGATGGACTCTATGAATTAGCTGGCCAAGCTAATCCTCTCCATTTAAATACCATCAAAACAAATTGTTAAATTAAGCCTGAATCAAAATTACTCTCACCATCTTCATCTCGAGCCGGCAAAATATAAAGGCTGAGGGCGCTCGATAAAGCGCAAAATATCCAAATTATAAAAAATCCTAGGGTATAGATCCCTTCATCTGCTAGCGCAAGATGGTGACCAAAGAAGATTAAATCTTCGGGACGAATAAAACTAAAGAGTAAGCCCTCAGCTAAACCTGCGACCAAAAAAGCGGGCCACAAAATCAAGATCAGTAGGCGCAATTTCATTTTGCAACCTGCTCTACTTTGAGGCCCTGCTTAACTACCCCATCCCGAATCGGTGCATCGGGAAACAGACTAAACGCTAACCAAATGGTAATAGAACAGCCGATCACTGCAATCGTCGGCAGGCTAATTAAAAACCAGGGCCAACTTTGTTTCCACCAGGGAGTTAGGGTTATTTCATTTGACATCATCTTTCCTTTCTAACTTAAGGGTAAATTGTTATTCGTGGGGAATAATAAAAATAGATTTTTCATCGCGCTGTCGCAGTATGCGTCTTGAGTCATCCTCTACCTCATACGCATCTACTAAAAAATGAATTGGGTAATTTCCTGCGGTAATTTTTCCTAATTTTGAGCTGACTTTAATTGGCATTAGCAAATTACTTGCCGGCTCTACTTTAATTTCAGTGATTTCTTTATTTTGAGAATTCAAAATTAATAAATCTTCCAAGCCTTTTGCCTTTAAGCTCACTGCCATTGGGTGCTCCGATGAATTCATGATCTGAATTCGATAAATATTTTCAATTCGCTCGCCATCAACTTCACGCGCTAAAGCACCACGATCACGCATTACGTCTACCCGTAAGGGATTGCGAGTGAAAAGAGAAAACAAAAAAACAGCGGACAGCGCAGTTATAAACAGTGCATAGAAAAGAACCCGGGGGCGCAAAATATGCCGAATGGCACTTTGATTGGTTTCATGATCCAGCATTGCGCGTTCAGTGGTATAGCGGATCAAACCCTGGGGATAGTGCATCTTATCCATTACTAAATCACAGGCATCAATACAAGCGCCGCACCCAATACACATATATTGCAAGCCGTCACGAATATCAATTCCCGTGGGGCACACTTGCACACAAATACTACAATCAACACAATCTCCCAAACCATTGGCCAGGGTATCAGTCGTTTTATGCCGGCTACCGCGAGGTTCACCACGTAATTTATCGTAGGTCACTACAAACGTATCTTGATCAACCATCACGCTTTGAAAGCGTGCATAGGGACACATGTACTTGCAGACTTGCTCACGCATAAAGCCCGCATTTCCCCAAGTTGCAAAGCTATAAAAAAATAACCAAAATGCTTGCCATGGACCCAAGGAAAGGGTCAGAATAGCGCCACTAAGTTCATGGATCGGAGTGAAATAGCCAATAAAGGTAATACCCGTCCAGAAGGCAACGATTAACCATAGGCTATGCTTTAGAACCTTTAGGCGCCACTTATGAAAACTCCAAGGCCATTCTTCACCATCCATCCGTATCCGCGCAAAGCGATCGCCCTCGACTTGGCGCTCGATCCACATAAAAATTTCGGTATAGACCGTTTGTGGGCAAGCATAGCCACAAAATAAGCGCCCCGCTACAGCGGTAAACAGAAATAGCGCTAAGGCTGAAAGAATCAGTAAAAGGGTTAAGTAAATAACATCTTGTGGCCATAACACTAAACCAAAGATATAAAACTTACGTTGAATTAAATCAAACAGAACAGCTTGGCGACCATTCCAATTTATCCACGGTAAACCATAGAAAAGGATTTGCGTCAGAAAAACAAAATAAACTCGCCACCGTGCAAATGTGCCTGAGACTGATCTAGCATAGATTTTTTGCCTGATTTCGTAAAGCGATTCTTCTACGATCTCAATCGGTATAGCCTTTCTAGGCGGTGATGAAGTTGACACTGCTACTTATTAGAATCTGATTTAAGGTTGGAGAGACCCCATACATATGCAGTTAATAAATGAATTTTTTCGGGTGTGAGATTATTTTCCTGGGCAGGCATTAAGGCATTACGACCCTTGGTTAAAGTCTCTTCAATAGCGGCCTGGGAACTACCATATAACCACGTTTTATCCGTTAAATTAGGCGCCCCTAATAATTGATTACCCTTCCCATTGGCGCCATGACAAGCGACACAATTTTCAGCAAATACGTGAGAGCCTAAATTGGCTTTAGCGGCATCTACTGGTAGCCCAGAAAAATTTCGCACGTAATTTCCCAAGTCTTGAATTTTTGCAGCGCCTAAATGTGCATAGGATGGCATCACCCCTGCGCGACCTTGCTGAATACTTGTTTTAATTGCTTCTGGACTGCCACCATAAAGCCAATCGCCATCGGTCAAGCTTGGGAAACCCTTAGCACCCCCCGCATCAGAACCATGGCATTGGGAACAATAATTTAAAAACAAACGCTGGCCAATATCATGTGCTTTTGGATCAGCAGCAACTTGGGCAATATCCATAGCCATATATTTTGCATAGAGGGGTTGCACATCTTTATTTGCTTCAACTACCGATTCTTGGTGTGAGCTAACAGTGGTATAGCCCAATATGCCAGGCATTGAACCAAGCCCCGGATAGAGCACCAAATAAATTAAACCAAAAATGCATGACAATAAAAACATCCACATCCACCAACGGGGCAGAGGATTATTTAGCTCGCGTAAATCTCCATCCCATACATGGCCAGTATCGGCAATGGAGCCGTCAGCGTTGTACTTAACCTTGACTTTACGCTGAGAAAATAGCAACCAGATACACCAAACGATGCCGATAATCGTGATAGAGGCAATGTAGATACTCCAACCAGCACTTAAAAAATCACTCATGATTAGTCCTTGCGATATTCGTCGGGAAGATCGAACGGCAGCTCAGCAGATGCTTCATTCGCTTTTTTACGTTTTGAGGAATAAGCCCACCAAACAATGCCCAAGAACAGGAGGATGCCGATGAGATTAGTGATAGCTGAAACATAGGGGAAAATTTGTTCCATGTGAATGCCCTTCCCAATTAATTGTTTGCAGTTGTTTTAGTTAACGGAATAGCGCGTCGATTAATGCCAAGGCCTTGCAAATACGCAATTAGGGCGTCCTCTTCAGTTTTGCCTGCTAAATCTTTTGGCGCATTAGCAATTTGTTCATCGGTATAAGGGACGCCTACTCGACGCAAGGCAATTAAGTGAGATTGAATTGATTCGGCATCTGCAGGGGCGTTTTCGAGCCATGGATATGCTGGCATATTTGATTCAGGTACAACTGCACGGGGATTGCGTAAATGAATGCGATGCCAATCATCAGAATAACGACCGCCAACCCGAGCTAAATCTGGGCCCGTACGCTTACTCCCCCATAAGAAGGGGTGATCGTAAACCGATTCGCCAGCTAAAGAATATGGGCCATAACGTTCAGTTTCAGAACGTAATAAGCGAATTTGCTGAGAATGGCAATTCGAGCAGCCCTCACGTTGAAAAATATCTCGTCCTGCCAAATTGAGGGGCGGGAATGGTTTAATGCCTGGGCTCGGAGTGGTAGTGGAATGCTGAAAATACAAGGGCACAATCTGCACCAAGCCCGCCACAGCGACTGCCAAAATCGTCGCGACAATTAACCAACCTACATTACGCTCTAATGTGGCATGCGAAAAAAATGGATGCTGTTCTGACATTCTCGCCTCCTTAGTGAGCTAATTGAGTGGCTGTGGGGATAATCGCATCGACACAAGGCTTGCGATATACCGTCTTAAAAACGTTGTAAGCCATTAGTAGCATGCCGCTTAAATAACAAATACCACCAATTAAACGAATGACATAAAAGGGATAAGTGGCTTTGACACTTTCTACAAAGCTATAGGTTAAGGTGCCATCGGGTTCGAATGCCCGCCACATCAACCCTTGCATTACTCCCGCAATCCACATTGCAGCGATATAAATCACTACCCCTGTCGTGGCCATCCAGAAATGTAAATCAATTAACTTGACGCTATACATATCTTTTTGTCCGACGAGGCGGGGAATCATGTAATACAAAGAGCCGATACTAATCATGCCTACCCAGCCCAAGGCACCAGAATGTACATGGCCAATCGTCCAATCGGTGTAGTGCGATAAAGCATTAACGGTTTTAATGGACATCATCGAGCCTTCAAAAGTCGACATGCCGTAAAAAGATAAAGAAACAACCAAAAACTTGAGAATTGGATCAGTCCGTAATTTATGCCATGCGCCCGACAAAGTCATGATGCCGTTAATCATGCCGCCCCACGATGGCGCTAGTAAAATTAATGAGAACACCGTACCTAATGATTGCGTCCAATCGGGTAAAGAGGTATTTTGAAGATGATGTGGTCCAGCCCACATATACGTAAAGTTCAAAGCCCAGAAGTGAACTATCGATAAACGATATGAATAAATGGGGCGCTCAGCAGCTTTAGGAATAAAGTAATACATCATGCCTAAAAAGCTAGTGGTTAAAAAGAAACCCACTGCATTGTGCCCATACCACCATTGAATCATTGCATCCTGAGCACCAGAGTACGCCGAATACGACTTCCATAAGCTGGCTGGCATCTCAATATTATTGACAATATGTAATATTGCAATCGTCAGAATAAAGGCCCCAAAGAACCAATTAGAAACATAAATATGTTTTGTTTTACGCTTCATCAAGGTGCCAAAAAATACTACCGCATAAGCAACCCAAACCAAGGTAATTAAAATATCGATTGGCCATTCCAGCTCAGCGTATTCTTTCGAGGTAGTAATGCCCAGGGGTAAGGTAACTGCAGCAGCAACGATGACTAACTGCCAACCCCAGAAGGTGAATGCTGCTAACTTATCGCAAAATAAGCGAGTTTGACAGGTGCGCTGAACAATATAGTAAGAGGTTGCAAATAGTGCACAGCCGCCAAAAGCAAAAATCACCGCATTGGTGTGTAAGGGACGTAAGCGGCCGTAACTAAGCCAAGGAATATTGAAAGTAATCTCAGGCCAGATTAGCTGAGCAGCAATTAAAACCCCTACTAACATTCCCACAATGCCCCACAAAACAGTAACCAAGGCAAATTGCCGTACTATTTTGTAATTAAATGATGTCTGACTTTTATCCACGGCAGCGCCCATGGTCTCTCCCTTGTTAACTCGCACTTCACGCAATTGAATAACTCTTCTGAATTATCAAATTAAGGAATCGAGTCGAGGTTGATCTAGATCAAACCAATAGGGGGTAAAACGACTAACTTGGCAGAGTATGTTGGTCTTGCTGATCTACCGGTGGTTTGGATAGATCTTCATCCATTAATAAAGCCTGGGCAGGCCCATCGAGATCTTCAAACTGACCACTTTTAATTGACCAGTGAAATAAGTAGGCCAATAAGGCAACCAGTAGCAGTGAAAACGGAATTAGTAAATATAAACTTTCCATATTCGCAGTCTAGCCTGAATTAGGCTTTACGCAAACGCCAAGCATTTAAGGTGACGAATAATGACGAGAGCGACATGCCAATACCTGCAACCCAGGGATTAACCAAACCCAGCATAGCAACTGGTATAGCGACCATGTTATAGAGCAAAGCCCACGCAATGTTTTCTTTAATAATGAGACGCGTCTTGATAGCGCTGCGTAGTAAATAAACCAAAGGCTCAAGCGAGTTGGCGGTCAAAATAGCATCTGCTCCTGCAGTGATGAGGGGTGCACCCGCCCCTACTGCCACCGAAACATTAGCTCGCGCTAATAAGGGCGCATCATTTACGCCATCACCAATCGCCCAAACTGTTTTTCCCTGCTCTTGTAGCTTAGCGACATAAGCATATTTTCCCTCTGGTGAAACCTCGCTAGAAAAATGCGTAACGCCAAAATAATTTGCCCACCAAGCTACGGTCTGTACATCATCACCAGATACCAAATGAACGGTAATCTTTCTTTGTTGCGCAGCTGCCAATAGTTCTTGCACACCTGGACGTGGAGTATCTAGAAATAAGAAAGTTGCAATTAAACCTTGGCCATCAGCTAAGTAAACTTTACCGTGCTCGCCAGCTTGTCGTTCGAATAGATCAGTATCTATGAGCTGATTGAGCCCAACATGAAGCGCGCTACCCAGGCGATATTCGCCAGCATCTAAACCGCGCCCCAATGTTCCATATGAAGGGGACGGTAAATTATCGACCGGGAGATTTTCTACTGCAGCTGCACGTAAGATGGATAGGGCTAATGGATGCGTTTGCCCTGCCTCCATTGCTGCTGCCAAACTTAAAGCGCGTTGGGCAGTAAAATCCGTCCGCGCGACGCGAATTGATTTCAATTCAGGCTGACCCAAAGTTAAGGTGCCCGTCTTATCGACTACCAAATCACTTACCTCTACCAAGCTTTCCATGACATGCCCGCGGACGATAAGGATGCCCAATTTGGTTACAGCGCCTTGGGCTGCGGCCATCGCTGTTGGCACCGCTAAGGACAGTGCGCAAGGGCAACTAGCCACCAATACTGCTACCAAGACTGACCATGATTTGCTGGGATCAAA
>CAIXDG010000209.1 GCA_903918115.1 uncultured beta proteobacterium
CTGCCCGTCAACCAACAAATAGCGCAGAGAGAAGTCTTGAGCCATACGAACAATGGTGTCATACACCGCAGAATCGCCATGTGGATGGTATTTACCGATCACATCGCCAACTATACGGGCAGATTTTTTGTAAGCTCGGTTCCAATCGTTGTTTAATTCATACATTGCGAATAAGACCCGGCGGTGAACCGGCTTGAGGCCATCGCGCACGTCTGGCAGGGCTCTGCCGACGATGACGCTCATTGCGTAGTCCAAATAGGACCTCCGCATTTCGTCTTCGAGGGATATTGGTAGTGTTTCTTTAGCGGCTTGTTCCATCTTGAAATAATATCATTTTGATGACGGAAGCCCCCTATGCTAAGATTCTGTCAGTTTGTACGAAATTGAGATGTGTCGCTTTGCGGTCTTTTGCATCAAAGTAGAGCGAATACATTGAAGTTTGACTTTAATTAAAAGAGATTTTTGAGGACCAATAATGAACAAAACCCTAAAACTGTTGCTCGCATCTGTTATTACCGTTTCTGCTACTGCAGCAATGGCTTCTGACAACTGGGAAAACAGCACTGGCATCAACTGGAGAAACGGCGACGGCACATTGTGTTGGCGTGATAACAACTGGACACCTGCAACTGCTGCTAAGGGTTGTGATGGTGCTTTAGTACCTGCTGCACCTCGTCCTGCTGCTGGTGTGAGCCAAAGCAAAATCACTTTGCAAGCTGACACACTTTATGACTTCGACAAAGCTACATTGAAGCCAGAAGGCATGGCAACTTTAGACAAAATCGCTAAAGATTTAAGCAAGATCAAACTAGAAGTTATTATTGCTGTTGGTAACACCGATAGCGTTGGTACTGATGCATACAACATGGCTCTTGGCCAACGTCGTGCTCAGTCCGTTAAAGCTTACCTAGTAAGCAAAGGTGTTGACGGTAGCCGTATTTACACAGAATCAAAAGGCAAGAGCAATCCAGTTGCAAGCAATGCAACTGCTGAAGGCCGCGCTAAAAACCGCCGCACCGACATCGAAGTTGTTGGTACAGCTGCTGTTAAGTAATTCGCTTCACTCTTAAAAAAGCCCGGTTCTGCCGGGCTTTTTTATTTCCGCTATATTCGTAGTTCACCCATCATCAAGTATTCATCCGCCTTAATCTATATGAACGTCGATCAGTCTGAAATCGCTAAATTTAGCGCCCTAGCCCATCGCTGGTGGGATCCCAACAGCGAATTCAAGCCTTTACATGCCATTAATCCGCTTCGCCTCAATTGGATTAAATCCATCGTCAATATCGATGGCAAGAAGGTTCTGGATGTGGGATGTGGTGGTGGCATATTGGCAGAATCCATGGCTCAATCGGGCGCAGATACCACCGGTATTGATCTTTCAGAAAAA
This sequence comes from uncultured beta proteobacterium, assembly GCA_903918115.1. Classification (GTDB taxonomy): domain Bacteria; phylum Pseudomonadota; class Gammaproteobacteria; order Burkholderiales; family Burkholderiaceae; genus Polynucleobacter. The sequence continues at coordinate 1,391 of CAIXDG010000209.1, forward strand.
GCACTTAAAGTTGCTGAGCTACACGCTCTAGAGGTAGGTGCAAACCTGACTTATCGCTCTATTTCAGCTGAGGCTTTAGCGGATGAACAGCCTGAACAATATGATGTGGTCACCTGCATGGAAATGCTAGAGCATGTGCCTGACCCTGCATCGGTAGTACGTGCCTGCGCCAAGTTATGTAAACCAGGTGGCACGCTTTTTTTCAGCACCTTAAATCGCAGCCCCAAGTCCTACCTATTTGCCATTATTGGCGCTGAATATCTTCTTAGACTGCTACCTAAGGGCACTCACGAATACGCTAAATTCATCAAGCCTTCTGAGTTAGTTGCCTTTACCCGTCAGGCAGACTTAGAAATGATTGGCATCAAGGGTATGAGTTACAACCCCATCACTCAGGTTTATAGCCTTGGTGAGGATGTTGGTGTTAATTACATGGTTGCCGTGCATAAATGAGCGTGAAGCACTCTGTAAGCCCTTACAGTGGGGTCTTTTTTGATTTAGATGGCACATTAGCCGATACTGCGCCTGATTTAGTGGTGGCCACCAATCTACTGCTTACTGCGCGCAAATTACCTCCCAAGCCCTATGCAGTTTTACGCCCATGTGCATCAGCCGGTGCAAGGGGGCTCATCATGGGCGCATTTGGTATTGATACTGACCATCCTAATTTCATCCCTTTACGCGATGAATTTTTTGCTAACTACGAAAAAGCATTGCTAGTAGATAGCGTTTTATTTGAGGGGATTGAACATCTTCTAAATCAATTGGATGACGCTAAATTGCCCTGGGGAATTATTACCAACAAAAGTGAGCGTTTTACCAATCCCTTAACTGATCTCATGGGTTTACGTCAAAGGGCAGCATCTACCGTTTCTGGCGACACCACAGCATTTTCAAAACCCCATCCCGAACCTATTTTGCATGCTGCTAGACTTGCCCAAGTCGATCCAGCAAGCTCCATCTATGTCGGCGATGACATTAGAGACATCGTCGCCGGTAAAGCGGCTGGAATGCGCACCGTGGCGGCCGCCTGGGGTTATTGTGGCTGCGAAGAGCCTCCTGAGGCCTGGGGTGCAGATTATCTTGTGAAACACCCTTCAGAATTACTAGAAATCATCTTTCCCAATAGGGAATAGAGGCAGCACTTGAAGAAATTGAGCAATTTAAGTCCAGCGGCCTTAAAATAGACCTTCCTATGCAAGCAATCTGGGGTCGACATGGTTTCGACGTGGATTACAAAGCAGCAAGGGCATACCGAGGACCCGTTATCTCGTAAATCAATGGGAATGTAATAACTGCAAACGACGAACGTTTCGCACTAGCCGCTTAATTGCGGTTGCCCCTGAACTGATTCTCTCTTGGGTCAGCTAGCGAAAGCTAGGTCAGGGTCATTTACAAG
>CAIXDG010000210.1 GCA_903918115.1 uncultured beta proteobacterium
ATCCCAAGGTATTGAGTTTGATTGAAGGCGATGAAATTCTCTGGGAAAAGCAACCCTTGGAAAATCTGGCAAAACAGGGGCAGCTCCAGTCCTTTTTCCATGCGGGCTTTTGGCAGCCAATGGATACCTTACGCGATAAAAACCATCTAGAAGAACTTTGGTCTTCGGGTAAGGCCCCGTGGAAGTTTTGGGCATGACCTTATTTAAAACGGGAGAGGTAGACCGTGCCTTTTGGTCGGGTAAGCGCGTTTTCCTTACCGGGCATACTGGCTTTAAGGGTGGATGGATAAGTCTTTGGTTATCCTCCATGGGTGCGCGCGTGACTGGTTATGCGTTGGCGCCCAATACCACGCCTAATTTTTATGAAGTTGCGGGGATTGATGGGGTTATTGAAGAATCCCATATATCTGATATTCGTAATTTGGATCATTTGCGCGAGGCAATGACTGCGGCCAATCCAGAAATTGTGATTCATATGGCGGCCCAGCCTTTGGTGCGCTACTCGTATATCAATCCAGTAGAAACCTACGCCACTAATGTGATGGGCACCGTGCATCTTCTAGAGTGCGTTCGTGGTCTTGAGAGTGTGCGCGCTACAGTGGTAGTTACCACTGACAAGTGTTATGAAAACAAAGAATGGGTTTGGGGTTATCGAGAAAACGAACCCATGGGCGGTTATGACCCTTATAGTAATAGCAAGGGTTGTGCGGAGCTCGTTACTGCTGCTTATCGCCAGTCTTACTTTTCAGATGCACTGTATCCAAAACATCAACATGCCCTAGCATCAGCTAGGGCCGGCAACGTGATTGGCGGTGGTGATTGGTCGGAAGATCGCCTAATCCCGGATGCGCTTAAGGCTTTTGAATCTGGCGCACCCTTAGTAATTCGCAATCCTTTGGCAACAAGGCCTTGGCAGCACGTGCTTGAACCACTATCGGGATATTTGGTTTTGGCCCAAGCCTTATATCAAGAGGGCATTGGGTTTGCCAGCGCTTGGAATTTTGGACCCCGTGATGAAGATGCCCGCCCCGTCAAAGAGGTAGTTAATCTCTTGATAGAAAAATCGCCGCCGGGAGCTAAATGGGAGCAGGATCAAAGTGAGCAACCCCATGAGGCCCGCTCTTTAAAATTGGACTGCTCAAAAGCTGATTTATTACTAGGCTGGAAGCCAAAATGGTCCCTCGAGACTGCAGTGCAAAATATCGCTGATTGGCAAAAGACATTTTTATCAAAAGGGGATATGAAAGCGATTTCCCTGAAACAAATTGAAGCTTATCAAGCTACTCATTAATCTTCTTATTTAACTATTAAAGCTCATCATGACAGAAACAAGCATTCCCGCAAGTCAATTTGCAAAAGATAAAATTCGCAAACAAATTCTTTCTCTAGTAAAAGAATATGCTGATCTAGAATTTGTACCAAAAACATTTGTACCTGGCCAAACAGTCGTTCCCCCTTCAGGCAAGCTTATTGGCTCTGAAGAGTTGGAGAACATGGTTGAAGCCTCTTTAGATGGCTGGTTAACAACAGGGCGCTTTAATGATCTTTTTGAGAAAAAATTAGCCGAGTTTATTGGGGTCAAACACCTCATTACAGTGAACTCAGGCTCTTCTGCAAATCTCGTGGCATTTTCGACCCTGACTTCTTCTAAGTTGGGTGATCGCGCCATCCAAAAGGGGGATGAAGTGATTGGTGTTGCTGCAGGCTTTCCTACTACGGTCAATCCGATTGTGCAGTTTGGCGCCATACCTGTCTTTGTAGATGTAGATGCCATTACTCACAATATCGATGCATCTAAGATAGAGGCCGCTATTGGACCCAAGACTAAAGCCATTATGTTGGCCCACTCTTTGGGCAATCCTTTTAATTTGGATGTCGTGACAGCGCTGTGCAAAAAACATCATCTGTGGTTAGTGGAAGATTGTTGCGATGCGCTCGGTTCTACCTATAAGGGTCAAATGGTAGGCTC
>CAIXDG010000211.1 GCA_903918115.1 uncultured beta proteobacterium
TATAGGCCCAGAAGTCACGATCCATATCCAATAGGATGGTGTTAGCGCGCGCAATCGCATCAAATAATTGCGCCATACCATCGTGTGGCTCAATCTGAATCGTGTATGGATTGAAAGTGAGCCCTAGACGCTTCTCAACCACATTCTTTGAAAAATTTTCCCAATCAAAATCAGGGTAAGCAGCTAAGTGTGCATTGTAGTTACCAACAGCACCATTCATTTTCCCAAGCAAAGGAACCGAGACAATGGATTCAATGGCACGCTCTAAACGTTTTGCAATATTAGCAATTTCTTTACCCAGAGTGCTAGGAGAAGCGGGTTGACCATGGGTACGAGAGAGCAAAGGGACCTTAGCGTGCTCAAGAGCTAAATCGGTTAGTACAGCAAGTACTTTACGAAGTTGCGGCAAAAGCACCTCATCACGCGCACCGCGCAACATCAAGCCATGTGAAGTGTTATTAATATCCTCTGATGTACAGGCAAAATGAATGAACTCACTCGCTTTTAATAAATCAGGACGACCTGCTACTTTTTCTTTTAAGAAATACTCCACTGCTTTTACATCGTGATTAGTTACCGCTTCAATTTCTTTAATACGCTGCGCATCTGTATCTGAAAAGTTTTCTGGCAGGGAAAGCAAAAAGGTCTCATCTGTAGCGCTGATCCTAGGAACATCCGGCAGACCTGCTGCTGCCAATGCCAACAACCAATGAATTTCTACAAAAACGCGCTGGCGCATAAATGCCGCCTCAGAAAGCCAAGGGCGCAAAGTATCTAACTTACCGGCATAGCGACCGTCTAGGGGGGAAAGGGCATTGAGGGTAGAAAGCGGCTGGCTCACGGATATTGCCTTTGCATTGAAAGCGTCAATAAAACCTCATTTTAATGCGTTCTGGGCTTGGACAAACCCAAGTTTAAGTGGCTATACTGTGCCCCATGAAACTAATCGGATCCCTCACTAGCCCCTATGTACGCAAAGTACGCATCGTTTTCTTAGAGAAAAAGGTTGATGTTGACCTTGAAATTGAGAACGTATGGGCCGCTGACACCAAAATTGCTATTGCCAACCCTCTTGGGAAGGTCCCCTGCCTCATTTCGGATGATGGAGAGGCAATCTATGACTCCCGAGTCATCGCTGAGTACGCTGATGCCCTAAGTCCTGTAAGTAAGCTCATTCCTGCCGATAATCGTGAGAGAGCCACAGTAAAAACCTGGGAGGCTTTAGCTGATGGCGTTTTGGATGCCAGTATTTTGACGCGCTTAGAGCTGACTTGGCGTCCGGCAGACCAGCAAAGTTCAGCTTGGATTGATCGTCAGCTAGGCAAAATTCAAAACTCACTGCGCCAGATGTCTGAAAAACTGGGTGGAAACGTTTGGTGTCATGGCAATCAAATGACCTTGGCTGATGTTACTGTTGGATGCGCACTTGGCTATTTGCTATTCCGCTTTCCAGATATCAAATGGCAAGCTCAATACCCCAATCTTGATCGCTTGTATCAAAAATTATTACAACGCCCTTCATTTATTGAAACTGAACCGCCTGCCGCATAATTTTAGTGATAAGAAATTAGGTTGATTGCTGCAATTAGGCGGAAATAATTCCGCCACCCAAACAAATGTCGCCGTCATACA
>CAIXDG010000212.1 GCA_903918115.1 uncultured beta proteobacterium
ATAAGCAGCGGGTAAAGAGGAATTTATTAGTCTTTATTCGTCCTTATGTATTGCGGGATAAAAATCAAAATGATGAAATAACGAATAATCGGATGAGCATCATGCAAAAGCAGGAAGAGCAATTTAAGCAATTGCCCATGTTATTGCCTGCTGAGAAAAATATGCCGAATGTGAGAGATGCTGAAGTGCCGTTGATGCCACCACCACTTCCTTCAAGTACGATTAATACTACTCCAGCAGTTAAGCCTCCAACTGCTCCTTTACTTGCTCCAGCATCAGCAGCCCCTGTGCCCTCACCAGCGAATAAATAATGCTACGCATTCCTTTTGTTTACGCGCGGGATAATCAGGTGCTGTTAATGAAAGCGCCTGTAACTGAGGGCCAGCAATTTGGGGGTGGTGGCCAAGAAGATGATCTGATTGTTATTCATAGCCCCACGACTGATTTAACCGTACTTCAAGAAATTTGTCGTCTAGTTGGTCCTGTAAAGCGAATCGAAAAATCCAGTGATGAGGTGATGCAAGCGGTTAATGCAGCTTACTCTCAAGGTGATTTAGACGCTTCGCAAGTGGTCGATGAGGTCGAAGAAACGATTGATTTATCCCGTTTACTACAAGAGATTCCCATTTCAGAGGATCTCTTGGAAATGAATGATGACGCTCCAGTGATTCGGATGATCAATAGTTTATTAAAACAAGCTAGCCGTAATGGCGCCTCTGATATTCATCTAGAAGCATTTGAGCGTAAATCAGTGGTCCGTTTTCGCGTTGATGGTAATTTACGCGATGTGGTTGATATGCGCCGCGACCTTCATGCCGCCTTAGTGTCGCGCATTAAAATTATGGCTTCGCTAGATATTGCGGAAAAACGGATGCCGCAAGATGGTCGCATCTCATTGCGGGTAGGTGGTAAAGCCATTGATATTCGGGTATCTACGCTACCCACATCCCATGGTGAGCGCGTAGTGATGCGCTTGTTAGAGAAAAATTATGATCGGCTTGATCTCAAAGCGCTGGGAATGGCTGATGATACCTTTACTAATTTTGATCAATTAATTCATCGTCCGCACGGCATTGTTTTAGTTACTGGACCAACGGGTAGCGGCAAAACTACCACGATTTATGGTGCCTTATTACGCTTACGCAATAAAACCAATAACATCATGACAGTTGAAGATCCAATTGAATATAACTTAGATGGGATCGGTCAAACCCAAGTAAATGCGCGTATCGATATGAATTTTGCGCGGGCCCTACGGGCTATTTTGCGTCAAGACCCTGACATCGTGATGATTGGTGAAATTCGAGATTTAGAGACTGCACAAATTGCGGTACAAGCTTCTCTTACTGGGCACTTAGTGCTTGCAACCTTACATACCAATGATGCCCCTTCAGCAGTAACGCGCTTAATTGATATGGGGATTGAACCGTTTTTACTCTCTTCAACGCTTTTGGGGGTGTTAGGACAGCGCTTAATTCGCCTTACTTGTAAGGCCTGTGGTGGTAAGGGATGCCCAGCCTGTGGTGAATCAGGTTATAGCGGCAGAGCAGGTATTTATGAGTTAATGGCTACAAATGAGACGATTCGCGAGCTCATTCATAATCGCGCAGCTGAAAGTGATATCCGCAAGCAGGCGACTGCAAATGGGATGCGCAATTTAGCGGAAGACTGCCAACGCTGGATTGATTCTGGTCAATCGACTATTGAAGAAATGTTGCGCGTGACTGGCGCAGTTGAAATTGACTAATTCAACTCTCGGGTAACTAAGCTATGCCACGCTACCGATTTGAAGCTTTAACCTATGGCGGCAAGAGTGAGCGCGGTAGCGTCGATGGCGAGAACGAACGCGCTATTCGGCAGCAATTAATGGCCAAGCAACTCGTACCCGTTCGTATCGAGCTTGAGAACCAGTGGACAAAGCAACAATTTTGGCAACGTTTATTTTCCGAAGATAAGCCACTGAGTCGGAATGAATTATCAGTACTGACTAAACAATTTGCTTTGCTAGTGCGTTCTGGTGTGCAAATTGATGAAGCGCTTACTGTTTTATCCGATGAGAGCTCAAAACCGCACATCAAAAATGTTTTACAGTCGGTGGTGGCTGAATTGCGTGCCGGCTTGTCTTTATCCCGTGCAGTTGCTACTCAACCACAAACCTTTGATCCTTTATATCAAGGCGTCGTTGGAGCCGCCGAACAATCGGGGCGGATGGGGCAAGTATTGACCCAGTTAGCTGAATTTTTAGAAAAGCGGCAAGCATTAAAACAAAAGGCCTTAGGCGCTTTAGCTTACCCTGCTATGTTGACAGCGGTTTCGTTTATGGTCATTCTATTTTTAATGACCTATGTAGTGCCGCAAATTGCCCGCGTTTTTCAAAGTACCAAACAAACCCTACCGTTGATGACGCGTTTTATTTTAGGCTTATCTAATTTTTTAGTTGATTGGGGATGGTTATTAGCTTTAGTCATTGCCATCGGTATTTATTTTGGTCGCCGGGCTTTGAAGCAAATCGAAATACGACTCCGCTTTGATCGCTTTATCCTCAATTTACCTTTTTTAGGCCCCTTACTATTAGGCTTTGAAACTGCCCGTTTTGCCAATACGATGGCGATGCTAGTAGCCGCCAATGTGCCGATCTTAACTGCCTTACATAGTGCACGAAGTACCTTGGGTAATGAAGTTTTAAAGGAAGCAATTGACTCTACTGAAGCGCGCTTACGAGAAGGCTCTAGCTTGTCTCGCGCATTGGGAAGTCAAGGGGTTTTCTCACCCATTTTGATCCATTTAATTCGCTCTGGAGAGGCCTCTGGTCAGCTTGCGGAGATGCTTAAATATGGCGCAGAAAATGCAGAATTAGAGGCTGAACAAAAAACAAAAATTTTTACTAGTTTATTAGAGCCCGTATTAATTTTATTTATGGGGCTCATGGTCTTAGGAATTGTAATGGCGGTAATGCAACCAATTTTGGAAATGAATTCTGGAATTCATTGATTTTTTAATGAGGTAATCATGCAAATTTTAATTATTACTAGTCCAACCAGTCGCGTCAAAGAATTTCATTTATCGAAAATACACCTTTTGCTTGGCGCAATAGCAGTGATCTTTACTTTAGTGGTGGTGAACTGGCTCGTAGCTGCGAGCGTTAATTTAACGCGAGATACTATCTTTACTCTAGGTCAAGCAGAACTACAGGAGAAAAAAATTGTCACTTTGGCTGAGGCTGATTATGAATATAAGCTGCACGAGTTACAAGCGCGTTTAGTGCAAGCTCAGCAAAGTCTGGGGCAATTAGATTCCCTCAGAAATCAATTATTGCAATTAAATAGCTCACCCAAAGTGAGTCAAAAAGATGTCTTTTCAGGTTCTTTATCGAATGAAGGTATTGGAGATGCGCCGCTTGCCCTCGGTGGCCCATTGAAAATATCACGCGAGATTTTTTCACCCGAAGAGACCTATGGCGTTCGCCTTGATCGGACCTTGCAAGACTCCATTAGTTTACAAACCCAAGTATTGACTTTGCAGCGGGCTTTTGCTGAGACCCAAGTTTCAATGAGCGGGGTCCCTGCAGGTTCACCCTTACCCTTTGAGGTTGCGCCATCGAGTGGCTTCGGTTATCGCATTGACCCCTTTACGCGACAAATTGCTTGGCATGATGGCACCGATTTTCCGGCTGCTTATGGCACGCCAATTTTGGCAACCGCCGACGGTATTGTGATTAAAGCAGGGTGGAGTGGTGAGTACGGTAATTTAGTTGATGTCCAACACCGTAATGGTACGGTAACGCGCTATGCCCACGCTCAAGAGCTGATGGTACAAGTAGGGCAAAAAGTGAAAAAATCCCAACCCTTAGCTAAGGTTGGTTCCACGGGGCGCTCGACTGGCCCGCATTTGCATTATGAAATTTTGCGCGATGGTGCACCTGCTAGTTAGCAAGACTTAGTTTTGGGCAGCGCAATCGACGGCACCAGCATTAAATGCGGGCCGCCATTCTTGGTTTTGTAAGCCACCCATGCAACCATAGGTATTGAGTGCACGCGTGCCGCCTTGACCACACTCGAAACAAGCGCCATTCGCACCAACGTTCGGGTTAATGCAACCATCATAATTAAATGTCTGCGTGCAATTGGGTGCTGTAGCTTGCGCAAAAATAAACCCGTTAGGGCACTGACAGCTGCCAGGTGTCCAAGCTGTACCAATTTGGGCATGCGCAGAATAAGCTGACATGAGGCAAAGCAGTAAAAATAATTTTCGGTACAAAATTGTGATGTTCATAGTAAATATTATCCTATTTATGGCATTGCTTATCTTTGCATTTTCGGCGCCGCTAAGCTCGGAATCATCAGATTAATACAGGCCGGTAAGTTACTCGCGAGCGCTCTTTTTGTAGCGGGCAGTAAGGCGCCTAGTTCCGTAACCAATTCTCCATGACCACCAAATCCTTCGCAGACTTTGTCATATCGAGTTGGTAGCAGATCGCAGCCAA
>CAIXDG010000213.1 GCA_903918115.1 uncultured beta proteobacterium
CACTATGCATGTGCCTATGGAAATGCTGAAAGTAAACGAAAAATTTTATATGGTGCATATTCCCTACACGGGAGCGGGTCCCGCTATTGTGGCCTTACTCGGTGGTCAAGTTGACGCCGTGGCTACTGGACCATCGTCAGTAGTGCAATATATTAAAGCCGGTAAATTAAGGGCTCTAGCGCATTGGGGTAATGCACGCCTTGTCAGTTTGCCTGATGTGCCCAGCTTTAAAGAGATGGGGGTACCCATTGAATTTGCCCAGTGGTCTGGTTTATTTGTCCCTAGCAATACCCCGGATGCCATTGTCAATAAATTACGCGAAGCCGCCAAACTCGCTGCCAATGATGAAAAAGTAAAAGAAATTATTGGTAATTCAGGTAGCCCAGTTATGTATCTCGATGCGCCCGAGTTTAAAACTTACTGGGATAAAGATGCGGGAGAACTGGCGATCGCTGTGAAAAAAATTGGTAAGGTCGAGTAAAGACTATCGCACCCGAGAAACTAAATGATTAAATTTATTCTTGCGGTGTGAGGCTCAATTGAGTTAAGTCAAATTGCTGGGCGATGAGCCGTTGCAATAAATCATCATAGGATTTTTGATTGACCTTGGGCGTGCGCGATAAGATCCAGAGGTACTCGCGCCGTGGATCGCTAACAGCAGCTAACTGATACTGGGGATCGAGATCAATCACCCAATAATCGCCCCATACAAACGGCAAAATTGCTAACCAGTCAGGAGCAAAACGAACCTCTAGCTTGGGTGAAGTAGCACCCCCTATTTGCCTAGCGGTGCCAATTGCCTGAGCTATTTCACCGCCCTCAACTTTGCAACGATTCGTTACCTTTACATTGCCATCTTCTTTTAATTGGTAGTTTGCATTCGTGCCAGAAAGGCATTTACGCTGAAACCAATTAGGAAATTTAGCAATTTCATACCAAGTGCCTAGATAACGGGCTACATCAATTGAAGGTATGGTTTTAACCGCTTGTAACTCGGCAGCGGGAGTCGCTTGCGCGTTCACTGACGCAGTAATCTGCAGCAAAGCAACGCAAATGAAGAGTTGGCTTAGCGGAGCGCTTATTTTTAATTTTATCAACATCTATTCATCACCTACAATGCTTGCTTAATAGAACTAGTGTACAAGTAAAATCAGCTATGAGTAAAAAGCCTGTAAAGATTAGTAGCATTCGCCGCTGGCTCAAAGACTATCAAGTGATTCGCCAATATCGTTTGCAATGGATTTTAGCCATTACCTTTGTATTTGTTGCTGCGGGCGCTACCCTAGCTGTGCCGATAGCCTTTCGGCAATTAATTGACACTGGCTTAACTAGCCAAGCAGTCCACCGTGAATTTATTTACCTCCTGATCATCGCTGTAGTCTTAGCGCTTGGTACAGCCTCGCGCTTCTACTTTATGTCGTGGCTTGGCGAACGCGTTGTGGCCGATATGCGTGAGCGGGTTTTTCAAAATGTCCTTCGGCAAAGCCCGAGTTATTTTGAAACCTTACAAAGTGGTGAAGTGTTATCACGTCTAACGAGTGACACCACCTTAATTCAAACTTTAGTTGGTACGAGTATTTCCTTAGCCTTACGAAGTTCAGTCATGGCAATTGGTGGAATTGGCATGATGCTAGCGACCAGCCCTTGGTTGGCGGGAATGATGGTCGGTCTTTTATTGTTTACGGTTTTGCCACTCTGGGCATTTGGGCGGCGCGTACGTAAGATGTCGCGCGCTAGTCAAGATAAAGTTGCTGATGCTAGTGCAATTGCTGGTGAGATCTTAAGTGCGATGCCTACTGTGCAAGCCTTTGTACGCGAACCGTATGAACAAAAACGCTATCGCACAGCAGTTGAGCTGGCTTTCACGGTGGCCAAAGAGCGCATCAAAGTACGTTCAATGCTAACTGCCTTAGCGATTACGCTCGCCTTTTCAGTCATCGTTTTTGTCTTGTGGGTCGGGGCCTTACAAGTTGGATCCGGACAAATTACGATTGGTCAATTAACCCAATTTGTTTTATATGCAGCCTTAGTGTCTGGCTCAATTGGTGCTTTGTCAGAGGTTTGGGGCGACTTACAACGTGCATCTGGCGCTACTGAGCGGCTCGTTGAATTAATCCAAGCGAAACCCGCAATCGCCTTTGATCACCCTAGTATTGATGATTCACCTCATCAATTGCAGCGGCAAATGGAAGCGATTGGGGCTTTAGCAGCTACGCAAACTGAGGCCATACAGTTTGCCAACGTATCTTTTTCTTATCCATCGCGCCCCACATTTTTAGCCTTAGATCATTTAAACCTCACCATTCCTAAAGGCCAAAGCTATGCCTTAGTAGGGCCATCGGGTGCAGGCAAAAGTACTATTTTCTCCTTGCTGTTACGTTTTTATGAGCCGCAGAGTGGGGCTATCACTATTTTTAGCCGCACACTAGAGCAGTGGCCCATCGACGAGCTACGCCAGCTGATTGGTATTGTTCCGCAAGAGCCCCTAATTTTTGCGAATAGCGCGCTCGAAAATATTCGCTATGGTCGGCTCAATGCTACCGATGATGAAGTCATTGCTGCTGCCAAAATGGCGTATGCCGATGAATTTATTTCTGCACTCCCGGAAGGCTATCACAGTTTTTTAGGTGAACGCGGTGTACGCTTATCAGGCGGACAGAAACAGCGTATTTCAATTGCCCGTGCCATTTTAAAAAATCCTTTCATCCTCTTATTGGATGAAGCGACCGCCTCACTCGATGCTGAATCGGAACGTGCTGTTCAAAAAGCCCTAAATGCACTCCTACCCGGAAAAACGGCTTTAATTATTGCGCATCGCTTAGCTACCGTATTACGTGCCGATCGAATTATTGTTTTGGATGAAGGCCGGATTGTTGAGGAAGGCACCCATACCGAGTTACTTGAAAAAAATGGCCTCTATGCGCGCCTCGCAAAATTACAATTCACCGCTTAAGTTTGGCTTCTATTAAAATAGCGCTTTGTATCCCATGAAAACCTCCCGCCTATCCCCGCCTACACTGCTCTTGCTTGCCCTTACTACAAGCGTAATTTTGTCTGCCTGCGCTACCTCAAAAAGTAATTTCAGAGCAGTACAAACGTCCGATGGACGAGTCGGCGTTCAAACAGTAACTACTGCAAAAGATGAAGAGGTCATGGCGGTAGCCATTGAGGAATGTAAAAAATTAGGTAAAAAGGGTGCAGCTATTTCAGAAGTGCGCCCAACCTTAAATGACCGTTTTCCCGTCATGCATACCTATACCTGCACTACATATTAAAATCTACAGCAAAAAGAAGGTGTTGGGTGCGCTTTATTCAAGCTTAATATTGGTTTTTTCCATGACTTGCTTCCAACGCGCAATTTCGGAAAAATATAGCTCACTAAATTGGGCTTGATTCATTGGGGCAATTTGTACCCCGGCTTTATTCAGCCGTGCCTTAGTTTCAGGATCTTCAAGCAACTTTAAGATCGTAGTGCTTAGTAAATTGATGATTTCTTTGGGTGTGCCTGCAGGGACAAAAACACCCTGCCATAAAGTCATGTCATACCCCTTCACTCCTGCTTCATTCATCGTTGGCAACTCAGGCGCACCGCTAAAGCGCTGTTTACTTGTTACCGCTAAGGCGCGCAACTTATCGCCTTTATATAAGGGCAGGCCAACGGGCATCCCAGCAAAATAAAAATCAATTTGACCGCCTAAAACATCGGTAGCCGCAGGCGACCCTCCTTTGTAGGGCACATGAATAGCCTGTAAGCCAGTCATGGCTAAAAATAATTCACCCGCCATGTGATCCGAGTTGCCAATGCCCGAAGAAGCAAAACTCAGTTTGCCGGGCTTGCTTTTAAGTAGCGCTAATAACTCAGCCACATTCTTTGCTTGAAATTCTTTATTCACTACTAAGATGTGGGGAGTTGCTGTAACGCCAACTACCGGAATTAAATCTTTCATGCCATTAAAGGCGAGTTTGGGGTTAGCAGCGACGTTAATTGCTAAACCATTCTGAGCAAATAAAATCGTGTATCCATCAGGCGCACTTTTGGCTACTGCATCCGCAGCCAAACTGCCCCCGGCACCACCGCGGTTTTCAATCAGCACAGGTTGTTTTAAGACTACACTTAGATCTTGGGCAATAATGCGGCCAATAATATCGGTCGAACTGCCTGGCGCATAACCCACAAATACTTTAATCGCTTTATCGGGATACGCAGCAAATACGACTTGTGATAGCCCAGTTAATAACAAAAAGCTGCTAAATAAAATAGTTTGTGTGGCAAATGGAATCCTGCGCCATAGTTGAATTTTCATGATGCTCCTAAAGTAAAAGTGGTACGCCATGTTCTATGGCCAATGCATCTAAAGTTTTAAATAATTCTAATGGTAAAGGAATGCCTTCACGCTGGCGTTGTTC
>CAIXDG010000214.1 GCA_903918115.1 uncultured beta proteobacterium
AGCCGCAAAGCAGAGGAAGTCATACCACTCTAAAAAGGTGCCAAAACAGGCCGCCAAAGCCACTTTACGATATTTTTTCGAAGTATTTATACTATCTAAGGTATTGATTTTATTAGACCTTTTATCTAAATAAGGCTTTTTTATTGCAAAGCAGCAAAAAAGCCTTGATTTCTTTCTATAGCTCCATTAAAGTACTATGGTGCAGTGCAATATTAATGATGTATTTTTTTAATGTCTTTTAATTTTTAAATGGAAAATCAGATGAACCAAGATCAAATTACCGCCAAATTGTCGCAAATTCAAAGCAAAGGCCTCGAGTCTACTTTTTCTTTAAGCGAAGCTGCTTTAGAAAACGCAGAAAAATTGGCTGCCCTGAACTATGCTGCTTCTAAAGAAGCTTTAGTGAATGCTCAAGACAGCTTTCAAGCTGTATTGACTGCCAAAGACCCAAAACAAGTTACTGAAATGATGAGCGTCGATGCCTTACAAGAAGTTAGTGATCAAGCTAGCGATTATCAACGTAAAGTAACCCAGTTATTGCGTGATAGCAACAAAGAGTTTGTAAATGTAGTCGATGCAAGTATTGATGAAATTCAAGCGAGCGCACAAGATTGGATGAATACGTTGACTAGCAATGCACCTGCAGGCTCGGATGTATTTGTTTCAGCGTTCAAAACTTCATTTGGTAGCGTATTACAAGGTTTTGAGCAGTTCCGTGCTGCTAGCAAAGAAGCGATGGCTACGGTTGAAAAAAATGCAGACCAAGCAATGGATTCCGTTAAAGGTCAACTGAAGCAAGTTAAAAAAGCAACCACACCAGCATCACGTGGTCGTAAAGCAGCAAAATAAGTATTCAGTTTTAGAATTAAATAGACCCTGTTACTTTTGGTAGCAGGGTTTTTTTATTCGTCGGTAATATCTACTGAGTCTGCCGTCTCAATTAAGCGGTTATCAATCAATTTGCTTGGCTTCACGCCCAAGGCCCGAACTTTTTCAGCAGCGCGAATTAAATTTCCTTTACCCGACTTTAATTTACCAAAGGCATCGTGATACGAACTTTGCGCTTGCTCAAGCCGCTGACCTAATTTTTGCAAGTCCTCTACAAAGCCTACAAACTTATCGTAGAGCGCACCACACTGCCGAGAGATTTCCAGTGCATTGCGATTTTGTTGATCCTGTCGCCATAAATGGGCTACTGTTCTTAAGGTTGCCATGAGGGTGCTAGGGCAAACTAACACAATATTTTTAGCCAATGCTTCATCTTGTAAGTTCGGTGCAGCCTTCATCGCCGCGATAAAGGCGGGCTCAATGGGAATAAACATTAAAACAAAATCAATTGCGCCTAAGCCATGTAGAGCGCTATAGTTTTTATTGGAGAGTCCTTGCATATGTTGCCGAATCGATTGAATATGTAAATTTAATTCGGCTTGACTAATTTCTGGTGTAAGCGCTTCTGCATAGCGGGCATAGGCCGTAATGGAGACTTTACTATCAACCACTAAATGTCGTCCTTCAGGTAAATGGATGATGACATCTGGCTGCAAGCGTGAGCCATCGGCTTGGGTATGGCTATCTTGCACTACAAATTCTTCACCTTTGCGTAAGCCAGAAGATTCTAGAATGGACTCTAGTACTAATTCACCCCAGTTGCCCTGTACCTTTGAGTCACCTTTAAGTGCTTGAGTAAGTGAACGTGTTTCATCTGACATGCGTAAATTCAAATTTGAAAGCCGCTCAATTTCAGTCTTAAGCGCAAATCGTTCTCGCGCTTCATTTTGATACGACGTACTGACTTGCTCTTTGAATTCTGTCAGTTTAGTTTGTAGGGGTTTTAATAAAGCGTCTAAGCTAGTTGCATTTTGCTCGACAAAGCGTTTGCTTTTATCTTCCAAAATATCATTGGCTAAATTTTTAAATTGCGCTGTCAAGGCTTCTTTAGCCTCGTTGAGTGATTCCAGCCTAGCCAGCGCTTGGCGGCGCTCTGAAACTAACTCAGCTTCAAGCCGAATTGCGTTTTGAATTGCCAGATCACGTTCATTACGCAGGCTTTCAATTAAGCTACTTTCGCTCAGGGTAAGGGCTTGGTGGGCTCTTAAGGTGGACTTAAGATTGAGTGCATAGACTACTAGGGCGGCGCACGTGCCGACCAAAAGGCCAAATAAAAGTAGGAGAGAAAAATCTAGCGCCATGGCGATAGCTTACGCTAGATGCGCTAGATTTAGGGCTTAATTAATTTTTGTAGTTCGCCACTTTCATACATTTCAGTCAAAATATCTGAGCCGCCCACAAATTCGCCGTTGATATAAAGCTGGGGAATGGTCGGCCAATTAGCATACTGTTTAATACCTTGGCGAATCCCATCATCGTCAAACACATTCACCGTGTGCAAGTGCTCGACGCCACAGGCGCGGAGAATATTTACTGCATTGCCCGAAAAGCCACACTGCGGAAACTGGGCAGTGCCTTTCATAAATAACACCACTGGGTGACTGGTGACGATCTCTTTAATTTGTGCTTGGGCGTCCATATTTAGTCCTTAATGAATTCAGAATTTGATTGATGAATTGCTACTCATGATTTTCCTTAATTTTAAGACCGAATTCAAAATAGGGTTATTCGGCTATATTGCCTTACGGGCACTGACCACGCGGGGGATGCCCGCTAGATCGGTATACGACCTCACTTCTTGCAGTCCTGCCTGGGCCATCATCTCTAATACGGAAGTTAACTGATCATAGCCGTGCTCAACCGCAATAAAGCCCTGGGGGCGCAAAAACAGGGGTGCCCCAGCAATAATTGCGCGTAGACAACTCAGGCCATCCTGTCCATCGCTTAAAGCGGTAATGGGCTCGAAGCGTAAATCACCCTGTTGCAAATGCACGTCTCCCGCATGAATATAAGGCGGATTGCTAAGGATAAGGTCAAAAGTTGCAGTCCATTGGGGTTGTGGCAAGGCTTGATACCAGTTACTCACAATAAATTCGATGCTTTGACCCTGTTTCAAGTTCGCAGCATTGAGCTTGGCAACACGGATGGCCTCGGGTGAAACGTCTGTGGCCATAATTTGTGGCGGGTTTGCGCTGCCCGGTAAATCTTTAAAGGCGCTGGCAATAGCTAATGCAATGGCGCCCGACCCAGTGCCTAAATCGAGTATGCGCAGTATCGAGGTTGGATTTTGTTGTCGCTGTTGAACCATTTCCTGAAGCGCAAGATCGACTAATAATTCCGTTTCGGGTCGGGGTATTAATACAGCCGCATTCACCACTAGCTCAATTTGATGGAAAGGGCGTTTACCAATGAGATAGGCGATGGGTTCACCGTTCATACGTCGCTTTTCAAGGGCCTGCCAAGTGGTAAGAAAATCGCTAGACAGCAACATCTCGTCACGGCTTATTAAAGCTGACTTTGGTAACTGAAAATAGTGTGCCAATAAATGCGCTAGCAAAGTGCGGGCCTCAGCAGCCGGCAAAACAGTGTTACGCAGTAACGCGCGAATAGTTGACATGAGGCGCAGGGGTGCTGGCTGGTGAGAACTTAAGTATCGCCAAGCGCTGCTAATAGTTCAGCCTGATGTTCGGTCGCCAGTGCATTCATCAGATCGCCCAAATCACCATCCATCATGGCATCTATTTTGTATAAGGTGAGATTAATGCGATGGTCGGTAATACGTCCTTGCGGAAAGTTATAAGTGCGAATGCGATCACTACGATCGCCCGAACCAATCAGCGATTTACGGGTTTGTGCTTCCTGTTGATGGTGTTCACGTTGGCGAGCATCCATGATGCGTGCAACCAGTACTTTCATGGCCTGGTCTTTATTGCGATGCTGACTCCGATCATCTTGGCATTCCACCACAATACCAGTGGGTAAATGGGTTATCCGCACAGCTGAATCCGTTTTATTAATATGCTGCCCACCCGCGCCAGAGGCACGAAAGGTATCAATCCGCAAATCGGCTGGATTGATTTTTACCGCCTCAATTTCATCGGCTTCAGGCATGACTGCAACGGTGCAGGCCGACGTATGAATCCGTCCTTGCGTTTCGGTTTGGGGCACCCGTTGAACCCGATGGCCGCCAGATTCAAATTTCATCCGCCCATAGACCGATTGGCCAATGAAGCGCAGAACGACTTCTTTATAGCCACCCAAATCAGATTCAGCAGCACTCACTACCTCAACTTTCCAGCCTTGCCGTTCAGCAAAACGGGTATACATCCGCAATAAATCATTGGCGAATAGCGCACTTTCATCGCCGCCAGTGCCGGCACGAATCTCTAGAAAGACGTTTCGCTCATCATTTTCATCTTTGGGTAAAAGTAAGGTTTGTAAGCTAGCTTCAAGTTCAAGCATTTGCGTGCTAGCTTGTTTTTGCTCTTCATCAGCGAAACTCTTCATTTCTGGATCGGCGCGCATTTCTTCGGCCGCCGCCAAGTTTGCTTCAGCTTGTCGATAAAGGGCAAATTGCTCAACTACGCTAGCAATTTCTGCATGCTCTCGTGTCAACTTACGATAGGAGTCCATATCCTTAGTTGACTCAGAGGAGGTAAGCAGGGAGTTAAGTTCAGCCAAACGGGTATCTAGATGCACCAGCTTGGCCCGCATGCTGGGTTTCATCTAATGTTTTGGCTTGGCGGGTTTGTAGTCGCTGGTAGATTCTGGGTGATGATCGGTGCCATGAGCACCTGCATGTTCAATAAACAACTTGGGCAAGAGTTTAATTAGGGCATCCCGTTCTGCACCATTAGCATGTTGTAAGGCGTGCAATGAGCCATGTAAGAATTTATTGGTTAAGCCTTGCGCCATCAGATTTAAAACTTCAAGCGGATCATCGCCCCGCATTAAACGTTTCATTGCCCGCTCTAATTCGATTTGCCGAAGATGTTCGCCACGCTGTTGAATATCTTGAATCAAAGGGACAGCATCACGGCCTTGCAGCCAATGCATAAAATTACCTACGCGATCGGTAATGATTGCTTCGGCTTGATCAACCGCCGCTAAACGGAGTGAGGTTCCTGTTTGAATCATTGCCCCAAGATCGTCAACGGTATATAAATACACATCGTTTAAGCGAGCAATTTCTGGTTCAAAATCACGCGGTACTGCCAGATCAATCATTACCATCGGCTTACGTCGCCGGAGTTTGAGTGCGCTTTCAACCATTCCCAGACCAATAATCGGTAGCGTGCTAGCGGTGCTGGAAATAATAATGTCAAATTCATGCAGTCGACTTGGTAATTCAGAGAGGCGTAAAGTTTCTGCTTGAATTCCTTGTGCAGAAATTGCATCTGCTAAGTCTTGACCACGCTCGAGGGTACGATTAGCAACTGCAGCAAGGGCAGGTTGGCGAGCCACAAAATGGGTAGCGCAAAGCGAAATCATTTCACCTGCGCCGATAAATAAAATTTTCTGCTCCGCTAGTTTTTCAAAAATCCGCTCTGCTAAACGAACTGAAGCTGCAGCCATCGAAATTGAATGCGCACCAATTTCGGTTGAGCCACGCACTTCTTTAGCAACTGCGAACGTTTTTTGAAACAATTGATTGAGATAGGTGCCCAAAGTGCCGGCTTCATTAGCGGTCCGCACAGCATCTTTCATTTGCCCCAATATTTGGGTTTCACCGATCACCATCGAATCAAGTCCACATGCCACCCGAAAAGCGTGTCTGACGGCATCCGATTGCGGCAGAGAATACAGGTGTGGCTCTAAAGCGCTGGGCGCCAATTTTTGGCTTTTAGCCAGCCAATCGAAAGTTGCGGTGTGCAGTAAAACTTCAGACTTAGCATCATTAGCAGCACAGTAAAGCTCAGTGCGGTTGCAAGTCGATAAAATGGTTGCTTCGGGCAGGTGCGAGCTATTTACGCTGCTGAGGTGCGAGCGTAAATCGTGGAGCGCTTCTTGGAGAGATTCAGGATCAAAAGCGACCTTTTCCCGAACTGCCACTGGCGCTGTGTGATGATTGATGCCTAGTGTCAGCAGCTTCATGTTGCTGATTATAGATATGATGGCTTATTAATGGGGATAGTGATGGGGTTTTTAGCTTTTCTGTTGCTTGGGGGTGCCGTAGGCTGGTCGGCCTGGTACTTTTATCCCGCACGAAAAATGCCATCGAGCCAGGGTTTAGGGCGCATTAAAGGTGTGGTTGGCGCGATCAGCGCCGGGATTGTGGGGGCCTGGGGGGGTTCTTTTTTGGCTTTACTAGGAGCCCTTGTAAAGCCAGGTCAAATGCTCGAGTGGTTGGTCGCTATCGTGGCAGCGTGGTTGGCAGCGGCAATCTATGTAGCTTTTACTCGCTAGTCCAGCGAATTTCCACTTTACCCAGCTTCTGCAGCCATTGATTAGTTTGTATAAAGTGTCTGCAGCTGCCAGTATTGTCGGCCTGTAAAAACGGTTTTGCGGTTTTATAAACTCCTAGGCCTGACGGGTGTGAGGCTTGCAAAATCAAGGGCTGTGTGTCAGTCTCTGGACGCTCAATTAGCGGTAATTTAGCTTGCGCATGAGCCCCCCATAAGAGCCAGACTAAATTGGGGCGTTGCTTTGCTAGCTGCAGAATAAGCTGATCAAGTAGACTGCTCCAGCCCAAATGGGTATGGCTAGTTGGTTCACCAAGACGCACACTCAAGGCTGTATTGAGTAATAGTACGCCTTGTTTAGCCCAATGGCTAAGGTCACCATGTTTTAGTGAGCCCAGCCCCTCAAGCGCTAGTGCTTTACTAATATTACGTAAGGAGCTGGGAAACTGTTTTGAGCGCATGGCAATCTCCGCAGGAATCGAGAAGGCTAATCCTTGGGCTAAGCCAGGCGAGTGATATGGGTCTTGACCGAGAATGACTACCTTTACTTGGTCTACCGCAGTCAGTTCAAGGGCCTTAAAAAAAAATTCAGGGGCCGGACAAATCGTTTGGGGATGCAAGGCAATTTCAGCCTGGAGACGAGACTGTAAATCTTGCCAGGCCGATGACTGCAAATAATCCCGCAACAAGTCACGCCACGATAAAGGTATCGCGTCAGTTAAATTTCTCATTGCTCGGCAGCAATTGGTATTGAGCGATGGGCTCGACTATTTTTAATTGCAGCCGGGTCTCGTGTTCAAGATCTTGACGAAAGTAGCGAATGCGAATGCGTTCACCAAGTTTGAGTTGATTGAGTATGCTATTCCAGCGCGAAACAGTGATGCGTTGCTCATTGATGCTAACGAGTAAATCGTTTGGTGCAAGTCCTGCTATTTGAGCAAAGCCTGAATCAAATACATGGGTAATTTTGAGCCATCCTTGTGCGTCAATAAAACGACAGCCAAAATCGAGCTTAAGTTGTTCAGTATGGGAAAGGGTTTTTAGTTTGACGCGAATAATTTGCGGATCAAACCATTCTTCTAAAGGAATATCTTCAGTGCCGTTAATATAACGCGCTTTAAAATCTTTCCAAGGCTTAGCAAATTCTGGCCCTAAGAGTACTAACATAATTGCATCTAGTCCGTCTTCAGGAAGGCCTTTTTGAGTGCGGCCATGCCACTTCCAGAGCAGGCGCATTGCATCATCTAATGATTTACGTTGCTGCGAAAAATGGCGGATTAATAAATCAAGACCTAAAGCGAGCATTGCGCCTTTAGCGTAATAACTGACTACGGCATTAGGGGTATTTTCATCGCTTTGATAAAATTTTGTCCAAGCGTCAAAAGAGCTGTCGGCTAGACTTTGCTTATGCCGTCCTGAGCCGCGCAAGACACTATTCCAGTTATTTGCCACACACTCGAGATAGGTTTTAAGTGTGATGCGCTTACTGCGCAAAAGCAGTAAATCATCGTAATAACTAGTAAAGCCTTCGAAGAGCCAGAGTAGGCGCGTATGCGTACGTTGATCTAGGCGATAGGGTTGAAACACTTTTGCTTGAATACGCTTAACCAGCCAAGCATGAAAATACTCATGGCTACATAAGCCCAAAAATTCACGGTAGGCAGATTCATCAAGCACGGCATTAAGTTGGGGAATTTGTTCGCGTTGGCATAACAGCGCTGAACTATTACGATGTTCAAGTCCGCCGTAGCCAGCAAGAACTGCGTTCACCAAAAACAGGTAATTGGTGAACGGGGGTTTTTGGGTTTTGGGCTCAAAGAAATTAATTGCAGTAGTGCATATTGCTTGCAGGTCGTTACCAAGGCGTTTCGCATCAATTGGTAGTCGGCAACCTTGAATCGCCATGGTGTGCCGCACACCTCCTGAGCGCCAGTGGACTAACTGAAATTGGCCTAAGGCAAAGGGATGATCTAATAAATCATCATAGTTGCGGGCTAAATAAAAACCAAACCCCTGTGCATCTACTTTGGCGCTCGCTAAAGTAGTTTGTACCTGCCACTCATTTGCTTGCTTCAGATTTTGTTGAGGTGGTACTAGGATAAGCGAGCAAGGTAAGTCGGTTTGACCGTTTACTGCCAAGCAGAGACTACTCGCATTAAAAAATCCCCGCTCCTGATCTAAATAGGCAGTGCGTATGGAGGGATCAAAAGCGTAGATGGTGGCATTCACTTCTACCGGCCCATCTACTGGGGGTAATTGCCAGCGATCATTATCAAGCCGCTCTAATTTCAATGGTTTAAGGTTTGATCCAGTGCGAGCAAAAGCGGTTAGCGTTTCTATCTGTTTACTAAAGTCACGGATTAGATAGCTGCCTGGAATCCATGCGGGCATCTGCAATATTTGCCCCTCAGGATGGGGATTAAGAATGCATAAATTAACTTGAAAGCGATGCCCGCTTAAATCAGCTGGCCAAATGGTGTATTCAATTGCAAAAGGGTCATCTGCATTTAAAGTTGGGCGTAGAGTTGAGGACGACATGGTTGCTCAGTGTTGACTTATTTTAAGGAGGCTAATTTTTTCTCGATATCGCTTACTTGTGCTGCTCCAGGAATGCGACTGCCATCGGTAAAAAATAATGTCGGTGTACCCGTAATCGAATAGGTTTTCGCTAGCGCTTGGTTTTTTTCAATTGGGGTAACGCAATCTGCTTTACCCGTTGGTGAGATACCGTTAATCATCCAATCATGCCAAGCTTTTAAGGGGTCGGTAGCGCACCAAATCTGTTTTGATTTTTGGGTTGAGTCAGGCGATAGAATAGGTATTAGGTAGGTATAAATTGTGATGTTATCGAGGGGTTGCAGGGCCTTTTCAAGTCGCTTACAGTAGCCACAATTCGGGTCGGCAAAAATTGCTAATTGTCTGCTGCCATTGCCTCGAACATCCTTGATGGCATTGCTAGGCAAAAGATCTGCCCAGCGAATGCGGTTTAAATCGGATTGACGTATCTCAGTTAAATTTTTACCGCTGGCTAATTCAAGCAAATTACCTTGAATCAAGTATTTTGCAGTGGCATCGGTATAGACAATTTCATTACCCACCTGAACCTCATAAATTCCTGCTACTGGGGTGGGAACGACCCCTTTCACATTGGCAGACGTGCCTAATTTTTTTTGTAATTCGGCTTTAATTGTGCGTTCGACGTTACCAGGCGTAATAACGACACTTGGGGCAGCACTCACGACTGGAGCAGATGCCTTAACGGGAGCACTTTGCGCATTTACTTGGGATATCGATAGCAAGAGCAGTATTGGGTAATAAAAAATACGTAGAAATTGTGCAGTAAGAATTCTATTCAAAATGATTTTCTCCTAAAGCCTGATGAATTAAGCGGCGTTTTAATAGATGACTACGATTGACTAAGCCGAGGCCCCAATTGCGCAAACCTTGCTCGAAAGTACTTTGGGCGCCAAACAATTTTTTCAAACGATCGGTAACCCAAAGTAGGGCGCTAGTATCGCCTTGACGCTCGCGTTCATAGCGCCGCAACAATAGCGGATCATTGATAAGACGAAAAGACTCGCGGTTTTCAAGCACTTGCAAGAGCGTAGCAACATCGCGTAAACCTAGGTTAAGGCCCTGCCCCGCTAAGGGGTGCATCACATGCGCGGCATCACCGACTAAGATGACTTGGGGATTTTGCGCAGGTCCAATTAATCGTGCGGCTCGAATTTTACTCAAGGGGAAGGCTGCCGGCACAGAATTGAAACGCAAATTTCCTAGGGTAGCGTGCACCGCGCCCTGGGCTAATTCAGCAAAGCGCAACTGCCATTCGGCCTCATTGAGCTTTAATAAGGCGTCGGCATTTTCAGGTGAGGTAGACCAAACCATGGATACTTGTTTGCCTGGTAGCGGCAACATCGCCAGAATGTCGCCGCCTTCTAAAAACCATTGATTGGCAGTTTCGAGGTGGGGCAAATCGCTGTTCCAATTGGCGACTACAGCGCTTTGTTGGTAATCCTCGTGTTGGGCAGTAATACCAGCAAATTCGCGGATGCTCGAACGTGCACCATCTGCGCCAATGACCAATTTGGCCCGAATTTCCACTTGGTTGTCGAGCGTCAATTTAGCTTCGGTCTCTGCAAATGTCATTTGGGTGACGGTAGCATCCAGCCGTTCAAGTTTGTTTTGAAAGCGGCTAGCCTGATCTAATGTTTGCTCAATTAAGTTTGCCTCGCCGATCCAAGCTAGTTGCGCTGTACCAGCTTCAAAAGCTGAAAAATGCAATTGATCTTGGGGACCCTGCCGATCACCAAAAATGCGCATATCCCTAACGACTTGAAAACGGCTTAAATCAAGCGCATCCCATACTTGAATTTTTTTTAGGAGGGCTTGGGTGCTGGAAGAAAAAGCATAAATCCGTTGGCTCCATTGGCCTGCCGCTGGGGCAGCACTAGACTGGGATAGATCGGGCGCAATATGCACGGTAGAGAGCCCCAGTTGGGCTAATCCAAGGGCAGTTGCTTTGCCAATCAGCCCAGCACCAACCACCGCAATATCAAATTGATGTGGATTAAAAGAGGGTGGTAATGAGCTCATGTACTGATGATAGCGAAAAAGCCCCTTTACAATAGCCCTATGTCTTTAAAATGTGGCATCGTCGGCCTGCCTAATGTCGGCAAATCAACCTTATTTAATGCCCTTACCAAAGCTGGTATTGCGGCAGAAAATTATCCTTTTTGTACTATCGAGCCCAATGTTGGCATTGTGGAGGTGCCCGATACCCGCTTACAAGGCTTGGCGGCGATAGTTGTTCCAGAACGCATCCTCCCGGCAGTAGTGGAATTTGTAGATATTGCCGGTCTTGTAGCTGGCGCCTCAAAAGGCGAAGGCTTGGGCAATCAATTTTTAGCAAATATTCGCGAAACCGATGCCATTACCCATGTCGTCCGTTGTTTTGACGATGCAAATGTGGTCCATGTCGCCGGCAAAATTGATCCCATTTCAGATATAGAGGTGATTGACACTGAATTAGCCTTGTCCGACTTAGCAACAGTGGAAAAAGTCCTTAATCGCTCAAGTAAAGCTGCAAAATCTGGCAACGATAAAGAGGCGGCCGCCTTGGTTGCAGTTTTGACTAAAGTACAGGCGCAACTAGACTTAGCTAAACCAGTTCGTAGCTTGTCATTCAGCGAAGATGAAAAAGCCCTTTTAAAACCGCTATGTTTAATTACCGCTAAGCCAACAATGTATGTTGCTAACGTGAAGGAAGATGGCTTTGAAAATAATCCCTATTTAGATGCAGTTAAAAATCATGCTGCTAAAGAGGGCGCGCCAGTAGTAGCAGTTTGCGCAGCAATTGAGGCTGAAATTGCCGATTTAGATGAAGCAGATAAAACCGAATTTTTGACTGATTTAGGAATGAGTGAGCCTGGCTTAGATCGGGTTATTCGCGCGGCATATTCTTTGCTGGGCTTACAAACCTATTTCACGGCAGGCGTGAAAGAGGTACGCGCTTGGACAATTGCCGTGGGTGCCACTGCGCCACAAGCGGCAGGTGTCATTCATACTGATTTTGAGCGCGGCTTTATTCGTGCACAAACAATTTCATACGCAGATTTTATTCAATACAAAGGCGAAGCTGGCGCAAAAGAGGCCGGTAAAATGCGTGCAGAAGGCAAGGAGTATGTCGTCAAAGATGGCGATGTATTGAATTTCTTGTTTAACGTTTAAGCAAAGATTTGGCTTAGCGCAAGCCCAGGCTCGGGCGCGCGCATAAAAGCTTCACCAACCAGAAATGCGTTCACTCGATTGGCTCTCATCAGCTCTACATCACAGCGCTGCAAAATTCCCGACTCGGTCACAATGCACTTGTCGCTAGGAATATGAGGTAGTAAATCAAGTGTGGTTTGCAAAGACACATTAAAGGTTTTTAAGTTGCGATTATTAATTCCTAGTAGGGGCGTTTTTAGTTGTAAAGCTAAATCGAGTTCTTCGCGATTGTGTACTTCAACTAAGACATCGAGTCCCAACGCGAGGGCGCAAGCTTCTAAATCTTGCATTTGCTTGAGATCAAGCGCTGCCACAATAAGTAAAATGGCATCAGCACCCATTGCTCTTGCTTCATAGACTTGATAAACATCAATGGTGAAATCTTTACGTAGGACTGGCAGCGTACAGGCACTTCTAGCAGCCTCAAGATATGCCGAACAACCCTGAAAATAATTTACATCAGTTAAAACCGATAAACAAGCGGCACCATGTTCTGCATACGATTTAGCAATTGCACTGGGTTCAAAATTCTCTCGTAGCACCCCTTTGCTAGGGCTAGCTTTTTTTATTTCAGCAATGACAGCAGAACCGCCGGTCAAAATTGTACGTTTAATTGCTTGGGTAAAGCCGCGGGGCTGAAAGTCGGTATTACTTTGCTGGCGTTCAACTAAAGACCGCAGTTGGGCAAGCGTAACAAGCGCTTGCGCAGTGAGGACTTCTTGGCGTTTAGTAGCCACAATCGTAGTCAGAATATCGCTCATAATAAATTGAACTAATACTTAATTCGGGTTCTGCGTAGCAGAAACAAAAGCAGCTAGTTTATTTTGTGCCGCCCCAGTAGCAATCATTTTTTGCGCCAAGATAAAACCACTGGCGATATCGGGGACACAGTCTGCCACATAAAGTGTAGCTCCTGCATTCAGACAAACAATCTCGCGCGCAGCATAAAAATCAGCGCTCGCAGTAGGGTCTAAAACACCCAAGATAATCGCTTTTGATTCGGCGGCATTGGTCACTTGAAAAGCGTTTGTAGGGCTTAGTTTTAATCCAAAATCGAGCGGATTAATTTCATACTCGCGCACTTGACCATCTTTTAATTCGCCAATGAGGGTTGGTCCTTGCAAGGAAATTTCATCTAAGCCATCGCGACCATAAACTACTAAGGCATGCTTCATACCAAGATTTTGTAAGACCCGAGTTTGAATGCCAACTAATTCGGGATGAAAGACGCCCATTAGTATATGTTTTGCATTGGCAGGATTGGTCAGCGGACCTAAAATATTAAAAATTGTGCGTACACCGAGTTCTTTTCTAACTGGACCCACATTTTTCATAGCAGGATGGTGATTAGGGGCAAACATAAAGCCAGCGCCTATTTTTTCAATACATTGCGCGACTTGCGCTGGTGAGAGTTGTAAATTGACTCCAAGTGCTTCTAGAACATCGGCGCTTCCCGATTTGCTACTGACACTACGGTTACCGTGTTTAGCAATTTTTGCTCCAGCGGCAGAGGCGACAAACATTGCAGCTGTAGAAATATTAAAAGTTTGCGCACCATCGCCGCCTGTTCCTACGACATCTACCAAATGATCTGCAGGACTTACTGTCACTGGGGTAACAAATTCACGCATGACTTGGGCCGCTGCAGTAATTTCTCCAACTGTTTCTTGTTTAGCGCGTAAGGCAATTAAGAAGCCTGCCGTAAGGACCGGCGAAAGTGCGCCACCCATAATTAAGCGCATCATCGTGAGCATTTCTAGGTGACTTAGTTCACCATGATCGAGGCAGCGTTGAATTGCTTGTTGGGGAGTGAAGGGCGAATTCATTAGGACTAATAATAAGTTAAGCGCTAAGGCGTAAAAAGTTTTTTAATAAAGCATGCCCTTGCTCTGACAAAATAGATTCGGGATGAAATTGCACACCCTCAATTAAATATTCGCGATGCCGTACTCCCATAATTTCACCATCGGCAGAGGTAGCGGTAATTTCTAAGCAAGCCGGTAGGCTACTGCGCTCAATCGCAAGTGAGTGATAGCGCGTGACCGTAAATGGATTTGGCAACTCACTAAAGACTCCGACTCCCTTATGTTGAATTAAGTCAGTTTTGCCATGCATGACTTTTTGCGCACGGATAATATTCCCGCCAAATGCTTCACCAATAGCTTGATGACCAAGACAAACGCCCAAGATTGGAATTTTGCCGGCAAAGGCTTGAATAGTAGCCACGGAAATACCAGCCTCATTTGGGCTGCACGGTCCAGGTGATATACAAATTCGCTTGGCTCCTGTTTGTGGAATATCAGCAACGCTAATTTCGTCGTTACGAACTACGCGTACTTCTTCCCCAAGTTCGGCAAAGTATTGCACTAGGTTGTAAGTAAACGAATCATAGTTATCAATCATCAAGAGCATTAAGACCCCCTTGGACTAAATCAGCAGCCATCAAGACAGCGCGCGCTTTGGCTTCAGTTTCACGCCATTCAGAGGTCGGATTTGAATCAGCGACGACCCCAGCTCCGGCCTGAGAATGTAAAACGCCAGCGCGAATAATGCCCGTACGAATGGCAATCGCTACATCCATATCTCCAGTAAATGAAAGATAGCCAACAGCGCCGCCATATACGCCACGCTTCACTATTTCCATTTCATCAATAATTTCCATTGCCCGAATTTTAGGCGCGCCTGATAAAGTGCCGGCAGGAAAAGTGGCACGGAGTACGTCCATATTACTCATCCCCTCTTTTAAGGCGCCCTCAACCGAGCTAACAATATGCTGTACATGTGAATATTTTTCAATCACCATGGAGTCAGTTACCTTAACCGTTCCAGTTTGCGCAATACGACCGACGTCATTACGTGCTAAATCGATGAGCATGACATGCTCGGCAATTTCTTTGGGATCGGCTAAAAGTTCACGTGCTAGCCGTTCGTCTTCATCGGGAGTCGCGCCGCGCGGACGCGTCCCAGCTAAAGGCCGAATGGTGACTATTTTTTGGGTGTCACGCGGCTCTTGTCGAACCAGTATTTCGGGAGATGAGCCGAC